>CAMAWG010000021.1 GCA_945861855.1 Rhodoplanes serenus
TCGCTCTCGGTCTGAACACGCTCCGTAAAATCTTTGTCGCCGCAAGTCCTGATCAAATAATCGCCTTCCTCAACCAACTTCTATCCCCAAAACTACCCGTCAAGCCCTTGCGCGCTTTAGCTTTTCGATAGCGAGTCGAGTACGGTGGCGCTCAACAGTATCGCCAATCTGAGCGCCAGCATCACCGCGAACGGCAAACTGAATTTGCAGACGAGCAACGCCCAATCCCTGACTGTTGCCGAGGTTGCCGGCAACGGAAGCCCGCTGGCAGAACTCGGCCTGACCGCCGGCACGACCCAAGCGAGCGTGGTCGGTACCCAGCAGGTGCAGGTCGGCACCGAAGAGGTGGTGGTCAGCCAGGAACAATACGTCACCGGCCAGGAGCAGTACGTCACCGGCCAGGAACAATACGTCAGCGGCCAGGAGCAGTACGTGGCCGGCACCCATCAGGTGCAGGTCGGCACCGAAGAGGTGGTGGTCGGCACCGAGCAGGTCCAGACCGGTACAAGCGAGGTTTCCCTCGGCTCGCGCTCGCTCCTGGTCGGGTTCGACCGCGTGCAGAGTTCGGCGGCAGCCGACCCGACCGCAAGCGCCGCGTTCCGCGACAGCCTGCAATCCCTCGTCTCCGCCGTCGGCGCCTTGGCGTCGAGCCCGGGCGGCGCGATGTCCCCGTCGGTCGCCTCCGGCCTGGTCGGCGACGCCCAAACCTTCGCGGCCAATCTGTCGGCCTTGCTCAAGAGCGCGGATTTCGACTCGCTGGGCGACGCATCCGACCCTGGTGCGCGCGACCGCGTGATCGAAAAGCTCAACGACGCGCTGTCACAGGCGAAGGCCCTCGGCGCAAAGGTCGCAGCTTCGTCAAACCATCTCGATCTCGCCGGCCAGCTTCGCGCGAGCCTGAATGCCACGCTCTTGGGCCAAGGCCAGCAGAGCCTGACCTCCGACCCGGTCGGGCTGGCGCGCCGCGCCGCCGACGGCCTGCGCGGTTCGGCCTTCGGCATCACCAGCAGTCACCGCATGTCGGTCTGGTCCTAGAGTTTCGCCGCGATCCCCAACGGTCCCCACCCGTCCCGCGGCTCCTGTCCATGCCGGCCCCGCAGCCCCATTTACGGGCTGCGACGGCCGGCATGGCGGTTTAGACTGCCGCTGTCTCAGCGGAGTTCTTCATGGGTGAATTCTCGATCGGTCAATCGGTGCGGCGGCGCGAGGACCCTCGCCTGCTGATGGGGCGCGGGCGCTACTACGACGATCTCAAGGTCGCGGACCAGCTTTATGCTTCGATCGTGCGTTCGCCGCACGCACATGCGGACATCCGGAGCATCGATGCGCGGGCGGCGCTGCAGATGCCCGGCGTGCACACCGTGCTAACCGGCCAGGACTACGCTGACGACAGCCTCGGCACCATGCCGTCGATGGCACCCTACAAGAAGCGCGACGGCGGGCCGATGTACCTGCCGCACCGGCCGGCGATCGCGATCGGCCGCGTGCTGCATGTCGGCTATCCGGTCGCCGTCGTCGTCGCCGACACGCTGGAGCTTGCCCGCGACGCCGCCGAGCGGGTCGAGGTCGACTATGCGCCGCGCCCCGCCGTCGTTTCGGCGCGCGACGCATTCGAGCCGGGCGCGCCGCGGCTCTACGACGACTGCCCCAACAACGAGGCCTATTTCTATCAGGCCGGCGACAAGGCCGCGGTGGACGCCGCGTTCGCGCGAGCCGCCCATGTCATCGAGCAGCGCCTGGTGATCAACCGGGTGACCGCCAACACGCTCGAGCCGCGCGGCGTCACCGGCGAATACGACCGCGGCACCGGCCGCTACACGCTGCATTGCGGCTTCCAGCGGCCCTGGCTGTTCCGCAATGCCATCGCCGAAACAACGATGAAAATTCCGGAGGCACAGCTCCGCCTCGTCACCGGCGACATCGGTGGCTCATACGGCCTGCGCGGTTCGATCTACCCGGAAATCATCCTGATGCTGTGGGCGGCGCGCCGCGTCGGCAAACCGGTGAAATGGCTGAGCACCCGCAACGAGGCGCATATCAGCGACGACGACGCCCGCGACAACATCGTCGATGCCGCACTGGCGCTGGACAAGGACGGAAAATTCCTCGGCGTGCGAATCCGCAGCTTCGGCAATCTCGGCGCCTACGTTTCGTTTCGCGGCGCGATGCCGCCGGTGGTCAACATCGGCACGGTCTGCGGCGTCTATACGACGCCGGCGCTGCACGTCGCCATCTCCGGCATGCTGACCAACACGCACTGCACCTCGCCCTACCGCGGCGCCGGCCGGCCCGAGGCCTCCTACATGATGGAGCGGCTGATCGACATGGCCGCGGACGAAATGAAGATCGATCCGGCGGAGCTGCGGCGGAGGAACACCATTCCGCCGTCGGCCATGCCCTACAAGACGCCGCTCACCTTCACCTACGACAGCGGCCGGTTCGAGGAGAACATGGACCGCACCATGAAGCTCGCCGACTGGCGCGGCTTCGACGCGAGGCGGAAAGAAGCCGCCAAGCGCGGCATGCTGCGCGGCATCGGCATCTCCAACACCATCGAGCAAGCCGCCGATCCAACCATCGAGACTGCGGAAATCCGCTTCGATCCTCTGGGCGGCATGACCTTCGTGACCGGCTCCATCTCGCACGGCCAGGGCCACAACACGATCCAGACGCAGATCCTGGTGGACCGGCTCGGCGTCGATCCGGACTCCATCAAGTTTATCCAGGGCGACACCGAGGCCGTCGCCTTCGGCATGGGCACCGGCGGCTCGCGCTCGACCACCATGAGCGGCGGCGCCATCGTCATGGTCGCCGACAAGGTGATTGCGAAGGGCAAGAAGCTCGCGGCGCATATCCTTGAAGCCTCCGAATCCGACATGGAGTTCAAGGACGGCCGTTTCACCATCGCCGGCACCGACCGCGGCTTGGGCATCCACGATGTGGCGAAATCCGCGTTCAAGCTGGAGAAGCTGCCGCCCGGGATGGAGCCCGGCCTGTACGAGACTGCGACCTATCGCGCCCGATCCGGCAACTTCCCCAACGGCTGTCACGTCTGCGAGGTCGAGATCGATCCCGAGACGGGGACCACGGCCGTCGTCGGCTACTGGGTGGTGGACGACGTCGGCACCGTCATCAACCCGATGCTGGTGAAAGGCCAGATCATGGGCGGCATCGCCCAGGGCATGGGCCAGGTGCTGATGGAGGACAAGGCCTACGATCCGCAGAGCGGCCAGGTGATCGCGGGCTCGTTCATGGACTACGCCATGCCGCGCGCGGAACACTTCTGCAGCGTGACGATCGAGGACAATCCGGTGCCGACGCCGACCAATCCGCTCGGCGTCAAGGGCGCGGGCGAGGCGGGCACGGTGGGCTCGCTGTCGGCCGGGGTGAACGCCATTGTCGATGCGCTGTCGCACCTCGGCATCCGGCACATCGACACGCCCTGCACGCCATACCGGGTGTGGCAGGCGATCCAGGACGCAAAAACGAGCAAGGCCGGTTGAGTTCTGCGTGTCACGCACGCGGTGCAGCGTGAAACGGTGCACCGCAGATGCGGGACCCCGGTTCACTTAAAAAAAACCGGGGTCCCGGGTCTGCGGCGCATCACTTCGCTTCGCTCGTGCTGCGCCGCGCCCGGGACACTGGAGCCGTACTACGCCGCGATTTTCACATACTCGAAATTGCCCGGCCGGTTGTCGATGCCGACCTTCGGCGGCGCGATCCACGCGGCGAATTTTCCCGGCTCGCTCACCGGCTTCATCAGCGAGGCGATGAACTCGCCGTCGGCGAGCGACGGCAGCCACTTGTCCTTCTCCCGGGCCCAGGTCGCCTCGTCGATCAGCACGCCGGATGGCGTCGCCTGCACGTCCTTGAACTCGCCGATGTCGCGGTGGAAGGCAACATGCGGCAGCGCCAGCCGGAAATCGACGCCGAGCCGCTCGATGATCTTGTTGAAGCGCTCGATGCCCTTGGCGCAGTCGCGCGTGTAGTCGTCGCGCAGCCGCATGTTGACCGCGGTCAGGGCCGGCTCGTCGACCAGCTTGATCGCGCCATCGACGAACTTGAGCACGGGATAGATGTCGTTCTCAAGTTTGTGGTCGTCGTCGATCGATGTCTCGCGGAAGCGGCCCTTGAGGCTTGCGTTGAAGGCATTGGCGGCGTTGGTCGAGACCTCCGAGCCGAACAGGTCGAGCGACAGCGTGTAGTGCAGGTTGAGCTTCTTCTGGATGGTCGGCAGATCGATCACGCCGAGCGCGCGGACCTTGTCGATCGCGTTCGGGTCCTCGATGCCGGCCGCCTTCATCGCCTCGCAGGTCCGCTGCACGACGCGGCCGATGCCGGTCTCGCCGACGAACATGTGGTGGGCTTCTTCCGTCAACATGAAGCGGCAGGTGCGCGACAGCGGGTCGAAGCCGGACTGCGCCAACGATTCGAGCTGCATCTTGCCGTCGCGGTCGGTGAAGAAGGTGAACATGAACAAGGACAGCCAGTCCGGCGTCGCCTCGTTGAAGGCGCCGAGCATGCGCGGCGCGTCCTTGCTGCCGGAGCGGCGGCGCAGCATGTCGTCGGCCTCGTCGCGGCCGTCGCGGCCGAAATATTTGTGCAGGAGGTAGACCATCGCCCAGAGGTGGCGGCCCTCCTCGACGTTGATCTGGAACAGGTTGCGCAGGTCGTAGAGCGACGGCGCGGTCTTGCCAAGATGGCGCTGCTGCTCGACAGACGCGGGCTCGGTGTCGCCCTGGATCACCACGAGGCGGCGCAGCATGGCCCGATACTCGCCCGGAACCTCCTGCCACACCGGATCGCCGAGGTGCACGCCGAACGGAATCTTGCGGTTCTCCTCCGGCGGCGCCAGCAGGATGCCCCAGCGGTATTCCGGCATCTTGATGTAATCGAACTTGGCCCAGCCCTTGGGATCGACCGACACCGCGGTGCGCAGATACACGAGCGACTCCTGGAAGCCCTCCGGCCCCATGTCGTTCCACCAGTCGAGATAGCCGGGGTGCCAGCCTTCGAGCGCCTTCAGGACGCGGCGGTCCTCGGTGAGATTGACGTTGTTCGGAATTTTCTCGCGATAGTCGACGTTGATGATGTCCATAACACGCTCCATCAGCTCTGGCGTTTCACTCTGCCGTCATGCCCGCGAAGGCGGGCATCCAGTAATCGAGGCGTTCCGCGCCTTCGCACCGTCGGTGATTACTGGATCGTCCGCCTTCGCGGACGATGACAGCAGCAAACTCTTCACACCCTCTTCGTATCGAACACGGCCTTCTGGCCGGTGCCGTAGCGGCGCAGCGCGCCCTCCTCGCCGACGGCGTTGGGGCGCTGGAAGATCCAGTTCTGCCAGGCGGTGAGCCTGGCAAAGATTTTCGTTTCCATCGTCTCCGGCCCGCCGAAGCGAAGGTTCGCCTCCAGGCCGGTGAGCCCGTCGGGCGAGAAGCTCGCGCGCTCCTCGAAAAAGACGCGGATCTCGTCCTCCCAGTCGATGTCGTCGAGCGCGAAGGTGACGAGACCGAGTTCTGCCGCCCGCTCCGCGTCGAGCTTCTGCCCGAGCGCCTTGCGGGCGCGTTCGAGCGAATCCGGCTCGCCGAGGAACCGCGTCGCCAGCCGCGACAGGCCGTTGCTCATCGGCAGAGTGCCGGTATTGGTTTCGCCGAGCATGATCGCGGCCGGCGGGCGGTTGTCGCCGTCCATCCGGCCGATCAGCATGTAGGAGCGGTCGGCCGCGAACACGAGCTCGGCCAAGGTGCCGGCGAAGCATGAGCCCGGCTCGATCAAAGTCACCAGCGAGCGCGAGGTCAGATCGACGCGCTTGAGCACGCGCTTCCACTTCAGGACGATCTCGCGGGCGAGCCAGTGGCTGGCGTTGGCTTGAAGGAACCGGTCGTAGGCGAGAACCGCCTCGGGATCGCCCTCGGACTTGAACACGATGACCGCGGTGTCGAACTCGTTGAGCCGAATGTCGAGAATCGCGTCGTCGAGTTCCCGCGCCAGCCGCAGCGGCCAGAATTCCGCGCCCTGCGCCCCCATCTCGTCCGCCGACTTCGGCGGCGGCGCATCGGGTCCACGCAGGGTGATGGTGGCGATCCGCTCCGCGCGGGAAAGCTCCACGGAAACGGAGCTGTATTCGACGCCATCCGCCGAGCGCGTGCGCTTGAGGGGCGAGAGTGAAATTCCCTTGGCATCCTTAGGCCGGTCGGACTTTCCAGCGAACTCCTGCGCCCGCTCCTTCACCACATCGTCGAGCCTGGTGTTCGGCACCACCTCGTCCACCAGCCGCCACTCCACGGCGCGCTTGCCCTTGACACCCTCTTCCGTCGTGCAGAACACATCGGCATGGTCGCGCCTGACCTTGCGCTTGTCGGTGACGCGGGTGAGCCCGCCCGTTCCCGGCAGCACCGCCAGCAGCGGCAACTCAGGCAGCGATACCGTCGAGGAGCCGTCGTCGGTCAGGATGATGTGGTCGGCGGCCAGCGCCAGCTCGTAGCCGCCGCCGGCGCAAGAGCCCTCGACGACGCAGATCATGCGCTGGCCGGAAAACGCGCTCGCATCCTCGATGGCGTTGCGGGTCTCGTTGGTGAACTTGCAGAAGTTGACCTTGTGGCCGTGTGTCGCGCCGGCCAGCATGCGGATGTTGGCGCCGGCGCAGAACACCCGCGGCTTGCCCGAGCGCAGCAGCACGACGCGCACCTGCGGATGCTCGAAGCGCAGCCGCTCCAGCACATCGGCCAGCTCGATATCGACGCCGAGATCGTAGGAGTTGAGCTTGAGCTGATAGCCCTCGAACAGCGGGGCATTCTCGTCCACGTCCATCGACAGCGTGGCGACGTCGCCCTCGACCGAGAGCTTCCAGTGACGATAGCGCGACGGATCGGTGGCGAAATCGATCCGGCCAGTGCCATTGGACAGTTTGCGGTCCGCGTCGGCCATGGCGGTCAGCCCTTCATCCAAGGCGCGACGAGCTTCGCAAGCTTGCCGAAGCTCTGCTGCACGGTGGCGCCCGACGTATCGAGCGCGGTTTCGGCGCGGGCATAGTCCCCCCGCCGCGCCTCCAGGATGGCGTGAAGATCGGCCATCGCCTCGCGGTTGCGCGCCATCGGCCGGAAATCGCCCTGCTTCATCACGCGATTCATGTGCTCCTCGGGCTGCGCGCTAAGCCAGACCGTGTGGGTGCGGCGGAGCAGCAGCCCGTAGGTCTCCGGGTTGGACACGATGCCGCCCGCCGTGGCGATCACCGCGCTCTCGTTCTGCGAGACAACGCGCTCGAGGCAGGTCCGTTCATGCCGTTTGAAGGTGGCGACACCGGACATCTCGATCAGCAGCGGCATGCTGGCGCCGTACTCCTGCTCGACCATGCGGTTGAGCTCGATGAACGGCACGCCGAGCTTGTCGGCCAGCATCTTGCCGAGCGTGGACTTACCGCCGCCGCGGAGGCCGACGAGCGCGATGCGCCGCCCACGGTCGGTCGCGGCGGCCTGGTCGATCCGCCGCTCGATGCCCTCGGCGATCGACGACAAATCGCCCGGCGATGCACGCCCCAGGAGATCGATGATGCGGGCGTAGGGTGCGGACAGCCCGCCGGTCGGCGGCAGCAGCTCGAACAGCGGAATTTCCAGCGCGTCGGCGATCGCCCGCATCACCAGCACCGACGGATTGCCGGCGCCGCCTTCGATCTGGGCGAGATAGCGCTCGGACGTGCCCGACTCCTGCGCGAGCTGGCGCCGCGACATGCCGCGCTTGGCGCGGCCGAGCCGCACCATGCGGCCGATCTCGCCGGCAAACGCCGCGTCGGCGCGGTCGGCGGCGTCTGGAATTTCGCGGGTATCGAGGGTGTTGGCCATGTTCGCCCGGTTGACGAAATGCACTATAATTCATGTACGATAGTGCAGGCAAGCCCATCCGTGTGGCTTCCCCGCCCTCATCCTGAGGAGCGGCCCGATGGGCCGCGTCTCGAAGGATGGGCGGCCCCATGGTTCGAGACGCGTTGCTTCGCAACGCTCCTCACCATGAGGCCGGGAGAGGTCAATGGCCGCTGAAGGGAAATCAGCGCGCCGTCACGGGCTGGGCGCTGTCGTGCTCGCGCAACAGCCGGCTGGAGAAGCCGGCGATCGCCCCGAGCACCTGCTCCGGCGCCTCGCGGTGCGGAACATGCCTGATGCCCGGCAGCAGCAACGCATCCACCGGGCAGTAGCACTCCTCCCGCGCGATCTCGATCTGGCGCGCCGTGCCGTAGTCGTCGTCTTCGCCCTGGACGATCAGCATCGGCACGCGGATGTAGGCGAGGTCGTCGCGCAGGTCCCAGGCGCCGACATCGTTGTTCAGCCACACATCGGACCAGCCGCGCACCGTCGCGTCGGCGTGCCAGCGCTGGAAGCGCGCCCGCACATCGGTGGTGTCGTAGGCTTTGCGGATCGCCCGGATCGCATTCATCGTCACATCCTCGACGATGAAGTGCGGCGCCATCAGCACGAGCCCGCGCACGCGATGGTCCTGCACGCTGCCCGCGTAAATGGCCGCGATCGAAGCGCCGTCGCTGTGCCCGACCAGGAGGCCCTGACGGAAGCCGATGGCGTCGAGCAGGCGCGGCAAGGTCTCGCGCGCCTCGACATGCATGAAGTCGAGTCCGCGCGGCAGCTTGGCGGGGCTGGAAAAGCCGTAGCCCGGACGCGAATAGGCAAACACGCCGCAGCCGGTCGCCGCCGAAAGTTTTTCCGGGAGGTCATCCCACTGGCCCGCGGAGCCCAGCCCCTGATGCAGGAGGATCAGCGTCGGCGCCTGGTGCGGGCGCGGCCCGGCCATGCGGTATTCGAGCCGGTGCGGCGGAAGATCGAGAAAGCCTTGATCGGCGAGCGATGACACCTGTGCCTCGATCAGATGCCGAGATACTGATGCTGAATCTGAGGGTTAGCGGCCAACTCCGCCGACGTGCCGGACCATACCACCCGGCCCCGCTCGATCAGATAATGCCGGTCGGCGATGCGGGTCAGCGCCTCGACATTCTTGTCGATCACCAGGATCGACTGCCCGGCCGACTTAAGCCGCGTCAGGCATTGCCAAATTTCGGCGCGTATGAGCGGGGCGAGGCCCTCGGTCGCCTCGTCGAGGATGAGCAGCCGCGGGTTGGTCATCAGCGCGCGGCCGATCGCGAGCATCTGTTGCTCGCCTCCGGACAGCAGGTTGCCCATGCTGTTCAGCCGCTCTCCAAGCCTGGGAAACAGCTCGAACACCTTGTTCAAGGTCCAGGGATCGGCGGAGCCCATCCGGTTCGAGGCGGTGGCCACCAGGTTCTCGCGCGTGGTGAGGTTCGGGAAAATCTGCCGCCCCTCCGGCACGAGACCTATGCCGAGCTGGGCCACGCGAAACGACGGCAGGCTCGCGATCTCCTGCCCGTCGAAACGGATCGAACCGGCCATCGCCGGCGTCAGTCCCATGATCGAGCGCACGGTCGTGGTCTTGCCCATGCCGTTGCGGCCCATCAGGGTCACCATCTCGCCCGCGGAAATGGCGAGCGAGATGCCGAACAGCACCTGGCTCAAGCCGTAGCGCGTCTCGATCCTGTCGACGGCCAGCAGCGGCTCAGACATGAGTTACCGCCTCCTGCTCGCCCAGATAAGCCGCGCGCACCTCGGCGTTGGCGCGGATCGACGCCGGATCGCCCGAAGCGATGACGCGGCCGTAGACCAGAACGGTGATGCGGTCGGCCAGCGCGAACACCGCCTCCATGTCGTGCTCGATCAGAAGAATGGTCAGATCGCGCTTCAATCCGCGCAGGGTTTTTACCATTCGGCTCGACTCGTCGGCCCCGAGCCCAGCCATCGGCTCATCCAGCAGCAAAATGCGAGGGCCGGTCGCCAGCGCCATGGCGAGTTCAAGCTGGCGATGCTCGCCATGACTCATATTGGCAACGATCGTGTCGGCGCGATGCGCGATGCCCACCCGCTCCAGCGCGGCGCGGGCGGGCTCGCGCAGCGAGGTTTCCTGGCGCGCATCGCCCCAGAAGCGGAACGAGTGGCCGGCGTGCGCCTGCACCGCAAGCGCCACGTTCTCCAGCGCGGTGAAATGCGGGAACAGCGAGGTGATCTGGAACGAGCGCGCGAGCCCCATCAGGCTCCGGCCATGGACCGGCAGCGCGGTGATGTCGTGCCCATCGAAATGGATTCGGCCGGCATCCGGCACGATCTCGCCTGCGAGCTGGCCGATCAGCGTGGTCTTGCCGGCGCCGTTCGGCCCGATGATGGCGTGCAGTTCGCCCCGGGTCACATCGAGCCGCACGTCGTCGGAAGCGACGACACCGCCGAAGCGCTTGGTCAGGCCGTCGACGCTGAGAAGCCCCTCAGCCACGGCGCGTGCCCGCCATCAGCCCGTCGATGCCGCCGCGCGCGTAGAGCACGATCAGGAGCAGCATCGGACCGAGGATCAGTTGCCAGTATTCCTTCGCAGCCGCCACTTCCTTGCCGGTGACAAGGTAGCTCGCCAGGCCGATGACATGCGGCAGGGTCTCCTCCAGCACCAGAAGCGCCACCGCCCCGATCACCGGACCGAACACGGTCCCCATGCCGCCGAGCACCGCCATGACGATCAGGTCGCCCGACCGCGTCCAGTGCATCAGCGCGGGGCTGATGAAATTGGTGTGGTTGGCCAGGAGCACGCCCGAAAGCCCGCACAGCACGCCGGCGATAACGAAACAGACGAGCTTGTAGCGGAACGTCGGAAAACCGATCGCCCGCATGCGCCGCTCGTTCGATCGTGCGCCCTGGATCACCAGGCCGAAGCGCGAATTGACGATGCGCCAGACCAGGTAGACGGTTGCAAGCAGGAAAGCGAGGCACAGGTAGTAGAAGGCCGTCCGGTTCGACAGATTCACCAGCCCCCCGAATTCACTGCGCCGCTGGATCGTCAGCCCGTCGTCGCCGCCGTAGCGGTCGAGCCCGTTCGCGATGTAATAGACCACTTGCGCGAACGCGAGCGTGATCATGATGAAATAGACCCCGCGCGTGCGCAAGCTGAGCGCGCCAACCGCAAGTGCGAACAGCCCCGACAGCAGAAGCGCGAGCGGCCACTGCACCAGGCCGGCGTTGATTCCCTCCTTGGCGAGAATGCCAACCACATAGCCGCCGATGCCGAGATAGGCGGCATGGCCGAAGCTCACCATCCCGCCGAATCCCATGATCAGGTTCAGGCTGACGGCCGCGATCGCGAGGATGACGATGCGGGTGAACAACGTCATCATGAAGGTGTTGCCGGTCAGCGCCGCATACACCGGCAGCAGCACGAGAATCGCTAGCAATGCGGCCACGAACGCATTGCGCGGGGTGATCCAGGATTTCATTTGCCGACCGCCGGAAACAGACCTTCGGGCCGGAAAATCAAGACGCCCGCCATCAGCGCGTAGATCAGCATCGAGGAGAGCGCGGGTCCAAGGCTCGAGCCGGCGCTGTAGCTGAGGAACAGACGCACGGCGTCGGGCAAGAACGCCCGGCCCATCGTGTCGATCAGGCCGACGATGACAGCCGCGACGAATGCGCCGCGGATCGATCCGATGCCACCGATGATGATCACCACGAAGGCCAGAATCAGGATGTTCTCGCCCATGCCGATCTGCACGAAGGAGATCGGCGCTTGCATCATTCCGGCGAAGCCGGCGAGCGCGGCGCCGAGGCCGAACACCAGCGTGTAGAGCAGTTTGATGTTGACGCCGAGCGCCCCGACCATCTCGCGATTGGATGCTCCGGCGCGGATCAGCATGCCGACCCGCGTGCGCATCACGAGAATGTAGAGCAGCGCCGCGACCGAGAGCGTCGCCAGGATGATGATCAGGCGATAGAGCGGATAGTAGATGCCCGGCACCACCTGCACGGCGGTGAGCATCTCCGGCGGCAACGAGATCGTGCGCCCCTCCGGACCCCAGATCAGCCGCACCAGTTCGTTGAAGAAGATCAACAGGCCAAAGGTTCCGAGCACATGGTCGAGGTGGTCGCGTCCATAGAGCGGCCGGATCGCGATCACCTCCATGAACATTCCAGCCACCAGGGTCGCGACCAGCCCGAGCCCGAGCCCGGCCAGGAAGCTGTCGGTCAGCGTAATGAATGTAGCGGCGAAATAGGCGCCCAGCATGTAGAGCGAGCCGTGCGCCAGGTTGACCAGGTCCATGATGCCGAAGATCAGCGTCAGCCCCGCCGCCAGAAGAAACAGCAGCATGCCAAGCTGGATGCCATTCAGGCACTGTTCGATCAGGTAAAGCATGTCGTCCCAGCAAACCCTTGCAAAACGCGGGCCTTATGGCCCAGACGTTTCCGCATCGTCATGCCCGCGCTTGTCGCGGGCATCCACGTCTTTCAAGCCATCCAGCAAGCAAGGCGTGGATGGCCGGCACATAGACGAGCATAGCGGCGCCGTCTTCGACGGCTATGCCCCGCCACGGCGGTGTTGAGGCGATGAGGCCCGACCTGCCCCCAAAAAACAAGACGGCAGAAGCGCGCGCGTCTGCCGTCTTATCGATGTATAGCCGGCCGACTAGTTCGGCATCTTGCACTTCTGCCAGTGCTTGTCCTGATCGTTTTCGGTGATGGTTGCCACCGTCTTCAGCCGGTACTCCTCGCCTTCCTTCACCGTATCCTGCAGATAGAAGTTCTGGATCGGCATGTGGTTCGGGCCGAACTTGAAGTTGCCGCGCACCGACTTGAAGTCCGCCTTTTCGGCGGCGCGGCGCATCCCGTCCTTGTTGGACAGATCGCCCTTGACGGCCTTGACCGCGCTGTCGAGGAGCGGCACGGCGTCGTAGGTCTGCGAGCCGTAGAACGACGGGTCGTTCTTGTGCTTCGCCCGGAAGTCGGCGACGTATTTCTTGTTGGCGTCGTTCGGCAGATCGCGCACCCAGTGCTGGGCGCCGGGGATTCCGATCGCGAGATCCTTCAACCGCGGCAGCGACAACGAGTCGATGGTGAACGCGGTGTAGAGCGGAATCTGGCCTTTCAAGCCCGACTGCGCATACTGGGTGATGAACTGGATGCCGGCGCCGCCGGGATAGAACGCGAAGATAGCGTCGGGTTTCGCCGCCCGCGCCTTCGACAGCTCGGCCGAGAAGTCGAGTTGGTTCGGCCAAGCAGTGAGCTCGCGGCCGATGATCTCGCCCTTGAAGGTGGCCGCCACGCCTTCCAGCATGTCCTTGCCGGCGGCGTAGTTCGGGCCGATCAGGAAGACCTTCTTGACGTTCTTCTGGTTCATGTAGAGGCCGATCGCCTGCGGCGTCTGATCGTTGTTCCAGGAGGTCGAGAACACATACGGCGAACACAGCTCGCCGGAGAGCTGCGAAGCGCCGGCGTTGGTGATGACCGTGAAGGTCTTGGAGTCGACGATCGGCTTGAGCGAGGCCAGCATCACGTTCGACCAGATGTAGCCGACGAGAAAATCGACCTTGTCGGACTCGATCAGCTTCTGGGTCTTTTGCACGCCGACTTCTGGCTTGATCTGGTCGTCCTCGTAGATCACCTCGACCGGCAGCCCACCGATCTTGCGGCCGTGATGATCGAGCGCCAGCTCGAACGAATTGCGCATGTCGTTGCCGATCGCGGCGACCGGACCGCTGAACGTGCTGACAAAACCGATCTTGATGGTTTTCTGCTGGGCAACGGTCGGAGCTGCGACCACCGCGGCAAACGCGGCGACGGCGCAGCCTGCAAGCAAGCAGCGTTTCACGATCTTGTTCATGACTTGGCACCTCCGAAATAGGACACTGGGAACAAGCTTAGCGCGGCGCGGCCTCGCTGCGCAATTTGAAGCGCTGGATTTTGCCGGTCGCGGTTTTTGGAAGTTCGGCGCGAAATTCGATCCAGCGGGGGTATTTGTAGGGGGCCAGCGTCGATTTGACGTGGTCCTGCAGCATCCGTGCCATGGCGTCGCGGGCGCCGGCGTCGGCGGTCTTTGCCTGATCCTTCAGCACCACGAAGGCCTTGGGCTTCACCAGCCCCTCGCCGTCGGCCCAGGCCACCACCGCGGCCTCCAGCACGTCCGGATGCGTCATAAGCGCGCCCTCGACCTCGAACGGCGAGACATACATGCCGGAGACCTTCAGCATGTCGTCGCGCCGGCCGCAGTAGGTGAAATAGCCGTCCTCGTCCTCGGTGTATTTGTCGCCGGACCGCGTCCATTCGCCGAGGAACGTATTCCGCGACTGCTCGCGGCTGTTCCAGTACATGATCGCCGCGGTCGGGCCGCGCACCAGCAACTCGCCCAGTTCGCCCTTCTTCACGGGCTGCCCGTCATCGTCGACGAGCTTGATGTCATAGCCGGGCAAGAGCTTGCCGCTGGTGCCGTACTTCACCTCGCCCATGCGGTTCGACATGAAGATGTGCGTCATCTCGGTCGAGCCGAGGCCGTCGAGGACATCGACGCCGTAGCGATCCAGCCAGCGTTTGCCGACGTCGGCCGGCAGCGCCTCGCCGGCGGAAATGCAGCAGCGCAGCTTCAGCTCCGATCGCTGCGGCGCGGCCGGGCTCGCGAGGAACGCGGCATAGAACGTCGGGACCGAATAGAACACCGTGACCGGATGCTGTCGGAGAAGCGCAGCGACGCCCTCCGGCGTCGGGCGGTCGGGCAGGAGCACCGTGCAGGCCCCCGCCGACAGCGGGAAGTTCAGCGAATTGCCGAGGCCATACGCGAAAAACAGCTTCGCCACCGAATAGCAGACGTCGTTCTCGGTGAGATCGATCACGGGCACCGCATAGAGATCGTTGTTGAGGCGGAGATCGGCGTGGGCATGCACCGCGCCCTTGGGCTTGCCGGTCGAACCCGAGGTGTATTGCCAGTAGGCGACGTCGTCGCGAACGGTCGGCGCGGTGTGCGCCTCCGCCATCGCGGCCTCGATCAGGTCCTCGAAGCGCTTGTGCCCCTGCGCGTTGTCGCCCGACACGATGACGTGTTCGAGATCGGCGCTTTGTCCGATGATCTTCTGGAATCTCGGATAGAGCGCCTCCGACACCACCAGCACGCGGGCGCGGCTGTCGGCCAGCATGAAGCGGTAGTCGTCCTCGGTCATCAACGTGTTGACGGCGACGGCGACGGCGCCGGTCTTCAGGCAGCCGAGGAAGGCCGTGGGCCAGTCGATCGTATCGAGCAGCACGATCAGCACGCGCTCCTCGCGCCGCACGCCGAGCGTGCGCAGGCTCGCGGCGAAGCGCGCCACGCGGTCGGCAAGCTGTCCATAGGTCCAGGTTCCGCGCGGATCGATGTAGGCTGGCTTGTTGGCGCGGCCCGCCTTCAGATTCCGGTCGAGAATGTCGGCCGCGTAGTTGTAGTTGCGCGGGACCGCGCCCACCGGGTCCCAGGTGGGCACCGGCGCTTCCGCCCGCGCATGCATCTCGGCCGCAACACTCATTCGCTTCTCCCCGGCATGATGAACTATTATGCAAGCCGGCCCTCAGAGCCGCAATGCGTCAATCCCGCAGCCCGCCGGAGCAATTTTTCATGATCTTCAGCCGCGACCGCATCCTCACCACCCATGTCGGCAGCCTGCCGCGCAACGAAAAGCTGTCCGACCTACTGATGGCGCAGGAGGAAGGCAAGCCGCACGACCCCAAGGTGCTGGCGGACGAGATGGACCAGGCGGTCCGCCACGTGGTCGCCGAGCAGGTGGCCGCCGGCATCGACGTCGGCAACGACGGCGAGCAGCGGCGGATCGGGTTCCAGACCTATGTGCCGCAGCGCATGTCCGGCTTTGCCGGCGTGTCGAAGCGCCGCCGCGTCAAGGAGTTAGAGGAGTTCCCCGAGCGGCTGGCCTATCTGATGCGCCGCTTCCCGAACCCCACCAAGAGCCAGCAGGGCGCGCCGGAGGCACAGGCGGAGATCAACTACCGCGACCTCAAGCCGATCACCGACGAGACCGTGGGCTTCAACAGGATCGCGGATGAGCTCGGCGCATTCTCCGAGCGCTTCATGACCGCGGCCTCGCCCGGCATCATTTCGACCACGATGCTCAACGCCTACTACGACTCCCACGACGCCTATCTCGACGCGATTTCGCGGGAGATGAGCAAGGAGTACCAGGCGATCCACCAGGCCGGGCTGATCCTGCAGATCGATGCACCGGACCTGGCGATGGACCGCGTCATGATGTACCGCGATCTCTCCGACTCCGAGTTCGTCAAAAGGTGCGAGCGGCACGTCGCCGCGATCAACAAGGGCATCGAGGGCATCCCGCGCGACCGCGTGCGGCTGCACGTCTGCTATGGAAACTGGGAAGGCCCGCACATCCACGACGTGCCGCTGGCGACGATCCTGCCGGCGCTCTACACCGCCAATGTCGGCGCGCTGACCATCGAGTTCTCCAACCCGCGCCACGCCCATGAATACACCGCGCTGAAGCAGCATCCGCTGCCCGCCCACATGCTGCTCATTCCCGGCGTGGTCGAGACCACGTCGAACTTCGTCGAGCATCCCGAGGTGGTGGCGCGGCGGATCGAGGAGGCGGTGGCCGCGGTCGGCGACCGCGAGCGGGTGATCGCCTCGACCGACTGCGGCTTCGGCACCTTCACCAAGCGCGAGTGGGTGATCGAGCCGGTGGTGTGGCTCAAGCTCAAGGCGATCCGCGAGGGCGCCGACATCGCCTCGGCCCGGCTGTGGGGTAGGAAGGTGGCCTGAGCGCCTACGCTGCGGGCTTGATGTGGCTGTCGCCGGCGGGTGCGGTCATCGGAGGGCCGGCCCGTTCCTCGGATTCGGCCAGTTCAAGGTACACCTGCTGCAAACGCAGATACCGCTGGCGACCCTCCTCGTCGTGGGTCTGTCTCGCCAGGGCAGCGCAGGTCGCGGCCTGCCTTCTGAGGCGCTTTGCAATTGCCAAAGCCGTCGCTCCGACTATCCAGCCATCGCACTGCATCATTTCTTATGTCGCAATGCAACATCAAACTGTCATTGTCCCGTAACAACTCGCTCGCCGCTCAATTGTTGCGGGCGACCATCCCGCGCAGCGCCAGCAGGCGCTGCTCCAGCTCGCGCTTGAGGATGTAGTCGGGCCGCCCGAACGACCTGTTGCGGGTGGTGTTGAAGTCGCGCTGCTCCTCGCGCAGGCGGGCGACGGCCTTGCGGTCGAGCCGGGCGAGCGCGGCCTTGTAGGCATCGTCGATCTGGCGGTCGAGGCGGGCGAGGTCCGGGTCCGAGCAGATCGCCTTTTCGACGGCGCGCTTGGCGGTGCGGCAACCGAAGGTCGGCAGCAGGCGCTCCGACAGCGTGCCGCGCCGGTCGCGCTCCTGGCGGACGAATGCCAGGTTCTCCGCGGCCGAATCCATCCGCGGGTTGATGCGCAACGCCTGCTCATAGTCGGCGATGGCGCGTTCGAGATCGCCCTTCTTGCGGAACGCCGCGCCGCGGTTGTTGTAGGCGAGGTCGAAGCCCGGATTGAGCGCGAGCGCGCGATCGTAGTCGGCGATGGCGCGGTCGAGGTCGCCCTTCTTGTTGTAGGCGTCGCCGCGGTTGGTGAGGAAATTGGCCTGCGGCGCGATGCGGATCGCCTCGTTGTAATCGGCGATGGCCCGATCGTAGTCGCCGTTTTCCGCGTAGGAGAGGCCCCGGTTGTCGAAGAATTCCGGCCGCGTGGGATCGAGCCGGATCGCCTCGCTCGCGTCCACGAGCGCGCGGTCGTTGCGGCCCTGCTTCTTGTAGGCCGCGGCGCGGTTGGTGAAGGCGCGTGCGCTGGTCGGATCGAGCCGGATCGCCTCGTCGTAGTTCTTGATCGCGTTTTCGTAGTCCCGCTTGAAGTAGTAGGCGACCCCGCGGTCCCTCCAGCCTTGCGCGTAGCCCGGATCGAGCCGGATCGCCTCGTTGTAATCCTCGATGGCGCGGTCGTATTGCCGGTTGTTGTTGAACACATTGCCGCGGTTGTCGAACGCCTTGGGATCGTTGGGATCGAGCCGCACCGCCTCGTTGGCGTCGGCCAGCGCGCGGTCGAGACGGCCCGTGGTGCGGAAGGAATTCGAGCGCTCGCGGAAGGCGCGGGAGTTTTTCGGATCGAGCGCGATGGCGCGGTCGAGATCGGCGATAGCGAGCGGCATCCGGTTGACGAAAAAATAGACCGAGCCGCGATTGACCAGGGCCGGAACCAGGTCGTCGGGCCGGTCCTTGGAGGCATCGATCAGGGCGGTGCAGGCCGCGATGCGCTGTTCGGCCGAATACGCGCTCGCGTCGTCGGCGGCGCAGATTTCAGCGTTGGCGCTGGTCTGCGCCTTCGCCTGCGGCGCGGCAAACAGGGCGAGCAAACCGGTGGCGGCCAGCAATGGCAACGAACGTCGCATGGAAATCCCCCATGGCGGATAGGGCACGGGCGGGCCGATCCCCGCCCTCCGTGGTCGCGTCCGGAGCGCAAAAGGTTCAACCGGCTATGGGCTTCAGGAAAAATGCGGCGCATCGATTCAGAGGTGCGCTGCGCTCCGGTCGCGGGCTATAATGCGGCCAAGAACACGCCGATGCCGCCGGCCCACCGGCCATCAAGATACCCAAGGAGCGAACCATGGACGAGATTACCAAGCGCGAACCCAAGACCGTTCGGGCCGAGGACATCAACCCGCGCTACAACTGGGGCCGTCATCTGCCGGTGCTCGGCACCATGGGTGTCGATTTCGAGGAGCGCGTCGATTACCGCCGCTTGCAGCGCTATCGCCTGGCCCGCGCCCAGCAGGCGCTCGAGGCCTCCGACCTCGGCGCGCTTCTGCTGTTCGACGACAACAACATCCGCTACGTCACCTCGACCAAGATCGGCGAATGGGCCCGTGACAAGCTTTCGCGCTGGACGCTGCTCATCCGCGGCCAGGATCCGATCCTGTGGGACTTCGGCTCGGCCGCAGTCCATCACAAGCTCTATTCGCCGTGGCTCCGGCCCGAGGACTGCAAGGCCGGCCTCGTCGGCCTGCGCGGCACCGTCGATCCGGCGTTCGGACTGATGAAGCATCACGCCGAGGAGATGGCCTCGATCCTCAGGGCCGCCGGCGTCGCAAAAATGCCGATCGGCGTCGACATCATCGAGCCGCCGATGATGTTCGAGTTGCAGAAGGCCGGGCTGACGATCAAGGATGCCCAGCAGGTGATGCTCAGCGCGCGCGAGGTCAAATCGGCCGACGAGATCGCGTTGCTCAACCGCGCCGCCGCGATGGTCGACGGCGCCTATCAACTGATCAACGATACGCTCAGGCCGGGCGTGCGCGAGAACGACATCGTCGCCGAGGTCAACAAGTTCCTCTACACCCACGGCTCCGACGACGTCGAAGCGGTCAACGCGATCTCCGGCGAGCGCTGCAATCCGCATCCGCACAACTTCACCGACCGCATGATCCGCCCGGGCGACCAGTGCTTCTTCGATATCCTGCAGTCGTTCATGGGCTACCGCACCTGCTACTACCGGACCTTCAATGTCGGCCGCGCCACGCCCGCGCAACGCGACGCCTACAAGCTGGCGCGCGAGTGGCTCGACAACGCCATTGCCCGCATCAAGCCCGGCGCCTCGACCGCGCACATCTGCGAGGTGTTCCCGAAGGCGGGCGAGTTCGGCTTCCCGGACGAACTGTCGGCCTTCGGCTTGCAATTCGCGCACGGTCTCGGCCTCGCCCTGCACGAGCGGCCGATCATCTCTCGCGTCGTGTCGATGGATCACCCGACCGAGATCAAGGTGGGCATGGTCTTCGCGATCGAGACCTGGGCCCCGGCGACCGACGGCTATTCGGCCGCCCGCATCGAGGAAGAGGTGGTGGTCACCGACAAGGGCTGCACGCTGATCTCGCTGTTCCCGGCCGAGGAACTGCCGATCGCCGCGCAATACTAGGCCGGCCACGAAGAGCGCAGATCAGGATCGGTCTCCTCGCGGCGGCGGCCTTCGCCGCCGGGATTGCGATCATGCAGGGAACCGCCGTGGAAGCAGCCGATGTTCGCGTCTTCTGCACCGGAGCCGCGCGCCGGGCCTATGAGACGCTCGCCCCGCAGTTCGAGCGCACGACCGGCCACAAGCTCGTCACCCAGTTCGCTCTGCCTCCCGATCTCGTGAAGAAGGCCGATGCCGGCGAGCCGTTCGACGTCATCATCCTGTCCTATGACGTCGAAGGCCTGATCAAGCAGGGCAAGCTCGCCGCGAATTCGCGCACGGTTTTCGGCCAGATCGGAATTGGCGTCGCCATCCGTCAAGGCGATCCGAAGCCGGACTTCAGCACGGTCGAGGCGTTCAAGCGCGCGCTGCTCGATGCGAAGTCGATTGCAACCTCCGGCGAAGGTTCAAGCGGGCGCTACGTCGTCGGCCTGCTCGACCGCCTCGGCATCGCCGACCGGGTCAAGCCGAAGATCAAGTCGGGCGGCCCAGGCCATTCCGCGCAACTGGTGTCGCGGGGCGAGGTGGACTTCGTGGTGTCCGGCCTGCCGCCGCTGCTGGGCACGCCCGGCATCGAATGGCTCGGCTACCTGCCGCCCGAAATCAACAACTGGCTCGCCTTCACCGGCGGGCTGAACGTCAATGCCAAGGAAGCCGAGGCCGGCCGCGCGCTGCTGAACTTCCTCACCACGCCCGCCGCAATCGCGGCGTGGAAGGACAACGGCCTGGAACCGGCCGCGCCGTAGCGCGAGTTTCACGCAGCCTTATTTTGGAACTCGCGCGGCGTCATTGCTCCGCCACAATTTCTTGCGGTGTCGCGAAGCAACAGTCGCCGAAATTTCCGATCGCCGCGGAGCGACAAACTTGCCGCGGATTGGCGAGCGTGAAACACTCTTTTCAAAGTCAGACTCCCTTCAGTCACAGGAGCGGGCGTGAAAAACAATCGAGTCACACCATCGCGATCGCTGCTGTGCGCGGCGGCTGGAATGCTAACGGTCCTGATCGTGGCGGCCGGGACGAAGCCTGCCGCGGCGCAGGCTGCCGACGCGGCGGACCGCTGCACCCCCGATGTGATGCGGCTGTGCAGCGAGTTCGTTCCCGATGCCGACCGCATCGTCGTCTGCCTCAAGGTCAAGCGGCGGCAATTGAGCAAGTCGTGTCTGACCGCGTTGCAGCCCAGTGGATCGCGCAAGCAGCGGCGCGCGCGCCGGGAAGACTGATCCGGTCGGCTGGATCGATCGCCGTCCGCTGCGGCTTGATCGCGCGGCGCCTTGACGGCCCGCGCTATTGGCACATCGCCTGGCTGATGAAGGTCACGGTCGTGCACTCGGCCCGCGACGTCTGTCCGAGCAGGGCCCTGGCCGGACACTCCTCGGCTGAGGTGAAATCCATGCTCTTGCCAGAGGCGAAGCCGTGCTTACGGCAGAGTGCCACCGCGGCAGACAGACAGTCGGGGGCGCCGTTCGGCGCGGTGATGCAGCGCTCGCGTCCCTGCATCATGCGGGCGGCCGGAAGCTTCGCCACCGCGTCCACCGCGCTCCGGATGGCGTCGGCTGCGCTCTTGCCGGCCTCGGCGGCCTTGTCGTTGAAGTCCCGCCGGCCGGCGGCCGCATCGTCGCTCAGATCGTCCATCTTCCGCTTGGCGCCGCGCAGATGGTCGCGGAAACTGGTTGCGCCCTGATCGAACCAGCGGCCGATCGATTCGAACACGCCTTGCTTCGGCGGGGGCGCCGCCTGGACCGGTGGAGGGGCATCGGGCGGCGGTGCATTCTGCGCAAATGCCAACGGCGACAGCAACGTCAGGCCGGCGGCAAGGCAGCCCGCGGCCGCTGCGATCCGCCGCTGCCGAACCTCGATCCTGATCCACGGACTGCGCATGGCTGTTTTTTGAAGCCCGCTGCCGATGATGACGGTCCAACCTCTCGGCATCTGGCCCTTCCCTTGGCCTGCCCGGCGAGGTCTCGAACCGGCCCGAATTGCCGGACTGCGATGGCGAAATTGAGACTCGCACGTCGGAACAATTATAGTGCAGCCACCGCTGGCAGTCAGACGCCAAATTTGAACAGGGCCTTGACTGCGAAGTAAAGCAGGATGAGGGCCACCACGGCGGCAAACGCAATGAGTCCAAGGCGCTTTTCGATGAAACCCCGGATCGGCTCACCGTAACGCCGAAGCAACCAGGCAATCACAAAGAATTTGCCGCCGCGCGCCACGATGGCCGATCCGATAAACAACCAGATATCCACGGCTGCCGCGCCGGACAGAATGGTCACGACCTTCATCGGCGGCAAATGGGCCACGCCTGAGGTGATCAGCATGACCAGAATGGCGCCGCGGCTCGACGACGAGCGCAGCAGTTCGAATTTGTCGAGACTTCCATAGAACTCGAGCACCGGGCGGGCGATCAATTCATAAGCGTAAAAGCCGAGAAGCCAACCGGCGATACCGCCCAGCACGGACCCCACAGTCGCGATGAGCGCATACCGATAGGCGCGCTCCGGACGCGCCAGTCCCATCGGCACAAACAGAACCTCGGCAGGCACGACAAAAACCGAGCTTTCAACGAAAGAAATGATACCGAGCCACCATTCCGCGCTTTTGCGGGCGGCAAGCGAAAGCGTCCAATTGTACAGGGATTTCAGCATGGCGGGCTTGCTTACCGGACGGGTGGCCGCTTTGTCCACGCGGCGGGAGGGCGCTCAGCGCCGCCGGCTTTTGCGACGGGCGTCGAGCAGGACCACCTTGCGGCGCCCGCTGGTCTCGACGTGCTTTTTCGGCAGCTTCTCGGCCAGGCCGAACAGACGCTCGCGCCGCGCCATCTCCGCGAAGACGTCGCGCGGCTCGATGCCGGCTTCGGCCCAGAGAACCACGAGATTGTAGAGCAGATCGGCGCTTTCGCGGACCACGGCCTCGGTCTCGCCGTTCATGGCGTCGATGACGACCTCGATCGCCTCCTCGGCGAGCTTCTTGGCCATCTTGGAGCGGCCGGCGCGCATCAGCTTGGCGGTGCGCGACACCGCCGGATCGGCGGTCCTGGCCGCGATCACCTGCTGGTAGAGCCGCTCCAGCGAATCATTCATGCAACCATTCATACACCGGGATTGACTTTAAGTCGGTTAACGCTGCTTGCCGCAACGCAAACGAAAAGGCGCCGCGAGCATGCGGCGCCTTCGGTCGGTGGATCGCCGCTTCGGCGGCGGCTTGATCAGTTGTAGCAACCCCAGCCCAGGCCATACCGGTGCCCGTAGTAACCGCCGGGGCATCGGGGGTCATTGCCGTAACGCGGGCCGCTGGCGTAGCCACCGCCGTATCCGCGGTAATACGGGCCGGCACCGCCGTAGTATTGAGGCTGCTGGTAGTAGCGGCGCTGCTCGCGGCGGTATTGCTGTTGAGCCGCGATCCCCGCGATGGCGCCGGCAATGCCGACGAACGCGCCGATGGCCGCGGCATCGCCCGAGCTGCGGCGCTTGCGCCGCACGGAGCTGAAATCCGTATCGCTCGCCGTGGTCACGCCCGGATGCTTGGATGCCGGCGCGGCCATGGCCGGCGCGAACGTCATCGAAGTCAGCGCAATAGCCGCCGCGGTCGCAGCAGCAATGGCGCGGTTGCTCTTGGTGGTCATGGTCTTCGCCCTTTCTCGGTGGACGCCCCTCGACTGAGGCTCGGGGGATCAACCCAGGATGTAGGGATACGTTCCTGCGAGAATAGGTCGCGGCGGATGATGTTTTTGTAATGTAGAGGAACGGATGTTCATATTCGCGGCCTTTGGCCTTGCAGCCATGGCCGGTGGCGCTACTACCCGCCCTCTCCCTCCGACAGCAGCGTCGCGTTGCCGCCCGCAGCCGCGGTGTTGACCGTCACGGTCTGCTCGGCGACGAAGCGGCGGAGATAATTCGGCCCGCCCGCCTTCGGCCCGGTGCCGGAGAGGCCGGTGCCGCCGAACGGCTGCGTGCCGACGACGGCGCCGATCATGCTGCGGTTGACGTAGACGTTGCCGTTGGCAAGCCGCGCGACGATTTTATCGGCCGTCGAATCGATGCGGGTGTGGATGCCGAGGGTGAGACCCGTGCCGTTGCCGGCGATGTCATCGAGCAACGCGTCGAGCGCGTCGGCCTGCCAGCGCACCACGTGCAGGACCGGGCCGAACACCTCCTCCTGCAGGTCGCTCGCGCGGTCGAGCGCGATCATCACCGGCGGCACGAACCGCCCCGGCTCGGGCAGCGCGCGCGCCTCGTCCCAGCGGAAGATCACACGGCCCTGCGCGGCCTTGTCCGCGATCCAGCGGCCGAGACGCTGTTTCGCATCGTCGTCGATCACCGGTCCGACATGGGTCGAAGGATCGCGCGGATCGCCGAGGACAAGTTCCCTGGCGGCGCCGGCGATCATCTCGATCATGCGATCCGCCACGTCTTCCTGCACGCAGAGAAGCCGCAGCGCCGAGCAGCGCTGGCCGGCGGAGCGGAACGCCGAGGTGACGACATCGTCGGTCACCTGCTCCGGCAAAGCCGTGGCGTCCACGATCATGGCGTTGATGCCGCCGGTCTCGGCGATGAGCGGCACGATCGAGCCGTTTTTCGCCGCCAGCGCGCGGTTGATCGCACGCCCGACCTCGGTCGAGCCGGTGAAGGCCACGCCGGCCACGCGCGCGTCCGCCACCAGCGCCGCGCCCACTTTGCCATCGCCCGGCACGAGCAACAGCGCGTCGGCCGGCAAGCCCGCCTGGTGCAGCAGGCGCACGGCTTCCGCCGCCACGAGCGGCGTCTGCTCGGCGGGCTTGGCCACCACCGCATTGCCGGCAGCGAGCGCGGCGACGACTTGCCCTCCGAAAATCGCCAGCGGAAAATTCCACGGGCTGATGCAGACGAACACGCCGCGGCCGCGATAGCGCAGTTCGTTCGACTCGCCGGTCGGCCCCGGCATCGGCTCCGGCTTGAGCGCGCGGCGGGCCTCGGCGGCGTAGTAGCGGCAATAGTCCACCGCCTCGCGCAGCTCGGACAGCGCATCGTCCAGCGTCTTGCCGCCTTCGGCCTGCATCAGCGCGATCAGCCGGCCGCGGCCGGCTTCGAGCAGTTCGGCGGCGCGATCGAGGATGTCGGCGCGGCGCTCCACCGGCGTCGCGTTCCACGCCGGAAATCCAGCCGCGGCGGCAGCCATCGCCGCGCTCGCATCGCCGGATGGCACCGCCCGCAATTCCTGCGGAGCCTCGCGCTTAACCTCGTCCACCAGCGCCTGAAGCGCCACGCGGTCGCCAAACTCGACGCCCTGCGAGTTGAGCCGCGCCGGACGGTAGAGATCGCGCGGCAGCGGGATGTGCGGGTTGCGCGCGTGCGCGGCGTCGCCGATCCAGGCCTGAGGCCGTTTCAGAATGTCCTCGATCGGCACCTTCGGATCGGCAGCGGCGGCGACGAACGAGGAGTTGGCGCCGTTTTCCAACAGCCGCCGAACCAGATAGGCGAGCAACTCGCGATGGCTGCCGACCGGCGCATAGATCCGGCACGCCGCGCCCGGCACCTCGGCCAGCAGCGCGTCGTACAGCACCTCGCCCATGCCGTGCAGGCGCTGGAATTCATAGCCCTCCGCGCCGCCCGCCTCCTCGATCACGCTCGCCACCGTCAGCGCGTTGTGGGTGGCGAACTGCGGATAGAGCCTGGGCCGCGCCCGCAGCAATTGGCGCATGCAGGCCATGAAGGACAGATCGGTCATCGGCTTCCGCGTGAACACGGGATAGTCCGGCAGGCCGCGCTCCTGCGCGCGCTTGACCTCGGTGTCCCAATACGCGCCCTTCACCAGTCGCACCATCAGCCGGCGGCCCAGCGCATGCGCCACATCGTCGAGCCAGCCGATCACCGCGCCGGCGCGCTTCTGATAGGCCTGCACGGCGAGCCCGAAGCCGTCCCAGCCGGCAAGCGACGGGTCGGCCAACACAAGGCCAATCACCTCCAGCGACAGTTCGAGCCGGTCGGCCTCCTCGGCATCGACCGTGAAATTGAGATCGTGGCGCTTGGCGGCGCGGCCCAGCTCCAGCACGCGTGGGACCAACTCCTTGGCCACGCGACCGCGCGAGACCGCCTCGTAGCGCGGATGCAGTGCCGAGAGCTTGACGGAAATGCCCGGCCGCGCCGGCAAGGCGGCGTTGCCCGCGCGCGCGCCAATCGCCTCGATCGCATTGGCGTAAGCCTGGAAGTAGCGTTCGGCGTCGGCGCCCGTGCGGGCGCCCTCGCCCAGCATGTCGAACGAATAGCGGAACTCGCGATGCGAGCCCGCGCGCGACAGCGCCTCCTCGATGGTCTGGCCCAGCACGAAATGCGAGCCGAGGAGCCGCATTGCCTGCCGGGTCGCCAGCCGCACCGTCGGCAGGCCGAGCCGCTTGACGATAGCATCGACGATGCCGTCCGGGGTCTCGCCGGGATGGATCACCCGCGCAGTGATGCCAAGCGTCCAGGCCGAGGCCGAGACCAGGAATGAGCCCGAGCCTTCCGCCTGCGACCAGTCGCCGGCCGCGAGCTTGTCCTCGATCAGACGGTCGGCGGTCGCTCCGTCCGGCACCCGCAACAGGGCTTCGGCCAGGACCATGAGCGCGAGGCCCTCCTTGGTCGAGAGCGAATAGGCGTGCAGGAAATCCTCGATCCCGCCGAGCCCCCCCGAATGCGACCGGATGCTCTCGACCAGCCGCCGGGCGCGGGCGTCGATACGGGTTTCGGCGTCCTTGGGGCGCGATGCCGCCGCCAGCAGCGCGGGCGCAACCATGTGATCCGGCGGCGCATAGGGGGCGGCAAAGGCACGCACAGCCCCCGTCACCCCCGCCTTGCCGCCCGGAGTTGAGGACGCGCTCATTGGATACCTCGGAACCAGGTCACCGGCTTTTCCAGTCTATCAGCGACGGCACAGGCCGCGTTGCCTGCCAGGTCGGCAGACTGCGATTCAGATGTGCAGAAATTAGGCTGACTTTGCGGACCCGATAGCCGCGACACGGTCCGGCTTGCTCTTTCATTCGGCATGTTCTTTGCTGGCAGGAACTGATGAGACCGGCGCCACGCGCCAACCGACCCGCCCGCACCATCTGCTGGCATCCGATCTGCTGAGACACCAAGGGGTAGCGACATGAACGTACTCAAGAACCTCCGGCTCCGCCGTGCCGGGATCGTCCTCGCTGCGGCCGCTTCGGTCGTGCTGCTGGGCGGCCCCGCGACCGCCCAGACCGCGATCAAATTCTCGCTCGACTTCAAGTTCGAAGGCCCGTCGGCGCCGTTCCTGGTCGCCATCGACAAGGGTTACTTCAAGGCCGAAGGGCTCGATGTCACCATCGACTCGGCCGCGGGCTCGCTCGAGCCGATCAACCGCGTCGCCGCCGGCACCTACGACATGGGCTTCGGCGACATCAACTCGCTGATCAAGTTCCGCGACGCCAATCCGACGAACGCGATCAAGGCCGTGTTCATGGTCTACAACAAGCCGGCCTTCGCGATCGTCGGGCGCAAGAGCCGCGGCGTCAGCAAGCCGAAGGACCTCGAGGGCAAGATCCTCGGCGCGCCCGCACCGGACGGCGCCTACGCGCAATGGAAGATCTTCGTGCAGGCCAACGGCATCGACGCCTCCAAGGTGAAGATCGAGAACGTCGGCTTCCCGGTGCGCGAGCCGATGCTGCAAAGCGGCCAGGTGGACGCCATCACCGGCTTCTCGTTCTCGTCCTTCATCAACCTCAAATCGATGAACGTGCCGGTCGACGATATCGTGGTCATGCTGATGGCCGACCACGGCGTCAACCTCTACGGCAACACCATCATCGTGAACCCCAAGTTCGCGGCCGAGAAGCCGGAGGCGGTGAAAGGCTTCCTGCGCGCCTTTGTGAAAGGGCTCAAGGACACGGTGAAAGACCCCTCGACCGCCGTCGATTCGGTCATCAAGCGCAACGACGTCGCCAAGAAGCCGGTCGAGCTCGAGCGCCTGAACATGGCGCTCAAGGACAACATCGTCACGCCGGAGGTCAAAGCCAACGGCTTCGGTGGCGTCGATGCGGACCGGCTGGCCAAGTCGATCGACCAGATCGCGCTGACCTACGAGTTCAAGAACGCCAAGCCGAAAGCGGCCGACGCGTTCGACGCCTCGTTCCTGCCGTCCGCGGCCGACCGCAAGGCGAACTGACGCGCGATTCCGGAGGGGGCCGTGTCCGCGTTCATCGCGCTTGATGGGGTGAGCCACGCCTATGGCGGGCTCACCGACGCGCCCGCGGTGGAGGGGCTGTCGATCGCGATCGAGGAGGGCGAGTTCGCAGCGGTCGTGGGCCCGTCCGGCTGCGGCAAGTCCACACTGATGAAGCTTGCGACCGGCCTGCAGTTTCCCTTCAAGGGCTCGGTGAAGGTCGCGGGCGAGGAGGTCACCAGACCGGTCAAGATCGCCGGCATGGCGTTTCAGGCGCCGACGCTCCTGCCCTGGCGGACGACTCTGGAAAACCTGCTGCTGCCGCTCGAAATCGTCGAGCCGCACCGCAGCGAGATTCGGCGCAGGCGCGTCGAATACGCCGCGCGCGCGGAAAATCTCCTGAGCTCGGTCGGCCTGCGCGGCCAGGGCGAAAAGTATCCCTGGGAACTGTCCGGCGGCATGCAGCAGCGCGCCTCGCTCTGCCGGGCGCTGATCCACGAGCCGCAATTGCTGATGCTCGACGAGCCGTTCGCCGCGCTCGACGCGTTCACGCGCGAGGAACTATGGTGCGTGATCCGCGATCTTCACGCCGCGCGCAAGATCACGATCTGCCTTGTGACCCACGACCTGCGCGAAGCGGTGTTCCTCGCCGACCGGGTGTTCGTGATGTCGGCCCGGCCCGGCCGCGTGCTGGTGGAGCGCAAGATCGACATCCCGCGGCCGCGCGATCTCGACGTGACGTTCACCCAGGCGTTTCAGGACATCGTGCAGGAAATGCGCTCGCACATCGTGAGGGCGCGGCAATGAACAGCAATCTCGCCGTCCGGCTGGCGCCTTGGCTCTACACCGCCGCGCTGTTCATCGTGTGGGAGGCGGCGGTCTGGCTGTTCAAGATTCCGATCTTCTTCCTGCCACCGCCGACCGCGATCGCCAACGCCTTCGTCGAATACTGGACGCCGATCTACCGCCATTCGCTATACACGCTGGCGACGACGCTGATCGGCTTCGGCATGGCGGTCGGTTTCGGCCTTCTCCTCGGCCTCGTCGTCGGCTGGTCGCGCTCGATCTACGCCGGGCTCTATCCGCTGATGATCGGCTTCAATGCGATCCCGAAAGTGGCGGTGGTGCCGATCCTGGTGCTGTGGTTCGGCATCGGATTCGTTCCCGCGGTGCTCACCGCCTTCCTGATCTCGTTCTTCCCCATCGTCGTGAACGTCGCGACCGGGCTCGCCACCATCGAACCGGAACTCGAGGATGTGCTCAAGGCGCTGGGCGCATCGAAGCTCGACATCATGCGCAAGGTCGGCATTCCGCGGACCCTGCCGTATTTCTTCGGCTCGCTGAAGGTCGCGATCACGCTCGCCTTCGTTGGCTCGGTGATCTCCGAGAGCATCGCCTCGAACTACGGCATCGGCAATCTGATGCTGCAGGCGCAGGCGCAATTCCAGGTGCCGCTCATTTTCGCAGGCCTGGTCGCACTCGCGGTCGAGGGCATCGTGATGTACTGGCTGATGGCGATGCTCGAAGCGCGCATGACCGGCTGGGCGCAGCGGTCGGGTTTCGCGCAAGCGTAAATTGCGTCAAGCCGCCGAACTGCTCCGCGGCTCGGAATTCGGCGACGGTTCCGGACGCAGCGCCGCGGCGATCGTTTCAGCGATCTGCTCGCGCTCTTCCACATCGGTACCGTCGCGCACGTAGATGCCGCAGAAGATGTCCGGCAGCTTGGGCAATGGCGCGTCGTCCCAGATCGTCATGCCCGGGATGTTGGCGCGACTTCGCGGCAGTGCCATGACGCCGAAACCCGCCGCCACGGCCGTACCCAACCCCAGGATGCTCGGGCCGATGAATGCCAATTCGCATTCGCGTCCGGCGTGGCTCAACGCGTTCATCGCGGTACGTGTGAACAAGCCTTCTTCGCCGTGAGACACCAAAGGAATAGGGCGGCTCGGATCGATGCGAGTCGACGTCGAATGCATCCACACCAGCGACTCGGTCCAGTAGTGCCGTGTGTCGAGCGTCGGCCCCGTGGCCGAGAACCAGATCGCGAGATCGGCGTCGCCGTCGCGCAAATCCCGCAGCAGCACGTCAATGCTCGCGGTGTAAATCTCAAAGCGCAAATCTGGCCGGCGCACGCGCGTACAGGTCAGCCCGAGCGCAATGCCCGACGCTGTGAAGTCGCCGGTCGCACCGATCCGCACCGTTGTTGCCGCAGGCCGTGGCCCGGCAATGTCGAGAATCTGGTCGTTGATCGACAGGAGTCGCCGCGCATAATTGACGACAAGCTCACCCGCCGACGTCAGGCTCACCCCCGGCGCGCTCTTGTCGAGCAGATCGGTCGCAAGCAGGCCCTGCAACCGCTTGATCTGGGCGCTGACCGCCGGCTGCGTGACGCCCAGCGATTGAGCCGCCTTGGTGAAACTGCGCAGATCGACAACGGCAACCAGGGTCCGCAGAAGCTCGGTCGGGATATTGGTCATGCCACCTTCGCCCCGCACGGCCGTCCCGGAACGCCGGAACGCAACGGATTGGGGATCCCCCCAGCAGTCATTCACAACTGGATCCCGGCCGCTGCCCCAAACCGGTATACGGTTACATAGTAAACAACAAACCTATGGCATCCAATATTCCATTTTCACCGGGCAAAAGCCGGCCGCTCCCACGCGGGTGTCGGGATACCGCTGAAGCGCAATTTTGGCTGCTGGAACAAGGGCCCGGCGCCTGGACTGTTTCCACACGAAACGTGCTAGGGTCCGCGGACCAACATGCAGCAGCATCCGGGGAACGTTCCCGCATTCAAGGGCCGGCCAATCCTTGCACGGGCATGAAATTGCGCTGATCCAAGCACCATGAATTTCATCCGTCTCTACGCGCGCGTGCTCAAGCTCCTGGGCGACGAATCGAGGCTCGGCTGGACGCTGGCCGTCGCCAACATGTCGCTCGCGGCCGCGCAGTTCGCCGAGCCGATCCTGTTCGGCCGCATCGTCGATACGCTGGCCGGCAGCCAGAGCAGGGGCGGCGTCCCGGCCTGGAGCGACCTGCTGACGCTGTTGGCGGCCTGGGTCAGCTTCGGCTTCTTCACCATCACCTGCGGCACGCTGGTGGCGCTGCATGCCGACCGGCTGGCGCACCGCCGCCGCCATGCCGTGATGACCGACTACTTCGAGCACATCCTGCAACTGCCGCTCAGCTTTCACGGCGGCATCCATTCCGGCCGGCTGATGAAGGTCATGCTGACCGGAACCGATTCGCTGTGGTGGCTGTGGCTTGGATTTTTCCGCGAACATCTGGCCGCGTTCGTGTCGCTGCTGGTGCTGCTGCCGCTATCGCTGTTTCTGAACTGGCGGCTGGCGCTGTTGCTGATCGTTCTCTGCTTCGTGTTCGCCGGACTGATCACGCTGGTGCTGCGCAAGGCCGAGGCTGGCCAAAGCGCGGTCGAGCGCCACTACGGCGATCTATCTGAGCGCGCCTCCGACGCGCTCGGCAACGTCGCCCTGGTGCAGAGCTACGCCCGCGTCGAGGCCGAGGTGGTGGGCCTGCGCAACGTCGTTACCAAGCTTCTGGGCGCGCAGATGCCGGTGCTGTCGTGGTGGGCGGTCTGCGCCGTACTCTCGCGCGCTTCCACGACGCTGACGGTGCTTTCAATTTTCGTCGTCGGCATCTGGCTCAACATGCATGGCCTCACCACGGTGGGCGAGATCGTCACCTTCACGGGCTTTGCCGGAATGCTCATTGCCCGGCTCGAGCAGGCCGTGAGTTTCGCCAACCGCCTGTTCGAGGACCGGCCGCGGCTCCAGGAGTTTTTCGAGGTTGCCGACACGATACCGGCGGTGCGCGACCGGCCCGACGCCATCGATCCCGGCCGCGTGCGCGGCCTGATCGAGTTCGCCGACGTGTCGTTCTCCTACGACGGCAAGCGCCCTGCGGTCGCCGACCTCAAGTTCACCGCGCTGCCGGGCGAGATCATCGCCCTGGTCGGCCCGACCGGCGCCGGCAAGTCGACCGCGCTCGCGCTGTTGCACCGCGTGTTCGATCCGCAGTCCGGCTCAGTCAAGATCGACGGCATGGATGTGCGCGGCCTCAAGCTCTCGGCGCTGCGCCGGAACATCGGCGTGGTGTTCCAGGAGGTGCTGCTGTTCAACCGCTCGATCGGCGAGAACCTCCGCGTCGGCCGGCCGGAGGCGACGGACGAGGAGATTCGCACGGCGGCTGCGAAGGCGCAGGCGCTGGACTTCATCGAGCGCAATCCGGAAGGCTTCGAGGCCACTGTGGGCGAGCGCGGGCGGATGCTCTCGGGCGGCGAGCGTCAGCGCATCGCCATCGCGCGGGCGCTCGTGAAAAACCCGCCGATCCTGATCCTCGACGAGGCGACCAGCGCGCTCGACGCCACCACCGAGATGAAGGTGCAGGCGGCGCTCGACGAACTGATGAAGGAGCGCACCACTTTCGTCATCGCCCACCGGCTGTCCACCGTGCGCAACGCCACCCGCATTCTGGTGTTCGACCAGAGCCGCATCGTCGAGAGCGGGACCTTCGACGAGTTGATCCGCCAGGGCGGCGCCTTCGCCGCGCTGGCCAAGGCGCAGTTCCTTGTGGCCAATCCGCCTGACGCCGCCGCCAGCGGATCCGTCGTGCCGCCGCCGAACCGGATCGCCGAGGACGCTGCGGAATAGCAGCTATTTGATCCGCTCCAGCACGCTGACATAGTTCGCCACGGCAGCGCCACCCATGTTGAAGATGCCGGCGAGCCGGGCGTTGCGCACCTGGATATCGCCGGCGGTGCCGGTGAGCTGCATGGCGCAGAGTGCGTGCATCGACACGCCGGTGGCGCCGATCGGGTGACCCTTGGCCTTCAGTCCGCCCGAAGGGTTCACCGGCAGCCGGCCGTCCTTCTGGGTCCAGCCTTCCTGCAACGCCCGCGCGCCCTGCCCTTCCGGCACGAGCCCCATCGCTTCGTATTCGATCAACTCGGCGATGGTGAAGCAGTCGTGCGTCTCGACCAGCGAAAGATCGCCGAGCGTGATGCCGGCGCCGGCGAGCGCCTGCTTCCACGCGAGCGCACAGCCTTCGAACTTGAGGATGTCGCGCTTGCTCATCGGCAGGAAGTCCTGCACATGCGCGGTCGAGCGGAACGCGATAGCCTTGCCGAACTGCAGCGCGGTCTCGACATCGGCCAACACCAGCGCCGCGGCGCCGTCGGAGACGAGCGAGCAGTCGGTGCGCTTGAGCGGGCCCGCCACGAACGGATTCTTCTCGCTCGCGTTGCGGCAGAACTCGAAGCCCAGATCCTTGCGTAGTTGCGCGTAGGGGTTGCCGACGCCGTTCTTGTGGTTCTTGGCCGCGATCATGGCGAGCGCGTCGGACTGGTCGCCCCAGCGCTGGAAGTAGAGACCGGCGATCTTGCCGAAAATTCCGGCAAAGCCGCCCTCGATGTCGGCCTCCTCCCGCACGTAGGAGGCTTTCAACAGGTTTTTTCCGATCTCCGGGCCGGGCGTCGTGGTCATCTGTTCCACGCCCACCACGAGCACGACCCGCGCGGAACCCGCCGCGATGGCCTTGAGCCCCTGCTGCACGGCCGCGGACCCGGTAGCGCAGGCGTTTTCCACACGCAGCGCGCGCTTGAAGCGCAGGTCCGGCGAGGCCTGCAGCACCAGCGAGGCGGTGAAATCCTGCGCCGAAAAGCCCGCGTTGAAATGGCCGAGCACGATCTCGTCCACATCCTTGGCCTCGATTCCGGCATCGGCCAGGGCGCCATTGACGACCCGCACGATCAGGCTTTCCACCGTCTCGCCGTCGAGCCTGCCGAAGGGGGTGTGGGCCCAGCCCACGATGCACCCGGTCATGGCCGCCTCCTCTGCCGAAATTCGGTCGCTTTCGTCTGCGATTTACCACGCCGGAGGCTGGTTCAACCAGAAAAGTTCCCAGCTCGCGTTCTGGGCCGGATAAACCATGAAGCGAAGACGGGCCGCGACCCGCTTTTCCTTCCAATCCGGCTATGGTTTAGATATTCCAAATATCGAGTGAAACAACACTCGCCCCGAGGCCCGCAAACAGCAGACCGGACGGCGCCCTGTGAATTTTGTGTCGACGCTTCGAATCCCAGCGATCACCGCGGCGGCGCTCGCCGCCATCACCCTCACCGCCTCGCCCGCTCACGCCAGGACCGAGGCGCTGCTGCTGGTCGAGGCCGACAGCGGCAAGGTGCTGCACGCCGAGAATGCCACCATGCCGTGGTATCCGGCGTCGATCACCAAGCTGATGACCACCTATGTGACGCTGCAGGCGGTCAAGAACAAGCGCATCACGCTCGACACGCTGTTCACCTTCTCCGCGCGCGCGTCCTCGCAGGCGCCCTCCAAGATCGGCCTCAAGCCCGGGACCAAGATGACCGTCGACAACGCCATCAAGATCCTGATGGTGAAGTCGGCGAACGACGTCGCGGTGGTGCTTGCCGAGGGCGTTTCCGGCTCGGTCGAAAACTTCTCCAGCGAAATGAACCTCGTCAGCAAGAACCTCGGCATGACCCAGTCGAACTGGGTCAATCCGAACGGCCTGCCGGCGGACGACCAGATCTCCTCGGCGCGCGACCTCGCCATCCTCGCGCGCGCGCTGCTGCGCGAATTCCCGGAATACGACATGTACTGGAACATTCCGGCGATCCAGCTCGGCAAGAAGTACATGCGCAACTACAACACGCTGATCGGCCGTTACGAAGGCGCCGACGGCATGAAGACCGGCTTCATCTGCGCTTCCGGCTTCAATCTCGTCGCCAGCGCCTCGCGCAACGGCAGACGCCTGATCGCCGTGGTGCTCGGCTCGCCGTCCTCGCCGTATCGCGGCGCGAAGGCCGCGGGCCTGCTCGAGCGAGGCTTCCATCGCGGCCCGCTGTCGTGGCTGTCGCCGTCGCTCGGATCGGTGGAGTCGCTCCAGCCGGTCAACGCATCGCCCCCCGATCTTCGCGACGAGATGTGCGGGCGGCATCGCAAACGCCCGGCCGCCGAGGATGCCGACGACGATTCCGGCGAGGCTTCGAGCTTCATGCTGACAAACCTGCCGCCCGGCAACGGCAAGGCGTCCGCGCTGCTCAAGGACCGGCCCGACGCCGCCAAGGCGATTGCCGTGTTCGTCGGCGCGGCGAAGAGCGCCGCCGAGGCGCAGTTCGCCAGCGCGCGCGCAAAGATCCAGAAGCTCGCCAAGGGCAAGAAGACCCCGGCCCAGGAGGCTCAGGCCGCCGCTCAGCCAAAACCGTCCACCGCCGCGCCGCCGCTCCAGGCCGCCACCGCTCCGCCGCCCGGCGCATTCGCGCCCACAACCGGCCAGCCCGAGCGCGCCGCGCGCAGGCTGCCGGCCGCCACCGACGTCAGCAATACGGCGTTGAGCTTTGCGCCATCAGCCAAGGCCGAGCCCGCGGCGTTGACCGCCACGCCGGATGCGAAGCCCGATCCTGCGGCCAAGCCCGCCGCCAACGCCAAGCCTGCTTCTGCGGCCAAGCCCGCGTCCGCAACCAAGCCTGCCACCGCCGCCAAGCCTACTTCCGCGGCAACGACCGCTCCCGCGGCGGCGCCGAAGTCAAAGCCGAAGCCGAAGTCCGACGCCAAGAGCGCCGACGCGGCTCAGCCGGCTGCAGCAGCCAAGCAAACCGCCGCTGCCAAAACTGCCGCGGCCAAGCCGGCCGCGCAAGCATCCGCTCCGAAACAATAAGTCTCTCTTCACGCTGCAGCGCACACGCGAGCGCAAGGCGCTTGCGGGGTCGGCGCGACTCTCCGATGCTGGCGCTTGGTCATGCGGACGCACGCCCAGGCCTGATGGCCGGGCGCGGTTCGAAATCGATCTCGTGCGTGTTGCACTCCGGCCCCGGCCATCGCCGGCTCAAGGCGCGAGCATGAGCTTCCTCGATCAACTCAGGGACGACGTCGTCTTCCTGCGGGGCGCGTTCCGCGCGCTCAAGATGACGACACCGATCGCCAGGAATCCGGCGCGGGTGTTTCCCGCCGTGATCGAGGAACTCGCGGACAAGTACGGCGACGCCCCCGCGCTGATCTCCGACCGCGAACGCCTGAGCTACCGCGGGCTCGCCGAGCGGGCCAACCGCTACGCCCGCTGGGCGCTCCGCGAAAAACTCGCCAAGGGCGAGACCGTGTGCCTCTTGATGCCGAACCGGCCGGAATACATGGCGGCCTGGATCGGCATCAACAGCGCAGGCGGGGTCGCGGCCCTGATCAACACCAACCTCATCGGCACCGCGCTCGCCCATTGCATCGACATCGTCGCTCCGAAGCACGTCGTGGTCGCCGCGGAGCTCGCCCCGGAGTTCGCCACCGCGCAGGCGCTGCTCAAGACCACGCCGAAAATCTGGTCCTATGGCGAAAGTCCGGAATTCCCCCGGCTCGACCGGGAGGTCGACGCACTCCCCGGCCATCGCCTCGAACCGTCCGAGCGCGCGGCGCTGACCATCGAGGACCGCGCGCTCTACATCTACACCTCGGGCACCACCGGCCTGCCCAAGGCCGCCAACATCAACCACTACCGCGTGATGCTGGCGAGCCACGCTTTCGCCGGCGTGATGGATACCAAGCCCACCGACCGCATGTACGATTGCCTGCCGATGTACCACACGGTCGGCGGGCTGGTTGCGACCGGCGCGGTGCTGCTCAACGGCGGCTCGGTGGTGATCCGCGAGAAATTCTCCGCCCGCGAATTCTGGGACGACGTGGTGCGATACGAATGCACGCTGTTCCAGTACATCGGCGAGCTGTGCCGCTATCTCGTGCACTCCCCGCCGAATCCCAACGAGACGAAGCACCGCCTCCGGCTCGCCTGCGGCAACGGTCTGCGGCCCGACCTGTGGGAGGAGTTCAAGACCCGATTCCGCATCCCGCACATCCTCGAATTCTACGGGGCGACCGAAGGCAACGTGAACATCTTCAATTTCGAGGGAAAGCAGGGCGCGGTCGGCCGCGTGCCGTGGTTCGTCGCGCACCGGTTCCCGATCGCGGTGGTGCGCTTCGACGTCGAGCGCCAGCAGCCGGTGCGGAACGCGGAAGGATTCTGCGAGCGCTGCGCGCCGAACGAACCGGGCGAGGTGATCGGCCGGATCGTCAACGATCCGTCGCGGCCGGGCAACCGCTTTGAGGGCTACGCCGCATCCGGCCAGAACGACAGCAAGATTCTGCGCGACGCGTTCAAGAAGGGCGACGCCTGGTTTCGCACCGGCGACCTGATGCGCAAGGACGAGCGCGGCTACTTCTATTTCGTCGATCGCGTCGGCGACACCTTCCGCTGGAAGGGCGAGAACGTCTCCACGTCCGAGGTGGCCGACGCCCTCAACACGTTCCCCGGCATCCAGGACGCCAACGTCTATGGCGTGACCGTGGTCGGGCGCGACGGCCGCGCCGGAATGGCGGCGATCGTCTGCGATGCGGGCTGCGATCTCGCGGCGCTGCACGCGCACCTTTGCGCCAACCTGCCGGACTACGCACGCCCGCTGTTCCTGCGCATCCAGGGCCAGATCGACGTGACCGGCACGTTCAAGCAGAAGAAGATCGATCTGGTGCGTGAGGGCTTCAATCCGGCGGCAACCTCCGATCCGATCTATTTCAACGACCCCCAGGCCAAATCCTTCGTGCGGCTCGATCCGGCGCTCTACCGCCGCATCGAGAGCGGAGAGGTGCGGCTGTGATCGCCTCGGCCGAATCCGTGCTTGCATTCTGGCGCGGGGCCGGGCCGGAAAAATGGTTCAAGAAGGACACGGCGTTCGACGACGACATCCGAACGCGTTTCGTCGAAACCTACGAGGCGGCTGTTGCGGGAAAGCTCGCCGACTGGGAGCAGGCTCCCGAAGGCGCACTCGCGCTGACCATTGTTCTCGATCAACTCCCGCGCAACATGTTTCGCGGCAGCCCGCGCACCTTCGCGGCCGACCCGATCGCGCGTGCCGTAGCCGGGCGAGCGCTGACGCGAGGTTTCGACCGGACGGTTCCGCTGTCCGACCGGCAGTTCTTCTACCTGCCGTTCGAGCACTCCGAGTCGCTCGCCGACCAGGAGCGATGCTGCGCGCTGTTCCGCGCAACCGGCGACGCCGAACTATTGAAATGGGCGGAGCAGCACGCCGACATCATCCGCCGGTTCGGCCGCTTCCCGCACCGCAACGCCGTGTTGGGGCGCACGACGACGCCCGAAGAGCAGGCTTTCCTCGATGGCGGCGGCTTCGCCGGTTAGGCAAAAGTCGGCCGTTCCGCAACGCCCGGGCACTGGACGTTCTCGAAAAAGCGGCCCTTAATGGCCTCAAACACTCTTGTGGAGGATCGCTCATGTCATTGTTGTCCCGAAGCATTTATCGCGGCCTGCTGGTTGCGGGCGCGACGCTCCTTGCCACGTCCGCGTTCGCGCAGATGGAGATCAAGGTCATCGCGCCGGCGGCGCCGGGCGGCGGCTGGGACCAGACCGCGCGCTCGATCCAGCAGGCGCTGATCGCCGAGAAGCTCGTCCGGAACGCGCAAGTCATCAACATCGCCGGCGCCGGCGGCACCGTCGGCCTCGCACAGTTCGTCAATAGCGCCAAGGGCGACGGCAACCAGCTCATGGTCAACGGCTTCGTCATGGTCGGCGCCATCCTGATGAACAAGTCGCCGGTCTCGCTGTCGCAGATCACGCCGATCGCGCGCATCACCGAAGAAACGCAAGTGATGGTGGTGCCGGTGAATTCGCCGATCA
>CAMAWG010000022.1 GCA_945861855.1 Rhodoplanes serenus
GCTATCACCCGGCGCCGCAGAAAAACGCCCCGATCGCCATCGTGCTGCATCCGCATCCGCAGTTCGGCGGCACGATGAATCACCAGATCATCTACCAGCTCTACTATGCCTTCGTGCACCGCGGCTTCGCCGCCATCCGCTTCAACTTCCGCGGCGTCGGCAGGAGCCAGGGCAATTTCGATCACGGCACCGGCGAGCTGTCCGATGCCGCATCCGCGCTCGACTGGGCGCAGTCGATCAATCCCGAGGCGCGCTCGTGCTGGATCGCCGGCTTCTCGTTCGGCGCCTGGATCGGCATGCAGTTGCTCATGCGGCGGCCGGAGATCGAAGGCTTCATCTCGGTCGCGCCGCCGGCGAACCTCTATGACTTCTCGTTCCTCGCACCCTGCCCCTCGTCGGGACTGATCGTGCACGGCGACAAGGATGCCGTGGTGCCGCACAAGGACGTCACCGGCCTGGTCGACAAGCTCAAGACGCAGAAGAGCATCATCATCGAGCAGAAGGTGATCCCGGGCGCCAACCACTTCTTCGACGGCAAGGTCGAGCCGCTGATGCAGTCGGTCAGCACCTATCTCGACAAGCGGCTGAAGGGGGACCGGCGCGATTAAGGCCGCGCCACCACGCCGCCCTGCATCGGCTTCGGCGCGCCGCTTGTCGTCGGGAACGTGATCGGCAGGCCGCGCATCGAGCGCACCGCCAGGAATGCGAACGCCTGCGCCTCCAGCGCATCCGCGGAAAAGCCCGCCGCGTCGGCGGTCTCCACCGTCGCGGGCTTGAGCTTCTCAGCGAGCATCTTCATCAGCGTGCGGTTGCGCGCGCCGCCGCCGCCGACGATCCAGGCGCGCGGCCGCTCCGGCAGATGCGGTAGCACCCGCGCCACCGCCTCGACAGTGAGCGCCGACAGCGTCGCCGCCCCGTCCGCCACCGAATATCCCGGCAGGCCGATGTTGTCGAAGGCGAAGGCGTTGCGGTCGAGCGACTTCGGCGGCTTCAGGTCGAAGAATGGATTTTCGAGAACGCGCGCGATGAAGGCAAAGTCCGGCTTGCCGGTCGCCGCGGCGTCGCCGTTGTCGTCGTAGGGCGCGCCGGTGCGGGCGCGCATGAAATCGTCGATCAGCGCGTTGCCCGGCCCGGTGTCGCAGGCGATCGGATCCGGCCCGCCGTCCACGAAGGTCACGTTGGCGACGCCGCCGATGTTGAGCACCGCAACCGGATGCGGCCGGTCGATGGTGCTGACGATGGCGCGGTGGAACACCGGCACCAGCGGCGCGCCCTGCCCGCCGGCGGCGATATCCGCCTGGCGAAAATCATGAACCACCGGAATGCCGAGCCGCTTCGCGAGCTTCAGGCCGTCGCCGACTTGGATGGTGAGCTTGTCCTGCGGCCGATGAATCACGGTCTGGCCGTGAAAGCCGACCACCGCGATGGCGCCAGCCGCGATGCCCCGGCCCGCAAGCAGCCGTTCCACCACCTCGGCGTGGGTGCGCGTGGTCAATTCCTCGGCCTGCGCGATCACGCCGGGCCGCGCGGTGCGGTCCGTCAGGCCGACCGCCTCCGCCAGCGCCTGGCGCAGCACCGCCCGCTCCGTGTCCTCGTAGGGGCGATAGAAGGTCGGCCCAAAGCGCAGGATGCGCTCGCCGTCGGTCTCGATGACGGCCGCGTCCACCCCGTCGAGCGAGGTGCCGCTCATCAGCCCGATGGCCTGGACCACCGTTCCGGTCATCGATCCCCGTCCCCTTCAACCAGCCCTGGCCGTTGAATCCCGCGTCGGACCTGTTACACCAGCCGCCGCGACGAGGACAGCCGATGAGCGCTTATAAGTCCGATTTTCTTAACGTTCTGGCCGAGCGCGGCTTCATCCATCAGGTGTCGGAGCCGGACGCGCTCGACCAGCTCGCGAAATCGCAGCCAATCACCGCCTATATCGGCTTCGACTGCACCGCGGCTTCGCTGCACATCGGCTCGCTCCTGCCGATTATGATGCTGCACTGGCTGCAGCAGACCGGCCACCGGCCGATCGCGCTGATGGGCGGCGGCACGACGCGGGTCGGCGACCCCTCGGGCAAGGACGAGAGCCGCCGCATCCTGACCGACGAGATGATCGCCGAGAATCTCAAGGGCATCCGTGCGGTGTTCTCGAAATTCCTCAAGTTCGAGGGCGGCGGCGGCAACGCCGTCATGGCCAACAACGCCGACTGGCTCAATTCGCTCAACTACATCGATTTCCTGCGCGACGTCGGCCGGCACTTCTCGGTCAACCGCATGCTCGCCTTCGATTCGGTGAAGATGCGGCTCGACCGCCAGCAGGAGCTGTCGTTCCTCGAATTCAACTACATGATCCTGCAGGCCTACGACTTCGTCGAGTTGAACAAGCGCGAGGCTTGCGTGCTGCAGATGGGCGGCTCCGACCAGTGGGGCAACATCGTCAGCGGCATCGACCTCGGCCGGCGCATGTCGAACGCGCAACTGTTCGCGCTGACCTCACCGCTGATCACCACCGGCTCCGGAGCCAAGATGGGCAAGACCGCGGCCGGCGCGGTGTGGCTCAACGCCGACATGGTGAGCCCCTACGACTACTGGCAATTCTGGCGCAACACCGAGGATGGCGACGTCGGCCGCTTTCTCAAGCTGTTCACCGTTCTGCCGCTTGACGAAATCGGCAGGCTTTCGGCGCTGCAGGGCGCCGAGGTGAACGAGGCGAAGAAGGTGCTGGCCACCGAAGCGACCGCGCTGGTGCATGGCCGCGCCGCCGCCGACGAGGCGGCGGGGACCGCCCGCAAGACCTTCGAGGAAGGCGCGCATGCGGAAAACCTGCCGACGGTCGAGATCGCCAGCGCCGACATGCAGAGCCTTGGCGTTCTCGCAGCCTTCGTGCGGGCGGGTCTCGTCTCGTCGAACGGCGAGGCGCGCCGTCAGATCAAGGGCGGCGGCCTCAAGGTGAACGACGCGACCGTCACCGATGAAAAGATGGTTTTGACGCCCACAGCGCTCACGCCCGAAGGCGTGATCAAGCTCTCGCTCGGCAAGAAGCGGCACGTCCTGCTCAAGCCCCAGTGAGACTTCAGCGGATCGTCGGCTCGGCGAAGGCGCGATCGCGGTCGGGGATATCGCGGAACTCGAAGAACTTTCGCAGCAGGCCCGGCGCGATCGCTGAAATCGGATTGACCATCTGGCGCGGATTGCCGGTCGGGCCGCTCACCTCATAGGTGATGCCGAATATGCCCTCGTTGCTGCCGCCGCCGAGAAACAGGCCGACGATCGGAATCTGGCCGAACATGTTGTTGAGGCCGTAGAGCGGCACCAGCGTGCCGCGCATCTGCACCTGGTCGCGGACGTAATCGATGTTGCCTTCGACGGTGGCGCCGATCATCGGCCCGCGCAGCACGCCGTCCTTGACCGTCATGCGGCCCGGCGCCCGGGTGAAGTCGGCGCGCGCCTGACTGAATTCGATGTTGTTGTTCTGCGCGTTGGGCGCGTTCGAAACCACCTTGTCGAGCGTGTTTTCGCCGCGGATGGAGAAGGAGCTGATGTTGATGATGCCCTCCTGCATCGATCCGTCCTGCGTCGGCGGATCCATTCCGACCCACATCTTGCCGCCGAGCATGCGCTGATAGATGTCGGTGAAGCGAAACAGCGCGCCGGCGTCGCTCGTTTCGAAATAGAGCACCGGCTTTCCGTTGTTGACGCGCGTGCGCATCTCGCCCACCAGCGGCGTATCGCGGCCGATCTTGGCATTCATCGAGAAGGTGCGAACCCTGCCGTTGCGGCGCGACATCCGCCATTCGAGGCCGCGGACGGTCTCGCCGAAATGCCCCGCCACCACGCCGAGCCGGATATCGATATCGAGATCGGGGTGGCGCGCCTTGACCTTTGGATCGCCCGGGCCAGCCATCGCCGACTTAAGGAAGTTGCGCCCGTCATAGACGTCGCCGCGCATCACCACCCGAAGCGCGCCGTCGGCCGCCCGATCGGCCCGCACCGAGGCCTTGTCGCCCTCGGAGGTGGCAAACACCGGGAAGTTCGCCGATTGCAGATCGCCGTCGCTGTCGAGTTCGACCGTGCCTTTGGCGAGGACGCCCTGCCCGTCGATCAGCACGTCGTCGAACCGAAGCCCGCCTGATTTCTGCCGCGCCAGGCTGAACGCCAGGCGCGCCTGCCGGCCCGGCGCCTTGCTCCAGCCCGGCAACAGATTTTCGATCTTGGTGCCGGTCAGATCGGCTTCGACGTTGAAGCGGCCTTCCTTGTCGTCCAGGCCCAGGCGCCCCACAAGCTTCATCGGCATCGGCCCGGCGAGCGCGGGTCCGACATCGAGACCGAAGCGCACCCGCGCCGCCTCGTCGAGCGTCGTGGCAAGCCTCACCTCGGCGTCAGGTTCGCCCTTGAGCCTGCGGTACTCGATCTGCGCCGGCGTGCCGGCGATCCTGACGTCGCCCTTGATCTCGTAGCTCTGGTTGTTGGCGGAGATGCGCAGCGTCTGCGCCTCGACCTTCTGGCCGAACAGCATCTTGTCGGCGCTGAAATTCGAAAGATCGGCGGTGATGTCGTAGTCGGTCGAGCCGGGCGGCAGGTCGGGACGAAGCGCCATGCCGAGATGGACCTGTCCGGCGATCGTGCCCCGCGTGCCGGCGGGATCGAACGGCGCGCCGGAGAACTCGCGGAGCCGGTCGAGCGCGAGCAGCTCGGCAGCGGCCGGGACCGTGCCGTCGATGCGGAAGCTGACACGCGCCGGCGGTGTCGGAATGCGGATATTCGGCACATCGAACGCGCCGTTCGACACGGTGAGCCGCCGTCCGGGCGAGACGTCGATCGTCCCCTTGCCGAGCGTGATCTTGGCGCTGCGCCCGTTGACGCGAACGCGGACGTCGGAATCGCGGATCGACGGCAGCCCCGCCACCGGGCGAAGCGTTACGGCGTTGCCGACGATGTCGATCGACAGGCCTTCCTCCGGTATCGGCGGCCCGCCGGGCTGCAGCGTGGCGAGCGGCGCATTGGCGGCGATATCGAGGCGCTCGACGTTGCCGCTGACGACGTGCTGCAGGACCCAATCGCGAACCTTGGGCGAGAGAAAGGCCGGCCACAGGCGTTTGAACGCAGCGGCCGACATCGGGTTGCAGGCAATTCCGAGCGCCAGCCGCGCGTCCGAGCCGTAGTCGAGTTTGCCGGACAACGCGACGGTGACGCCCTCGCCCTGCGAGCTGCCCAACTCCTTGGACCCGAGATCGCCGTGTTCGAGCGTAATGCGCTGCTGCACGGGATCGATGTTGCCGCGCATCACCACGCGCTTGAGAACCAATGCTTCTTCGTCGGTCGACAGCGGATCGAGCACGACCCATCCGCCGCCGAGCGCGAACAGCCAACTGCCGCCCGGCTGCGCCGGCGCCGCGAACTCGGAGCGCAAGGTGAAGCGGGCAGCTCCGGCGGTGACCTTGAACGGCACGCGCAGCGTTCGCCGCGTCACATCCCAGTCCAACCCGAACTCGGCGGTGCCGATCGGGATCTGATGCTCGGGATCGTCCGGGCTGCCGATCGAGCCGCCCTGCGCGACAACCGAGCCGGTGATCGACTGCGGGGTGCCGTCTTCGGCGATGTCGGAATCGATCGACGCCGACACGAGAGTGTTGGAGCGGAGCCGCGACTCGGACATCCGCAAGGCCAGCAGGTCATCGAGGACGACCTTGCGCGCTTCCAACTGGAGACGGCGATGCCCCTGCGGGGCCGGCGACAGCGCTGCGCTCAGCGCCCAGGGCCGCTCCTGGCTCTCCGACAGGATGGTCAGCGCCACGCCGCCGGTCTTCCGCCGATTCAAGTTCAGGCTGATCTGGGTGAATTTCCACTCGTAGCCGTCGCGGCGGTCTTCGATGGAGAGACTGCCATTGGCGATGCCGATTTCGTTCAGCGCCTGGCCGTCGAATCCGCCCGTACCGTCATCAAGTCCGAGCTTGCCCACCCGGTCGATCCAGGCGAGCAATGCGGTGACGTTGGTCGCAACGCTGCGCTCCGACATCGCCTGCAGCGAGAAGGCGCGTGCGTTATCCTGCGGCGCCTTGCCGGAAGGAGGCTGGCTTGCGGCGGGCTGACTCGGCGGCAGCGCCGGGAGTTGCGGCTGATCCGCCTGCGACGCCGCGATGGTGACGAACGGCCGCTCGCCGCCGACCATCACGTTGACCTGCCCGTCCGGGTCGATGCGGACTGTCATGTTGGCATCGACCAGCCGGAAGCTTTCGGCGCGGGGGCTGGCGAACAGGAGGCTCGTTCCGGAAATGCCGACTTCGGCCTTGGGCGCCACCGCGACCGTCGCGCCGGACGCATCGCGCAACACGATGTCGCGCAGCCGAAGCGCGGTGCGTCCCTGCGCATCGCGCTCGAGCTGCGTGCCACCGACCGCGACACGATAGCGGCTGCCGAGATTCTGCTCGATCGCGGATATGAGCCAGGGCGTGACCAGATCGAGCATGATCGGCCCGCTTGCGAGCCGCCACCACAGCGCGCCGGCGCCGGTAAGCACCACCACGACCGCCGCGGCCACGCCGATCGTGGTCTTCCGAACCACCGGGTGACGGCGGTCGAACAGGAACCATGGATTGAAGGGAAGCCGCCATCCGGGATTGCGAAGCCCCCAGGGGCGCGATGCCGACCCGCGCGGGGCACGCCGTTCAGCCTCGGGCGCATGCGCGCGCGCGCCAGACGCCGCCTGGGTGCGCCGATGCGCATCCAGCGCCGCTTCCAGTTCCTGGAGCGCCGCGATGTGCGGACTGCTATCCTTGTCCGTCATGCCCGATCGGCCGTCCCCTCGTCCGCCGGTTTAGTGCCAGGCTCTTTTACATGTCACAGCTTGCCGGCCAACCGATTCACACCACCGATTCTAATGGCGCCTCAGGGGTTTCGCACAAAACCCCGCCCGGCCGCCACTGCCCTCCCAACCTTGTGGCAAAGTCAGCTTGAACCCGCGAAAACGACGAAAGGAAGGCGTATGAGCGCAAAGATCGCCATCGGCGGCAAGGCGCCCGGCTTCAAGCTTCCCCACGACGGGGGTGGCGAAGTGGCGCTCTCGGACTTCAAAGGGCGCAAGCTCGTCCTCTACTTCTATCCCAAGGCCGACACCTCCGGTTGCACCGTCGAGGCCAAGGACTTTTCCAGGCTTGGCCTAGCCTTCACCCGCGCCGGAACCGCAATCCTGGGGGTCTCGGCCGACCCGGTTCCCAAACAGGACAAGTTCAAGGCCAAGCACGGTCTTTCGATCATGCTGGCCTCGGACGAATCTCATGAAATGCTGGAGGCCTATGGCGTCTGGGCGAAGAAATCGATGTGGGGCCGCAGCTACATGGGCATCCTGCGCAACACTTACCTGATCGGCCCTGACGGCAAGATCGCCCGCATCTGGGAGAAGGTGAAGGTCGCGGGCCACGCCGAGGAGGTCCTGGCGGCCGCCCGGGAACTCTGAAGCAAGGACCGGAGCCGCCCGGCCCCTGGTCTGCCCATGCACGGTTGGTTTACTGACCGGACGTTTTTACGGGTCCCGTTTGGGAAAAATTAACCACGCCGGGCTGAAATCGTGCCTCAGACGCGCGGGCCCCGGCCAACGGGGATCGGCGGTCGGGGAGCGTCGATGTCCCAGCGGTCCAGCGGTCACAACCAGCGCGCCGATTCCGGCCGCATGATGCGTGCCGATTCGCCGAAGGCCGCGGCTGGGAGCGGAGCCCGTCGGACCGACTACACGATCGCCCACGCCGGCCGCCAGTTCCGGCTCGGCCCGGTCACCTTCTGGATCGCGGTCGGAAGCCTGGTGATCATGGGCGGGTGGTCGCTTGCGACCGGAACCTATTTTGCCTTCCACGACGACGTCCTGACCCGGCTGATCGCCCGGCAGAAGGAACAGCAATTCGCCTATGAGGACCGCATCGCAGAGCTTCGCGCGCAGGTCGACCGCATCACCAGCCGCCAGTTGCTGAACCAGGAGCAGTTCGAGCAAAAGCTCGAGCAGGTCATGCGCCGGCAGTCGACCCTGGAATCGCGCGCCTCGACGCTCGCAGGCGTCCCCGATCCGGCGCCGACCGGCTCGATCAGAAACCGTCCGGCGCCGATGGCCGACCCGCAGCCCGGCGAGACGCCCAAGGCCTCCCCGATCAGCGACACGGTGATCTTCACCGCGCCCCCCGACCGCGAAGCGCGGCTGGAGTCGCGGGAGATGCCGGCGGCAACCCGGCGCGTCGCCGCGCCGGCCAAGGCAACGGCCACTGGCGGCGTCGAGGGCGCGCTGGCGCGGCTGCAGACTTCGCTCGACCGCGTCGAGGCGCGCCAGACCGCGACGCTCAACACGCTCGAAGAGCGTTACGACTCCAAGGCCAAGCGCATCCGCGGCGTGCTGGCCGATCTCGGCATGGACGGCAAAAAGGGCCCCGCCGGCGTGCAGGTCGCAGGCGTCGGCGGCCCCTTCGTGCCCCTGACGCTGCGCAAGGATGCCGACGCTTTCGAGCGCCAGCTTTACCGGGTTCACGTCGCCCGAGCCAATATGGAGCGGCTCACGCGCACGCTCGGCGCCGTGCCGGTGCGAAAGCCGATCATGGGCGAGATCGATCTGTCGTCCAGCTTCGGAGTGCGCAGCGATCCGTTCGGCCGCGGGCCTGCCATGCATTCCGGCCTCGACTTCCGCAGCAACACCGGCGATCCGGTGCGCGCCACCGCCACCGGCACCGTCGAGACCGCGGGCTGGAACGGCGGCTACGGCAAGATGGTCGAGATCGACCACGGCAACGGCTTCTCGACCCGCTACGGCCACATGTCGGAGATCAACGTCAAGGTCGGCCAGCAGGTCAAGATCGGGCAGATCATCGGCCGGGTCGGATCGACCGGGCGCTCGACCGGGCCGCACCTGCATTACGAGACGCGCATCGACGGCGACGCGGTCGATCCGCAGAAATTCCTGCGCGCGGGCCTGCGGCTCGGCAACGCTCTTTAGGTTCGGCGCAGCGACGGTCATTCCAATTCGCACAAAAAATCGGGCGGCCCGCGAAGGCCGCCCGAGTTTTTATCCCCTTCTGGGGTTACGCTTGCTCAGTCAGTCGCACACAACGTCACCCGGCGTTCTTAGCTGCGCAGGATGTCTCCCTGGTTCGCCTGAACCATGACAGCCGCCACGCTCAGGCAAACGCAGCCGCAGTAGCGATCGAAAAATAAGCAATCCACATGATGCCTTCCTCCTATCGCGAGTTCCATCGAGTTCCATCGGGTTGCACGGAGGCTCGATGAAAGCCGCTGTCAACGCGGCGTCCGGTCGAGGGTTCCTGGTGGAACTTGCCATCGTGCGCCCGAATATTTCGTTCCGCGAAGGATAGCGTTCGGGGATTGAACGCCTCGTTTCGCCGGCGCTCGTGAAATGAATCAAATGACGCCGAGATAATCGATTAAATGATAGCGGCGGTCTTCTTAAGCGTGATCCTATCCGACCTTCCTTCGCCCGCCGAAGCGGGCTTCGCGAAGGCGGGAAACCGGTTCCCACTTTTCGGGGATCACGCCCGCTAGTCGACGTCCTCGATCTCGTCCGGTCCGCCGCCGAACGCGCGTTGCGCCAGCACCGCCGCCATGAACGGGTCGAGATCGCCGTCGAGCACGTCGGACGGGGTCGGCGAGGTCACGCCGGTGCGCAGGTCCTTCACCATCTGATACGGCTGCAGCACATAGGACCGGATCTGGTGACCCCAGCCGATGTCGGACTTGGCGGCGTTGTCGGCAGCGGCCTTTTCCTCGCGCTTTTTCAATTCGATGTCGTAGAGCCTGGCGCGCAGCATGTCCCAGGCCTGGGCGCGGTTCTTGTGCTGCGAACGCTCCTGCTGGCACACCACCGCAACGCCGGTTGGAATGTGGGTCAGCCGCACGGCGGAATCGGTCTTGTTGACGTGCTGCCCGCCGGCGCCCTGCGAGCGCATGGTGTCGACCCGCACGTCGGATTCGTTGATCTCGATCTTGATGCGGTCATCGATCACCGGGAACACCGCGACGCTGGCGAACGACGTGTGACGCCGCGCATTGGAATCGAACGGCGAGATTCGTACCAGGCGGTGCACGCCGTTCTCGGTCTTGAGCCAACCGTAGGCGTTGTGGCCCTTGACCTGGATGGTCGCCGACTTGATGCCGGCGCCATCGCCCTGGGACTCCTCCAGAAAGTCCACCTTGTAGCCGTGCTGCTCGGCCCAGCGCGTGTACATGCGCAGCAGCATGCCGGCCCAATCCTGGCTCTCGGTGCCGCCGGCGCCCGCATGCACCTCAAGATAAGCCTCGAAGCCGTCCGCCTCGCCCGAAAGCAGCGCTTCGAGTTCGCGGCGCGCGGCCTCGGCCTTGAGCCGCTTCAGCGCGACTTCGGCTTCGGTGATGACGCCCTGGTCCTTCTCGGATTCGCCAAGCTCGATCATGCCGACGTGATCGTCGAGCTCGCGTTCCATCCGGCCGATCGCGTTGAGCTGGTCGTCGAGCGCGTTGCGCTCCTGCATCACGCGCTGGGCGCGTGCGGTGTCGTTCCAGAGGGTCGGGTCTTCGGCCTGCGCGTTGAGCTCCGCGAGGCGCGCCTTGGACTTGTCGAAGTCAAAGATGCCTCCTCAGCAGTCCGATCGACCGCTTGATGTCTTCGACCAGTTTTTCGGTTTCGGCGCGCATGACCCGTCCTGTCGCCGCACTCGCGGCATGTGGTTGCGATGTATCGGTTCGGCCCGCCCGGCGCAATGCGGCGATCGGCACAATTTTATCGGTCCGGCAAACCTGATGGTCACCGCATCGGATCGTTTGCCGCGCCCGAACACCTCTTTTCAACCATCCCGCGCTTGAATCCCTGCCAACGCAGGGAGGCGGGTGTGTTGAGAATTGCCGTAGCCGTGGCTTTCACCGGTGCGATCGTGATCGCCAGCGACGACGCCAACGCGCGGGCGCGATTCCGGTCCTCCTCGCCGACGCCCAAGCCGGCCGCCACGGCGGTTGCGCCGAAACCCGTTGCCCGCCAACCGCAGAAGCCCGGCGCGAACGAAACGCAAAAGCCGTTCGCCGCCGCCAGGCCGCGAACCCGCAGCCAGTCGGCGGCGGCTCGTTCGTGATGATCGGCGGTCCGCGCCCGGCGGCCGGGGGGCCGGCCTATGGCGCTCCGGCGCAACGCGCGTTGGGCGATGACTCGCCGGGTCCCCTCCAGTTCGATCCCACGCTCGCAGAAGCCGACGAGAAAGCGGCAGAATCGAAAAAGGAAGCGGCTGCCGCGCCGGCAACCGAGTGCATCGCCCCGCCGCAGGCCGTGGCCGCAAAAGAAACGCTTGTCGCGAAGGATCGGGTCGCCGTCAATGACTCACCGAAGGTCGAGCCGGCGCGCGTGAATCCGGCACTCGCGTCCATCAAGCCGAAGCGGCCAGCAGCGCCGGTCGTAGCGACGGTCTGCTACGTGCAGCGCGACGGCACCTGCGCGCCGTCGTTCTAAGGCAAATATTCCAGCTATCGAGACGTCTCAGTAAAGCCCGGTGCCGCGGCGGGCGGCGCGGTCGGCGTCCGGCGTCGCGCTGATAAAGCCGGGCTCCTGCGGCTGGTCGGTCGAGCCGATCACCGAATAGGCGTCGGGCGGCGCGGTGCCGGGTTTGAACGCTTCGAGGATCACCCGGCCCTCGCCCGGTCCGGCGCGCATCCCGGACCTGGCATCGACGCGGATCAGCTTGATGCCGGACGGCACGCGGAACGGCACCGCCGGCTTGTCGGCGAGCGCGACCTTCAGGAACTCGCCGACGATCGGCGCCGCCAGTCCGCCGCCGGTCGCGCGGTTGCCGATGTGCTTGGGCTTGTCGTAGCCGAGATAGACCCCGACCGCGAGATCGGGCGAGAAGCCGACGAACCAGACATCCTTCTCGTCGTTGGTGGTGCCGGTCTTGCCGGCGATGGGCTTGCCGACCGAGCGCAACACCGTCGCGGTGCCGCGCTGCACGACGCCTTCCATGATCGAGGTGATCTGATAGGCGGTCATCGGATCGATCACCTGCTCGCGCCGGTCGATCAGGCTGGGCTCCGGCTGGTCCTTCCACTTGTCGGCCTTGCACTCGCGGCATTCGCGCTGGTCGTGCTTGTAGACGTTGCGGCCGTAGCGGTCCTGGATGCGGTCGATGAAGGTCGGAATGATCCGCTTGCCGCCGTTGTCGAACATCGAATAGGCGGTGACCATGCGCAGCACGGTGGTCTCGCCCGCGCCGAGCGAGAACGAGAGATAAGCCGGCAGGTTGTCGTACACTCCGAAGCGGCGCGCATATTCGACGATCAGCGGCATGCCGACGTCCTGCGCGAGCCGCACGGTCATGGTGTTGCGCGATTGCTCGATTCCATACCGCAACGTCGAGGGGCCGTTATATTTTCCGGCGGAATAGTTCTCCGGCCGCCACGGGGGCTGGCCCGGACCCTGGTCGATCTCGACCGGCCCGTCCATCACCAGCGACGAGGGCGTGTAGCCGTTGTCGAGCGCGGTCGCATAGACGAACGGCTTGAACGAGGAGCCCGGCTGTCGCATCGCCTGGGTCGCGCGATTGAACTGGCTCTGGTCGTAGGAGAAGCCGCCGACCATGGCCAGCACGCGGCCGGTCGCCGGGTCCATCACCACGATGGCGCCGGAGATTTCCGGGGGCTGCCGCAGGCGCCAGGTGTTGGCCTCCTTGCTGAGGGGCTCGACATAGACCACGTCGCCGACATCGAGTATCTGGCTGACCTTGGCCGGCACCCTGCCGCGGATCGGCCCTTCGGTGGGCTTGGCCCATTTCACGCCGTCGAGCGGAACGATGCCGGTCGGACGATCCTTGGTCAGCGAGCCGCCCGCGTCGCGCGCGGGATAGAGCCCGACTCGCGCCGACTGGTCGCCGGTTTCGAGCACCACCGCCAGCCGCCACGGGGCGATGTCGTTGAGTTGCTTGACCTCGGCGAGCTTCTGGCCCCAATCGCCGGCCGGGACCAGCTTGGTGACCGGACCGCGCCAGCCTTGCGTCTCGTCGAACTTCACCAGCCCATCGACCAGGGCCTTGCGCGCCATCACCTGGAGCTTGGGATCGAGCGTGGTGCGGACCGACAGGCCGCCCTCGTACAGCGTCTTCTCGCCGTATTTCTCGTAGATCCAGCGGCGGACCTCTTCGGCAAAATACTCGGCTGCGAAAATATGCGCGCCGGTCGGGCGGTTGGTGACGGTCAGCGGGTCTTTCTTGTGCTTCTCGGCATCCGCCGCCTTGATCGTGCCCATGGAGGCCAGTTGATCGAGGACATAGTTGCGTCGCTCGATGGCGCGGTCCCGCGCGCGGAACGGATTGAGCTGGCTCGGCGCCTTCGGCAGCGCCGCCAGATAGGCCGCTTCCGGCACGGTCAGTTCATGCACCGATTTATCGAAATAGATCAGCGAGGCGGCGGCAATGCCGTAGGCGCCAAGGCCGAGATAGATCTCGTTGAGATAAAGTTCGAGGATCTTGTCCTTGGAATAGGCGCGCTCGATCTTGAGCGAGAGCAGCGCCTCCTTGATCTTGCGCTGGAGCGAGACCTCGTTGGTCAGAAGGAAGTTCTTGGCGACCTGCTGGGTGATGGTGGACGCGCCCTGCGGACGACGGCCCGACCCATAGGTCTGCACATACAGCACGCCGGCGCGGACGATGCCGGTGAAGTCGAGGCCGTTGTGCTCGTAGAAGTTCTTGTCCTCGGCGGCGAGGAAGGCGTTGATCACCATCTTCGGCACGGCCTGGATCGGGATGTAGAGCCGGCGCTGGGTGGCGTATTCGGCGACCAGCGCGCCGTCGCCGGCGTGAACGCGGGTCATGACCGGCGGCTCGTAATCCTGCAGTTGCGAATAGTCCGGCAGGTCCTTGGAGAAATGCCAGAGCAGGCCGGCCGCGGCGCCGACGCCGACCAGGAACACGATCGTCCCCGCCGCGAACAGGAAGCCGCAGAAGCGCAGCAGCAGTCTCATAGTAGAAGTCCTGTTTGCCCCGGACAGCCGCCCGCGGCCGCGTCGCGATCCGGCAATGCTGTCAACCCAAAGCTCAATATGTCGTTCCTCCGGTCGCCGGGTTCAACAGAGGCGACCGCAGAATTCAACGATGCTGGCCCGAAAAATCGCCGGTTTTTATGTTCAAACTGAGGCTTTCCGGTCATCGTCCGCTCCGCACCGCGGTGGCGCCGGCAAGCCTGGTGGTGAAGAAATTGTCGATTGCCTCCCCGATGGCGGCGGCGGTCTTGCTCTGCCAGGCGCCGGAGGTGAGCTGCTTCAGATCGTCCTTGCTGGACACATAGCCGAGTTCGATCAGCACCGACGGCACGTCGGGCGCCTTGAGCACCTTGAAGCCCGCCGACTTCATCGGGTGCTTGTGCATCTTGGCGACCTTTTTCATGTCGGCCACCAGCGTCTTGGCGAAGTGCAGGGAAAATGCCTTGGTCTCCCGCTGCGCCAGATCGATCAGAATGTCGGCCACATCGCCGGGCTCGTGCGACATATCGATCCCGGCGATCACATCGGCGCGGTTCTCGCTTTCGGCAAGGCGCCCCGCGTCGGCGTCGGAGGCCGTCTCCGACAGCGTATAGACCGTCGCGCCCTGGGCCTCGCCCTCGCCCTTTTTGATCGCGTCGGCATGGATCGAGACAAACAGCGCCGCCTGCCGGATGCGCGCCATCCGGACCCGGTCGACCAGCGGGATGAAGGTGTCGTCGGTGCGCGTCATCACCACGCGGTATTTGCCGGTCCGTTCCAGCGCGTCGCGAAGCTGGACCGAGAACTCCAGGACGAGGTCTTTCTCCATCACGCCGCTGGCCGCGACCGCGCCGTTGTCGATACCGCCATGGCCGGGATCGAGCACCACGATCGGGCGGGGATCGCCCTTCTGCGCCGGTTCCCGCTCCTGGCCGCTGGCCGTGGGCGTGCGCGCCGGCCGGCCCTCCGCCGCGAGCGTCTTCATGAAGCTGTCGCGGTCGGTGGAGGCCAGATCGACCACCAGCCGCGCCGGCTGGCCGGCCGCGGCCTCGACCACGAAGGCCTTGTCGATCCGCACCGGCTTGGTCACATCCATCACGATGCGCGAGCCGCCCTGCATGACCAGGCCGAAGCGGAAGGCCTTGACCAGGCCCCGGCCGGTGGCGCCGGTCTTGGGCGGCAGGCTGAAGGTCACCTGCGGCAGGTCGATCACCACGCGATAGGGATCGGCGAGCGTGAAGACGCGCAAATCGACCTTTTTAGAGAAATCCATAACGAAACGGGTCTGGGAATCGTCGCCGCCGACCCTTGTGTCGGTCGCGACCGGATAGGCGCGCGAATCCGCCCGCTCGGCCGACGAAGCGATTCCCGCCCCGGTCAGCAGCAGCAAAGCAGCGAGGATTGTGAGGTCCGTCGCCCGAATAATCACGAATCCAGAGCCTCCGAGACCGTCTTACTCCATAAGGAGGGGGTGGTTAATCGGAACTTAACGGCAGGACCCAAGCCTGTGGTTTGTGTGGCTTTTCAGCGACTAGCTTGCCATTCGCCATTTCGATCCGTAAGTATGGGTGGCTCACGGTTGAGTAACCGGGTGTGCCGCGTTCGGCCCTCCGGCACGTGTGCCAAGGATTGCTCCCCCTCGAAACGCTGTGGGGACCGGCTTGGCGGACGAGAAGCGACCGGCCCCTGTTCGCGCTCTAGCGCTGCTGGCGGCGGCCGGTCGAAGCCGAGGCTCTTGTTCAGGACACCCGACCGACGCGGCGGCGCTGATGCGCGCATTCCCCGCGAATCGTGAGTGTAGACGCCCGGTGGCGCCGTGCGCCGCCGTCCTCCAACGGGTTGAGGTCATGCCCGACGCGTATTTCAAGGTCCGGCCGGAGCGTCGCTCTCTTCAGAGCGTGCGCGTTTCACGCCGGACCCGCACCGCGCCTCGGCGTGGCACTGTGACCCAGTCCTTCCACTTCGTATCAGGCCCGTCCTTGCTCGCGCCGCCGTTGACCGGCGGCAGTGAGCCGACGCGCCGTAAAGAGACAGTTCAATGGCCAATAAAATGCTTATCGACGCGACGCATCCGGAGGAGACCCGGGTGGTCGTGCTGCGCGGCAACCGCGTCGAGGAATTCGATTTCGAGACGGCGCACCGCAAACAGCTTCGCGGCAACATCTATCTCGCCAAGGTAACGCGGGTCGAACCGTCGCTGCAGGCGGCGTTCGTTGAGTATGGCGGCAACCGCCACGGCTTCCTGGCGTTTTCCGAAATCCACCCGGACTACTATCAGATCCCTGTCGCCGACCGGCAGGCGCTGATCGACGCCGACGCACGCGCCGCCCGCGACGACGAGGAGGCCGACGACCACCATCGCGGCAACCGCCGCCCCCGTCAGGGCCGCAATCGCAACCGCGAGCGTCCTCACGCCCGCCGCGACGAACCCGTCCAAAGCGATCCTCTGGGCGCCGAAGGACAGGCGCACGAGGCCGCCGAAATCCCGGCCGGCGAGAACGCCACGGGCAGTTCCTTGAGCGATCCGCTGCCTGGCGACGCTCCGCCCGAGCAGCCGTCGGAGCAGTCCGCGTCGGAAATCGCGCATCAGAACGAGGCCCATGCCGACGATGCACCGGTCAGTGAAACGGCGAACGCGCCGGTCCCGGCCGAGGTCGGCACGCCGTTCGAGCAGCCGCACGTTGAGGCCGCACCCGAATCCCACGCCTCCGAGACGACGGAAGCCGGCCACGGCGACGAATCTCATTCTCGGTCCGAAGGCGGCGAGCAGCCTTCAGGCAACGGCGATGGCCACGCCCAGGAAGCCAGCCCGGAACACGGCCAAGAGCATGGCCCGGAAAACGGCCACGACGAAGAGGAAGAGGTCGTCGACACCGTCGGCGGCGCCGACGCGATGGAAGAGGTGATGGAGCGCGCCCCGCGCTATCGCCGCCAGTACAAGATCCAGGAGGTCATCAAGCGCCGGCAGGTCATGCTGGTGCAGGTGGTCAAGGAAGAGCGCGGCACCAAGGGCGCGGCGCTGACGACTTATCTCTCGCTCGCCGGCCGCTATTGCGTGCTGATGCCCAACACCGCCCGCGGCGGCGGCATCAGCCGCAAGATCACCAGCGCCGACGACCGCAAGAAGCTTCGCGAAATCGCCGAGGAGCTCGAGGTTCCGGAGGGCATGGGCGTGATCCTGCGCACCGCCGGCGCCGCCCGCACCAAGGCCGAGGTCAAGCGCGACTTCGAATACCTGCTCAGGCAGTGGGAGCTCGTGCGCGACCTGACGCTCAAATCGACCGCGCCGACCCTGGTCTACGAGGAAGGCTCGCTCGCCAAGCGATCGATCCGCGACCTCTACACCAAGGACATCGACGAAATCGTCGTCGCCGGCGAACAGGGCTACAAGGACGCCAAGGAATTCATGCGCATGCTCATGCCGAGCCATGCGAAGAACGTGAAGCTCTACCAGGACTCCCAGCCGGTCTTCACGCGCTACGGCATCGAGAGCCAGCTCGATGCGATGTTCTCGCCCACGGTGCAGTTGCGCTCCGGCGGCTACATCGTGCTCAACCAGACCGAGGCGCTGGTTTCGATCGACGTCAACTCCGGCCGCTCCACGCGCGAGCACCACATCGAGGACACCGCGCTCAAGACCAACGTCGAGGCGTCGGAAGAGATCGCGCGCCAGCTTCGCCTGCGCGACCTCGCCGGACTGATCGTGATCGACTACATCGACATGGACGAGAAGCGCAACAACCGCACGGTCGAGCGCAGGCTCAAGGACGCGCTGCGCCACGACCGCGCCCGCATCCAGGTCGGCCGCATCTCGCACTTCGGCCTGATGGAGATGTCGCGCCAGCGCATCCGCACCTCGGTGCTGGAAAGCTCGACCGAGAAGTGCCCGCATTGCGGCGGCACCGGCCACGTGCGTTCGGTGTCGTCGGTCGCGCTGCAGCTTCTGCGCTCGATCGAGGAGATGCTGCTCAAGGGCCCAACCCATAATCTCATCGTCCGCACGCGGCCCGAGATCGCGCTCTATGTGCTCAACCACAAGCGCGCCCATCTGCGCGGGCTCGAGGAGCGATTCAAGGTCACCCTCACCGTCCACGCCGACGAGGAGGTCGGCGGCCAGATCGGCTTCACCATCGATCGCGGCGAGCAGGTGATGACGGTCGAACAGGCCAAGGCGCTGCTGGTGCAGGCCGCCGCGGACGCGCCTGCGCTGCACGAGGACGAGGAGCCGGACTTCCCCGATGAGGTCGACGAGGAGGCAGGCGAAGCCGAGGCCGACGGTTCCGATCGCGTGGAATACGCCGGACAGGTCGACGAGGTCCCCGACACCGAGGACGATCAGCAGCAGCCGGCGCACGGCGGCGCTGGCGCAAGAGAGAGCGAGAATGGCGACGGGCCTCGCAACGGCCGCGGGCGCAGACGGCGCCGGCGCGGTCGTGGCGGCCGGGGTGGCGAGGACCGCGAGGGCGGCCCATTCCCGCCGCGTCGCGATCAGGCTCCCGCCGAGCATGGCGGCGAATTCGCAAACGCTCCGGCGCCAAGCTTCGCGCCGCCCGGCGGCGAAGAGCACGCGGCCATCGACATGCAGCCGGAACAGGGCTTTGCACGGCCCCGCCCGGACGGCGGCGAACCGCACGCCAATGGCAATGGCGATGGCGAGCCCCGCCGCAGGCGCCGCGGACGGCGCGGCGGACGGCGCAATCGCCGCGACGGCGGACCGGGCAACGGCGATTTTGCCGCCCCGCATGGCCAGGAAACGCACGAGCGCACGGATCACGGCGAGCGGCCGGAATGGTCGCCGCCGCCCCGCGACGCATCGCCGCCCGACATCGCGGAGCCAAGCTATGCGCCGCGGATCGAGCCCGCACCTCAGCCGGAGCCCGTGCCGCAACCGGTAGCGGCGGCCCCTGCCCCGCAGCCCGCGCCTGACGCCGCGCCGCCACGCCGCCGCTCCACGGTGCGCGAGCCCGCGCCGGTGTCCAGCAGCAGCGCGCCGGTGGTGACGCCGATGCCGCCGCCGCTCGCGCCGGTCGTGATCAGCACGGCCGACGACGCGAGCAAGCCGAAGAAGAGCGGCTGGTGGGCGAAGCGTCTGCTCGGCGGCGACTAGGACCGGCTTGATGCGAAGCCGCTTCGTCGATCGCGACGCCAAGGCTGCGGTCGATCGCTACGCGGCGGCGGGCGTTTCATCCGAACTGGCGCTGCGCGTCTACACCACGCGGCTGCTCGGCGGCGATCCGGCGCTGGTGCTGCATGGCGGCGGCAACACCTCGATCAAGCTTCGCATGCCCGATCTCGTCGGCGAGGAGGCCGACGTGCTCTGCATCAAGGGCTCGGGCTGGGACATGGGCACGATCGAGCCGCCCGGCCTGCCCGCGGTGCGGCTCAAGGCGCTGCATCAGCTCCTGGCCCGAGATGCGGTGTCTGACGAGGACATGGTGCGCATCCAGCGCGCCAATCTGCTCGATCCGATGGCGCCCAATCCGTCGGTCGAAACGCTGCTGCACGCCTTTCTGCCCCACAAGTTCGTGGATCACACCCACGCCAACGCGATCGTCAGCCTGGTCGATCAGGAGAATAGCGAAGCGCTTTGTGACGAGGTCTATGGCAAGCGCATGGGCTTCGTGCCCTACGTGATGCCGGGTTTCCAGCTCGCCAAGACCGCCGCCGCGGTGTTCACCGGCGATCCCAAGGTCGAAGGCTTCATCCTCGACAAGCACGGGATCTTCACGTTCGGCGAAAGCGCGCGAGAGGCCTATGAGCGGATGATCGAGATGGTCACGCTCGCGGAAGTGCGGCTTGCGAAAAACCGCAAGGCGGTGTTCGTCAGTGCGGAACTGCCGCAGCAGGTGCCGCCCGCCGACGTCATCGCGCCGCTCGTGCGCGGCGCGTGCAGCGTCAAGGATGGCAGCAGCGAAGGCGCGTGGCGGCGGCTCATTCTCGATTTCCGAACCAGCGACGCGATTCTCAGCTTCGTCAACGGCAAGGACGTGGCCCGCTACAGCCAGGAAGGCGTCATCACCCCGGACACCACCATTCGCATCAAGAACACCCCGCTTCTCTTACCCGCGCCCGCCGCCGGCAAGATCGACGACTTCGCCAAAGCCACGCGGGCCGCCGCCGCGGCCTTCATGGACAACTACACGAGCTATTTCGCCCGCCAGAACGCCCGCGTCGGCGGACTCAAGAAAATGCTCGATCCGCAGCCGCGCGTCGTGCTGGTGCCGGGGCTCGGTCTGTTCGGGCTCGGGCGCAGCAAGAAGGATGCAGCGATCTCCGCCGACCTCGCGGAGGCCTTCGTCGCGTGCATCGCCGACGCCGAGGCGCTCGGCCGCTTCCAGTCGATCTCCGAGGACGACATGTTCGACGTCGAATATTGGTCGCTGGAGCAGGCCAAGCTCGGCGGCGCCAGGCCTTTGCCGCTCGCTGGCCAGGTCGCGGTCGTCACCGGCGCGGGGGGCGCAATCGGCGCGGCTACCGCCAGAGCGTTTGCCGCCGCCGGCGCGGAAGTCGCGCTGCTGGACAAGAACTTCGCTGCCGTTCAGGAGCAAGCAGCGAAAATCGGCGGGCACGCGATTCCCATCGCCTGCGACGTGACGTTGCCTCTCACCGTCGGTGCCGCTTTCACCCAAATCGTCGATGCCTTCGGCGGCGTCGACATCGTCGTCTCGAATGCCGGCGGAGCTTGGCAGGGCCGCATCGGCGAAGTCGGCGAAGACGTGCTGCGTGAGAGCTTTGAGCTGAATTTTTTCGGCCACCAACGCGTTGCCCAGGCCGCGGTCAAAATCATGCTGAAGCAAGGCATCGGCGGCTGCCTGCTGTTCAACGTATCGAAGCAGGCGGTGAACCCGGGACCGAATTTCGGCCCCTATGGATTGCCCAAGGCCGCAACGATGTTGCTGGTTCGCCAGTATGCAGTCGATTACGGCGCAGACGGCATCCGATCGAACGGCGTCAACGCCGACCGCATCCGCTCGGGCCTGCTCACCGACGATTTCATCCAGGAGCGGTCGAAGGCGCGCGGAGTATCCGAAAAAGAGTACATGAGCGGCAACCTGCTCGGCCGCGAGGTCACCGCCGAGGATGTGGCGCAGGCCTTCCTGCATCAGGCGCTGGAGCTGAAAACCACCGGCGACGTCACCACCGTCGACGGCGGCAACATCGCAGCGGCGCTGCGCTGACTCGCTCCGTCACTTGCTCCGCCGCTCGGTCGGATGCACCTCGAAGCTCCGCAACTGCCCGCGCCGCAGCACCTCCACCGCGACTGCGCGGCCGATGCGATCGCCGTTGAGCAGCCGGATCAGATCGTCCACGCCGGTGACCGGCACGCCATCGAGCCGCACCACCACGTCATAGGACATCAGCCCCGCCGCCGAAGCCGGCCCATCGGCCTCGGTCGCCGTGATCATGGCGCCGAACCCATTGTCGATCTCCGCCGCCCGCGCATGGCGGCGCGGCACCGCCACGGTCTGCGCCGCGACGCCGATGAAGGCCCGGCGCACGCGGCCGTGCTGGAGGATTTCGCTCAGCACGAACTGCGCGGTGTTGCTCGCCACCGCAAAGCAGATGCCCTGCGCGCCCGCAATCACCGCGGTGTTGATGCCGATCACCTCGCCGCGCGAGGAGACGAGCGGCCCGCCCGAGTTGCCGAGATTGAGTGCGGCATCGGTCTGGATCACGTCCTCGATCAGCCGCCCGGTGCGGGCGCGCAGGCTGCGTCCGAGCGCGGAGACCACGCCCGCCGTCACCGTCGATTCAAACCCCAGCGGATTGCCGATCGCGACCGCGAGCTGGCCGCGCTTGAGCCGCTTGGAATCGCCGAGCGCCGCGGATGGCAGGTTGCGGGCGGCGCCGGCCCGCAGGAGCGCCAGGTCGGTGTCGGCGTCCTCGCCGATGAGCCGCGCCTCCATGACCCGGCCTTCGGTGTCGGTCAGGCGCAGTTCGCGCGCGCCCTCGACCACGTGGCTGTTGGTCAGCACGAGGCCGTCCGGCGAGATCACGACGCCCGAGCCCATCCCACCGCGGCCGTTCGCCGCCGGGCGCTCGACACGCACCACGGCGGGCCCGACCCGGTCGGCGACCGCGGTCACCGCATCGGAATAGACATCGAGCAGATGCTCGTCGCACGCCGTCACGGCCTCGGCGATGGGATCGCTGGCTTCGAAGTTCTGCGGATCGAGATCGAACATGGGGAGCACCTTCCGGGCTCCCTATGTAGGAATGGCTCGCAGAAAGAGAAGGAGGCGGATCGAAGGCTCTATTCGCTGGACAGGATGACGTTCTTCACCAGCGGATAGATCTGGCTCTCCCAGCGCCGGCCTGAGAACACCCCGTAGTGGCCGACGCCGGCCTGCATGTGATGGCGCTTGCGGTAGGGCCGCAGGCTCGAGCACAGCTCGTGCGCGGCGAGCGTCTGGCCGACCGCGCAGATGTCGTCCTTCTCGCCTTCGACCGTGAGCAGCGCGGTACGCCGGATGGCGCGCGGCTCGACCTTCTCGCCCTGCCATTCGAGCGTGCCGAGCGGCAGCCGGTGCTCCTGGAACACCCACTGCACGGTTTCCAGATAGAACTCCGCGGAGAGGTCGAGCACCGCGAAATATTCGTCGTAGAAATCCTTGGTGATCTTGGCCTTCTCGTGCTCGCCCTGCCGGATGTTGTCGTAGAGCTCCTTGTGCGCCTTGATGTGCCGCTCGATGTTCATGCTCATGAAGGCGGCGAGCTGCACGAAGCCCGGATAGACTTGGCGGAGCCCGCCGGGGTAGCGGAACGGCACGCGCGCGATCAGGTTCTTCTCGAACCAGTCGATTGACTTGGAATTGGCGAGCTCGTTCACCTTGGTCGGGTTGACTCGGGTGTCGATCGGGCCGGCCATCAGCGTCATGCTGCGCGGCTGCGCCGGATTGTTGTTCTGCGCCATCACCGCGACCGCCTCCAGCACCGCGACGCAGGGCTGGCAGACCGCGAGCACATGGGCGCCCTCGCCCATCGCCTCGATGAACTTGATCAGGTGAGCCACATATTCGTCGAAGCCGAAACGGCCGGCCGCGCGCGGCACATCGCGCATGTTGTGCCAGTCGGTGATGTAGACGTCGTGCTCGGGCAGCATGGTGCGGACGGTGCCGCGCAGCAGCGTCGCGAAATGGCCCGACAGCGGCGCGACCAGCAGCACGCGCGGCTGCACGGTGTCCATGTCCTTCTTGAAATGCAGGAGCGTGCCGAACGGCGTAACGTGCGCTGCTTCCTCGCGCACCTCGACCTCGCGGTTGCCGGCGGTGATATGGGAGATTCCGAACGCCGGACGGTGGTGGGTGAGGCCCGCCCGCGCGATCAGCTCGTAGGCGGCGGTGAGATTGCGCACCACACCGTGGCCGGGCATGCCAGTGCCGGTGTTGCCGATCGAGCGGGCCGCCATGCCCGCGAACGTCCGGACCGCCGCCAGCATGTCGGAATGGGCCTGATAGGCCGCGTACAGCATTCACAAGTCCCCTGCGGTGTCGCAGCCGCCCGGCCGGCGGAAACCGCTCCCTCGCAGTGCAAAAAGACTAGTGCATTTGTTGCTGCGGTGCGAGATAATTTCTTCGGGCGTTCGCCGGACCGCCCTGGAGGGGAAAAGGCATGGCCAAGGCCAAGCTGGCGATCGCCAGCAAGAACTACGGCTCGTGGTCGCTTCGCGGCTGGCTGCTCTGCAAAATGTCCGGGCTCGATTTCGAGGAGGTCATGGGTTCGAGCGACGATCCGTCGACCCGGGCCGAGCTGCTGCTGCTGTCGCCATCGTTCCTGGTGCCGTGCCTGACCCATGACGGGGTCAAGATCTGGGACACGCTCGCGATCGCCGAATATCTCCACGAACTGTTTCCGAAGGCCGGCCTGATCCCCAAGGAGCGCGTCGCGCGCGCCCGCTGCCGCTCCATTTCCGGCGAGATGCATTCCGGCTTCAGCAACATGCGTTCGGCGCTGCCGATGAACCTCAAGGCGCACTATCCCGGCTTCAAGGTCTGGGCCGGCGCGCAGGCCGACATCGACCGCATCGCCACGATCTGGCGCGAATGCCTGGCGGAATCCGGCGGACCGTTCCTGTTCGGCAAGCAGCCTTGCATGGCGGACGCGATGTTCGCGCCGGTGTGCACGCGCTTCGTCACCTACGACGTCAAGCTCGACCCAGCTTGCGCCGCCTACTGCAAGGCCATCATGGCGCTGCCGCACATTCAGGAATGGATCGAGTCGGCCAAGACCGAGCCCGAGGAGCTGGAAGAGCTCGACGTCGAATTCTAGACCGCCTCAGTCCAGCTTGACGTTCGCGCGCCTCACCACGTCGCCCCACTTGGCGGAATCCCTGGCGATGGTCTGCGCGAACTCTTCGGGCGTGCCGCCGGCCGGCTCGTCGCCGATCGAACCGAACCGGTCGACGAACGCCTTGGTCTTGATCGCGCGGTTCACCGCCTCGTTGAGCTTCTGCACGATCGGCCGCGGCAGGCCCGCCGGTCCGATCACGCCGCTCCACGTCGGCGCGCTGTAGCCCGGCACGCCGGCCTCCGCGACGGTCGGGATATCCGGAAATCCCGGCGAACGGCGGTCGCCGCTCACCGCCAGCGCCCGCACCGAGCCGGACTTGGCGTGCGGTGAAATCGAGTTGAGGCTCTCGAACATGAACTGCACCCGCCCCGCGATCAGGTCGGTGGTCGCGGCGGCGCCGCCGCGATAGGGCACGTGCACGGCGTCGATCCCGGCCATGTATTTGAACAGTTCGCCGCCGACGTGGCCCGGCGAGCCGTTGCTGGACGAGGCGTTGCTGAGCTTGCCGGGATTGGCCTTGCCCTGCGCAATCAAATCCTTGACCGACTTGATGTCCGACGTGGGCGACACCGCCAGCAGGAGATGGCCGCGCGCGATCAGCGCGATCGGCGTCAGATCGCGCTCGATGTTGTAGGGCAGCCTCGCCACCATGTGGCGGGTGACCGCCAGCGCGCCAATCGGACCGACGCCGAGCGTGTAGCCGTCCGGCGCGGCCTTCGCCACCAGATCGATGCCGATGGTGAGCGCGCCGCCGGGCTTGTTCTCGACGATGACCTGCTGGCCAAGCTGCGGCCCGAGTTCGGCGGCCAGGATGCGCGCCACCGTATCGGTGGCGCTGCCCGGCGCCTGCGGCACGATCAGCCGGATCGGCTTGTCGGGATATTGCGATTGGGCGAACGCACCGGTCGGGAGCGTCCACAACGCGCCGCCCAGCAGCGCCAGCCCGACGGATCGCCTCAGCCGATCGACCACCATTGTCTTCCTCCCGCCCATTGTCGTTTTTGATTGCGGCACAGAGTACCGGCTGCGCCGCGCTTCGACAATCGCCAAGGCTCCATGCGGCCAGGACGGGGCGACGGCCCACTCAGCGCAATCGCGCCGCTTCTTCGAGCACCGCACGCTCGGCGATGCCCTGATCGTCGGTGGGTGCAAAAGCCGCGACCGTGAACGGCGGATCGAGATCGGGAAAGTGGTAGGCTGCGGCGACGCTGTCCGGCCCCTGCCCGGAATGGCCGATGCAAAGGCCGTGCGGCGAGGCGATGTCCATCATCAGCCCGAGCCCGTAGCCTGCGGTCCGCCACGGCCGGTCGGGAAGATTCACATGGACCGGATGCCGCAGGCGCATCTCCTCGCAGAGCGGCGCAGGCAACAAGTCGCCGGTGAGCAGGCCATGCATGAACATCGCCGCTTCGGCCGGCGAGCCCATCAACAGCCCGTGCGCGACCCATCCGGGATGGAAGTTGTCCTCATCGCCCCACACGCTTCGCTGCAGATCGGCCCGCTGCCGCGCGATGAAGGCGTGCTCGATCCCGAGCGGCGCGAGCACGAGGCTGTTCAGCGCATGCTCGATGTCGGCGCCCGTGATCTGTTCGATCAGACGCCGCACAAGGAAATAGCCGGTGTTCGAATAAGTCCAGCCCTGCCCCGGCGCGAACAACAGCGGCACGCTGTCGACCTGCGCCAGCAGGATTTCTGCCGACCACGGATCGTCGTGGTGGTCGAGCGCGGGGTCGTAGTCGGGATGCTCGGTGTAGCAGTTCAATCCGCTGGTGTGCTGAAGCAGTTGCCGCAAGGTGAAGCGGCGGCCGGGCATGGGCCGGTCGAGATCGAGGCGACCGGCGGCCACCAGAACCAGCGCGCAGGCCGCGAGGCAGGTCTTGGTGATGCTCCACCACGGCACCAGCACCGACCGGTCGCCGGAGACCTTGTCTCCGACGCGGGATGCGATCAGAGGCACCCGGGCCGGCATCTCAGCGCGCGCGCAGCCAGCCGCCGATGCGCTCCACCGCCTCCTTCATGTCGGCACCCGAGCCGGCGTAGCAGAAGCGCACGAATCGCCGGCCGTTGACCGGATCGAAATCGACACCCGGCGTCGCCGCCACATGCGCCTCCTCCAGCAGGCGCTTGGCGAAGTCGAAGCTGTCGCCGGAGAATTCGGAGACGTCGGCATAAAGATAGAACGCGCCGTCAACCGGCAGAAATTTCGACAAGCCCGCCTTGGGCAGCCCCTCGATCAGGATTTTCCGGTTGTCCTCGTAGCCGTGCTTGATCGCGTCGAGTTCAACCCGCCCCTCGAACGCCGCCTCCGCGGCGATCTGCGACAGCGTCGGCACCGAGATCGCAAGATTGCCCTGCAGCCGGTCGATCGGGCGCACCAGCGCCTGCGGCACAACCATCCAGCCGATGCGCCAGCCGGTCATGCAGAAGTATTTCGAGAACGAATTGATGACCACCGCGTTCTCCGACAATCGCACCGCAGTCTCGGCCGGCACGGCATAGTCGAGCCCGTGATAGATTTCGTCGGAGATCACCTTGATCCCCTCGTCCTCCGTCGCGCGGATCAACGCGGCCAGCGCCGCCGGTGTCATCATGGTGCCGGTCGGATTGGCCGGGCTCGCGACCAGCAGGCCCGCAAGAGGCTTTTTCGCGTGCGCCGCGCGCAGGGCTTCGCCGGTGATCGCAAATCGCGTTGCCGCGTCGGTCTCGATCAGCACCGGCTCGCAGCCGAGCGCGGTGAGGATGTGGCGATACGGCGGATAGCCCGGATTGGCGATCGCAACCCGGTCACCCGCCTCGAACATCGAGAGGAAAGCCAGGATGAATCCAGCCGACGATCCGGTGGTCACGATCACCCGGTCGGCACTCACCGGCACGCCATAGGTTTCCGCGTAGTGCCGCGCGATGCGCGCCCGCAGCGACGGAATGCCGAGCGACTCGGTGTAGCCCAGCGCGCTCTTGCCGAGCGCCGCGCGCACCGCGGCAACGGCGGGTGACGGCGCACCGAACGCCGGCTGGCCGACCTCCATGTGAACCACCTTGCCGCCGGCCGCCTCGATCCGGGCGGCGGCGGCCATCACGTCCATCACCATGAACGGCGGCACGTTGCTGCGGGCGGACGGCGCCGTCTGCCGGCGCGCGGAATCGAGCATCATGGCGGGCCCTCCACCGCCATTCCCCGGCACCTCAAGACCCCGCCCCGCTGTTGCCGCATTCGGCCGCTCCTTACTGGCATTCGCCGAAGATCGAGAGGCGTGTAACGAAGCGTGCACCGGGACGTGCAACCACAAGTGATCCCGGGTCGCGTTGACCCTCTCCGGGGGCGCCACTAGGTTGGCTGAACATTGGGTTCGCGATCCCAAACGGGCATGATTGAAGCGGGAAGCACTATCAGGGCGCGACTGACCGCGCCAGCCGCACGCGCGCTCGCGCTGCTGACGGCGCTTGCGGTCGCAGCCGTGCCCGCAGCCGCGGTCGCGCCGGCGCGCGCGCAAAGCCTGCCGCCGGGGCTGCCGATCATCCGCGACGCCGAGATCGAGCAGTTGCTGCGCGAGTACACGCAGCCGATCCTGCGCGCCGCGGGCCTCGAGCAGCAGAACATCCAGGTCACCATCATCAACGAGCGCGCGTTCAACGCCTTCGTGATGGACGCCCGGCGCATCTTCGTGAACGCCGGCGCGCTGATCGATTCCAAGACTCCGAACGAAATCATCGGCGTGCTCGCGCACGAAACCGGCCATATCGCCGGCGGGCATCTGTCGCGCCTGCGCCAGCAGCTTGCGCAGGCGCAGACCCAATCCATCATCGCCCTGCTGCTCGGCGCGGGCGCCATGGTGGCTGCCTCGCGCAGCGGCAACGTGGGAGGCAATCCGGCGGCGGCGCTGATGGGTCCGCAGGAGGCGATCCGCCGGTCGCTGCTGTCCTATCAGCGCGCGCAGGAGGAGCAGGCCGACCGCGGCGGGGTGAAGTTCCTCGCCGCCACCGGCCAGTCGGCGAAGGGCATGTACACCACGTTCAAGCGCCTCTCCGACGACATCCTTTTTGCCGCGCGGACCGCCGACCCCTACATGCAATCGCATCCGATGCCCGCGGAACGCGTCTCCGCCCTCGAAATCATCGCCAAGCAAAGCCCCAACTGGGACAAGCTCGACTCGCCGGAGCTGCAGTTGCGGCATGACCTGATACGCGCCAAGCTTCTCGGCTTTCTCGATCGCGGCGACTCGATCGCGCGTCGCTATCCGCCGAGCGACACCAGCCTGCCGGCGCGCTATGCGCGCGCGATCGCGACCTACCGTCATGCCGACCTGCGCGCCGCCATCGCCCAGATCGACGGCCTGATCCAGACCCAGCCGAACAATCCGTATTTTCATGAGCTGAAGGGACAGGTCCTGCTTGAGGGCGGCAAGGCCGCGGAGGCCGTCGCGCCCCTCCGCCGCGCGATCCAGCTCACCAATCATCCGGCGCTGATCCAGGTGCTGCTGGCGCAGGCGCTCAACGCCATGAATAACTCTCAAGGCGCGGAAGAAGCCGTGAAGCTGCTGCGGACCGCGCTGGCCGTCGAGCCGGAGTCGGTCGACGGCTACCGCCAGCTCGCCATCGCCTATGGACGCAAGGGCGATCTCGCGCAGGCCGACCTCGCCTCCGCCCTCGCCGCATTCATGCGCGGCGACTACGTTACCGCGCGGCAGATCGCGGCGCGCGCCAAGACCCGCTTCCCGATCGGATCGCCCGGTTGGGTGAAGGCCGACGATATTGTAAGTGCCAAGCCGCCAGGCTCGCGGCCATGACCCCGAAAGGACTGACTTCCATGCGCTTCCTTGCACGCTTCGCTCTCGCGGCCGGTCTGACGCTCGGCGCAACCTCCGGCCATGCGCAGAGCATCACGGACGCGCAGCGCGTCGAGATCCAAAAGATCATCCGCAACTACCTGGTCCAGCATCCCGAAGTGCTACAGGAGGCGATGACCGAGCTTGAGAAGAAGCAGGCCGCCGACGAAGCCCTCAAGCACCAGGCCGCGGTCAAGGACAACGCCGAGACGATTTTCAACTCGACACGCCAGGTCGTGGCCGGCAACCCGCAGGGCGACGTCAACTTCGTTGAGTTCTTCGATTACAACTGCGGCTACTGCAAGCGCGCCCTGCTCGACATGTTCGAACTGATGAAGTCCGATCCAAAAATAAGGATCGTACTCAAGGAATTCCCGGTGCTCGGAGCGAGTTCGGTCGAAGCCGCGCGCGTGGCGGTCGCGGTCCGGATGCAGGACAAGACCGGCAAGAAGTACATGGAGTTCCACCAGAAGCTGATGACCGGCCGCGGCCAGGCCGACAAGGCGCGCGCGCTCGCGGTCGCCAAGGAGATCGGGCTGGACACGGCAAGGATCGAGCGCGACATAGGCAGCGACGAGGTTCGGCTCACGCTCGAGGAGAGCCTGAAGCTCGCCGAGAAGCTCGGGCTCAACGGCACGCCGAGCTACGTGATCGGCAACAACGTCGTGGTCGGCGCCGTCGGCCTCGACAAGCTCAGGGAAAGCATCAACACCGCGCGCTGCGGCAAGGTGACCTGCTGACCTTCCGGAGTGGCGTGCCGCGCTTTACAGAGACGCCGTCTTCGGTGACGATTGAACGCCGGCCGCGATAGAGCCGGGCTTGAGGAAACGCCATGTGGATCGCACGAATTCTGGTCGGCTCAGCCTTGGCTCTGTCCACGCTCGCATTGTCCGCCGTGCCGTCGGCGGCGCAGAACTGGCCGACGCGGTCGGTGAAACTGATCCTGACGCTCGGTCCGGGCTCCGGCGCCGATATCGGCGCCCGGCTGATCGCTGAAAAGCTGACCGCGAAATGGGGCCAGCCGGTGGTGGTCGAGAACCGGCCCGGCGGCGACGGCTTCGTCGCCATCAACGCCTTCGTCGGCAGTCGCGACGACCACACGCTGCTGTTCGGCCCGGCCTCCTCGTTCACCGCGCATCCCTATCTGCACGAGAAACTGCCCTACGATCCGCGCGATCTTGCGCCGGTCGCGCGCGTGTCGGCCACGCTGATCACGCTCGCCGTCCCGCCTTCGCTCGACGTCAAGTCGCTCGCCGACTTCGTCGCGATGGTGCGCGCCAAGCCCGGCACGATGAACTGGGCGACCGTCACCGGCGCCACCGACCTGGTGCTGGCGGCCTTCCTCAAGGGCGAAAAGCTGGAGATGGCGAAGATCCCCTACCGCGATACGGTGCAGGCGCTGAACGACGTCGCCGAGGGACGCCTGCATTTCTATTGGGCGGCGCTCGCCATCACCCGCACGCAAATGCAGGCCGGGCGCGTCAAGGTGCTGGCGATCACAGCAAGCCAGCCGTCATCCGTCGTGCCCGGCGTTCCGACCGTGACGCAGGCCGGCTTCCCGGCGCTGACCTTCGACGGGCTGGTCGGCGTCTACGGCCAGCGCGACATGTCGAACGAGATTCGCGAGCGCATCGCCACCGATGTCCGCGAAGTGCTTGCCGATCCGGCCATCGTGAACCGGCTGCACGCCACCGGACAGGACGTCGTTCCGGGCTCGGCCGCGCAGTTCTCGACCTCGATCGACAAGCAGCGCGAGACCGTGGCCGGGATCGCCAGGGTGCTGGGCATCAAGGCCGCGCAGTAGGGCGGGCTTCCCCTTTGCGGGCCGGGTGCCTATAAAGCGGACGACACCGTGGCGCGGCGGCAAATTCGCCTGCGCCGTCAAGACCCTAGGGCGCCGCAATGGCTAAATCCAGCAGCAAGACGATCTACGTGCTGAACGGCCCGAACCTCAATCTGCTCGGCACCCGCGAGCCGCAGATCTACGGCCGCTCGACGCTCAAGGACGTCGAGAAACTCTGCCGGGACGCCGCGCAGGCGCACGGCATCGGCATCGAGTTCCGGCAATCGAACCACGAGGGCCAGATCGTCGACTGGCTGCACGAGGCGGGCGCGAAGAAGGCAGCCGGCGTCGTGCTCAACCCGGCGGGCCTCACCCACACCTCGGTGTCGGTGCATGACGCCATCAAGGCGATCGACGTGCCCGTGATCGAGTGCCACATCACCAACATTCACGCGCGCGAGCCGTGGCGGCATCGCTCCTATGTGTCGTTCGTCGCCAAGGCCATCGTCTGCGGTTTCGGCATCCGGGGTTACGCGCTGGCGATCGACGGCATCGCGGCGATGACGGCCAAGAAGAGCAAGCGCTGAGTATGGCTCCCAAGGACAAGAGCGTGGCCGAAGCCAAATCCGGGATCGACAAGGAGCTGATCCGCGAACTCGCCAAGCTGCTCGACGAGACCGGGCTGACCGAAATCGAGATCGAGCGCGCGGGCCTGCGCGTGCGCGTCGGCCGCGGCGGCGCGGTAACACAATACGGCTCGCAGAGCGGGGCCGCACCGCTTCCGCCCGCTGCTGCTCCCTTGCCGGTTGCGGTCACGCCGGCCGATCTTGCCAAGCATCCCGGCGCCGTCACCTCGCCGATGGTCGGCACGGCCTATCGCGGCGCTTCTCCCGGCTCCGCGCCGTTCATCGATCTGGGCAGCAAGGTCGTCGCGGGCGAGACGCTCCTGATCATCGAAGCCATGAAGACCATGAATCAGATCCCGGCGCCGCGCTCGGGCACCGTCACCCAAATCCTGATCGAGGACGGCCAGCCGGTCGAGTTCGGCGAGCCGCTCATCATCATCGAGTGAGAGACGGGTGTTTTTAGGAGGGCGAGTCGAATGCCCTATTTGCCAATGGAGGCCAAGAATCTCGATTGGTGGCCGGAATTCGTGCGTGAAATATTCATGGAAATCGGACGTACTTTGGCAGGTCGCCCTCTCCGCCCCGATTTCGTTTTCGGCATCGAGATCAAAGCGCCGTGGCCAGATCACAAAGTTACATTGAGCTACTTTTCCCTGGCGGACCTTGCCGCTGAAGACCTCGAAGAAATTGAAGGAGTCTATGTCTTGGAAGCAACCGGACCCAAGCTAGCTGGGGCAAGATGGGAGTTTTATCAGAGACATCTGGATTTTTTGGTCGGAGAAGCAATACGCCGTAGTTCGTTGCAGTCGAGCTGAGAACCTTTTCATGTTCGACAAAATCCTCATCGCCAACCGCGGCGAGATCGCGCTCCGGGTGCTGCGCGCCTGCCAGGAACTCGGCATCCCGACGGTCGCCGTGCACTCGACCGCCGATGCCGACGCCATGCATGTGCGGCTGGCCGACGAAAGCGTTTGCATAGGGCCCCCGCCGGCCAAGGACAGCTACCTCAACATCCCGGCGCTGCTCGCAGCCTGCGAGATCACCGGCGCCGACGCCGTCCATCCGGGCTATGGATTTCTTTCGGAGAACGCGCGGTTTGCCGAAATTCTCGCCGACCACAACGTCCACTTCATCGGGCCCCGGCCCGAGCACATCCGGCTGATGGGCGACAAGATCGAGGCCAAGCGCACCGCCAAGTCGCTCGGCATCCCCTGCGTGCCGGGCTCCGACGGCGGCGTGACCTCCGACAGCGATGCCATCGCGATCGCACGCGGGATCGGCTTTCCGGTGCTGGTGAAGGCCGCCGCCGGCGGCGGCGGCCGCGGCATGAAAGTCGCGCATCTCGAGGACGAGCTTGCGACCGCGCTCGCCACCGCCCGTTCCGAGGCCAAGGCCGCGTTCGGCGACGACGCCGTCTATCTCGAAAAATATCTCCAGCGCCCCCGCCACATCGAAGTCCAGGTGATCGGCGATGGCCGCGGCAACGCCATCCATCTCGGCGAGCGCGATTGCTCGCTGCAGCGCCGGCACCAGAAGGTGTTCGAGGAAAGCCCCTCGCCCGCGCTCAACGTCGCCGCCCGCCACCAGATCGGCGAGATCGTCGCCAACGCCATGCGCAAGCTGCAGTACCTCGGTCTCGGCACCGTCGAGTTCCTCTACGAGGACGGGCAGTTCTTTTTCATCGAGATGAACACCCGCATCCAGGTCGAGCATCCGGTCACCGAGATGATCACCGGCCTCGATCTGGTAATCGAGCAGATTCGCGTCGCCGCCGGCGGCGACCTGCCCCTCGCGCAGAAAGACGTAGAGTTCCGCGGCCATTCGATCGAATGCCGCGTCAACGCCGAGAACCCCTCGACCTTCCTGCCGTCGCCCGGCCGGATCGCGTCCTACCACCCGCCCGGAGGGCTTGGGGTGCGCGTGGATTCGGCGGTCTATCAGGGCTACACGATCCCGCCCTTCTACGACTCGATGGTCGGCAAGCTGATCGTGCACGGCAAGTCCCGCACCGAATGCCTGATGCGATTGAAGCGCGCGCTCGACGAGTTCGTGGTGGACGGCATCGACACGACGTTGCCGCTGTTCCGCAAGCTCGTCCGCACCCAGGACATCATCGACGGCAATTACCACATCCACTGGCTCGAGCGGTTCCTCGCCGAAGGCGGAATGGAACCGTAACCATCGGCTCCGCGAAGTCTTGAAGTCCCGCGCACGGAGCCATAAAACGCGCCAGGCTCCACGTCGATTCGTGGCGGTGGAGCGGTTTCGGCGTTCATGGTAGGCTCTGCCGCAGCAAGGGAACGTCATGGCGAAGAAGCCGAAGACCCGCCGTCAGATTGCCAAGATGGTCGCGCGCCGGATCAGGCCCGCGAAGGTGCGCGTCGTCAGCATTCAACGCAACACCGACGGAACCTGGCACCCGGTCACCGTTGGTGAAGTCGGGGCGATTGCGAGCCTGCAGTTAAACATTGAAGCGATCGTCGGAGATTTTCGCAGATCGTATGAATTGATCCATCGATCTCATGCATCTGTCTTCACATCCGCCAGATGGCTGAACTGGACGCGGCGCAGAAGTCAGAGCGTCGCAAGCCCTGAATCGTAGCCTGAGCGCCTGTCAGTTCGCGTTATCGCGCGGCGGCGTCATCCGGCTCAGCATCGCGCACAGCTTGTCGGGATTGTAGGGCTTGGGCACGAAGATCGCGCCTGACACCGCGTCGAGCTGTTCGAGCCGGCTGTAGGAACCCGAAGCATAGACCACCGGCAGGTCCGGGCGCAGCTCGCGCGCCAGCCGCGCCAGCGCCGCACCGTCAATGCCGCCTGCAAGATGGATGTCGGTCAGCAGGATGTCGCAGGGCGAGCCACAGGTCAGGTGCCGGAGCGCGTCCTTGGCGTTGGCGACGGCGTAGACCTCAAAGCCGTGTTCCGACAGCACTTCGGACAGCATGTCCGACAGAAGAAACTCGTCCTCGACCAGCAGGACTCGCGACCGTTGAGCTTGCGTTTCCATCACCCACCTCTTCCCTGCCCGTCCCGAACCGGAACACAAGGGCAACGCGGGGCGGCTGCCGACGTTCGCAATCTTCCGACAATTAGACGCAACATCGCTAACGCCGGATGAATGGCGCACGGCCCGGTCCCACGCTAGATTGCCGCCTCTGCTCCACGGAATGTCCATGGCCAGCCGCGAGACCGCGTTCGTCGAAATCACCCCGGAGGTGCTGCTCAAGGCCTATGCCTGCGGCATCTTCCCGATGGCGGAGAACGCCGACGACCCGGCGCTGTATTGGATCGAGCCGGACAACCGCGGCATCATTCCGCTGGAAACGTTTCACATCCCGTCCCGGCTCGCCCGCACCGTCCGCTCGGACCGTTTTCAGATCGAGACCAACCGCGACTTCGAGGGCGTGCTCGACGGCTGCGCGGACTCGCAGCCGGGACGCACCCGCACCTGGATCAACGCGCGAATCCGTGTGCTCTATCAGAAGCTCTATGGCATCGGCCATTGCCACAGCATCGAGGCCTATGAGAACGGCGAACTGGTCGGCGGACTTTATGGCGTGTGCCTCGGCCGCGCGTTCTTCGGCGAGAGCATGTTCCACACCGCGCGCGACGCCTCGAAGGTCGCGCTGGTGCATCTGGTGGCAAGGCTGCGGGCCGGCGGCTTCACGCTGCTCGACACCCAGTTCGTCACCGATCATCTGCGCACGTTCGGCGCGGTCGAAGTGTCGCGCCGGCAGTATCACAAGTTGCTCGAAGCCGCCCTGGTCGGCGAGGCCAGTTTCGCGGCGCTGCGCCAGCCCATGACCGGCGCGGAAGCGCTGCGGCAGGCGCAGGCGCCCGCGGCGTAAGTCTTCGGATCGGATCGATCAGCGCGGCAGCGGCGCGGGCGGCGGCGGCAATTGCTGGGTCGCGCGCCGTTGCTGCTGCTGTTGCTGCGTGCGCGGCTGCTGCGCGCGTGCGGGCGGCGCAGGCGGCGCCTCGGCCACCGCTGGCTGCGGCGCGCCTTTGCATTCCGTCAGCCAGACATCGTAGATCGGATGCTCGACCGCGTTGAGCCCAGGGCTCGCGGCAAACATCCAGCCGCTGAAAATGCGCTTGATCTCGCCCTGCAAGGTCAGTTCATCCACCTCGATGAAGCCGTCGGTCGCGGGCGCCTCGGTCGGCGGCCGCGAATAGCAGGCGCGCGGCGTCACCTCGAGCGCGCCGAAGCGCACGGTCTCATTGAGCGCCACGTCGAAGCTGATGATGCGGCCGGTGATCTTGTCGAGGCCCGAAAACACCGCGGTCGGATTGGCGATCTTGTTCGGCGGCGGCTCTACCACGACCTCGTTGCTGGGCTGCGGGCCCGTGGAGGCCGGTTGCGCTGGCGGACGCTGGCCGCCGGGCGGCAGCGGAGCGCCGGGCGCCGCCTGTTGCGGATCCTGCGGACGGCGGGCGGGCGCGCTGGTCGCGCCGGGCGGCGGCGGCAAGGGCTCGGTTCGGATTCGCGATCCGGGCGGCGGTCCGGGCGGCAGCCCGCCTCCGGGCGGAAGATATTGCGGCTCCCTGGGCATCGGCGAGGGCGGCCGGCTCGGCACATCGGCCGGCGGCCGCTGCGGCGGATTGCCGAAGATGCTGTCGAAGATGTTGGGGAACTGCGCCACCGCCGGAGAAGCGGCGAGCACGCCCGCAATCGTGAGCAGCGCGCGGAATGTGGATCGAGCCATCAGCCGGATTTGGTCAGCCTCAAGCGGGTGTCGCCTGCGCCAGGATATGCCGGTTAACACGGGGAATGCGGCTGGGAAAGGGCGGAGATCGGCGCGTCGGCGGCCACGATCTAGCGGCCGGGTACCAAGGGCCGCGTTAGCGGCCGGGATTCCAAGCCTTGTAGTCGCCGGTGGCCTTGGGCCTGCGGCCCTGAGCCAGGGTCGAGCCGGTCGGGCGGTGCGCGGCGGGTGAGCCGGTGAGATTCGGCCGGTGCGGCTTCTGCCACGGGCGCGGCTGATAGTGCTCCTCGGTCGGCGGCACATCGACGGTGTGATGCAGCCAGCCGTGCCACGACGGCGGCACCGACGAGGCTTCGGCCTCGCCGTGGTAGATCACCCAGCGGCGCTCCATCAGCAGCGTGGGGTCGATCTTGCCGCCGCGGGTGCGGAAATAGCGGTTGCCGAACTCGTCGACGCCGACGGATTCGCCATAGAGCCAAGTCCATACCTGGGTGCCGAAGGTCTGGCCGTTCCACCAAGTGAAGAAGCGCAGAATGAAGGTTTTCATCGGTGGTGCGCGATCGATTTGAGGACCGATCCGTTCATGCCAGCGCCCCGACCCGGTGTCCAGGCAAGAGAGCCGTCGGTCTGCCAGTCCTTGCGAGTCGGGTTGCGCCCCGCCTGTCCACAGCTCTTTGCGCACAGGCGCCGCAACGCCGGGCGGGCGATTGTCATAATGGCTTTCAAGTCGTTGGTCGCACTTGCGAATCTCTGCGCGCTGCGGATTCGCCCCGGCGCGCTACCAAACGCGAAATGCGGGATTTCCTGTGATCGCTGCGAACGCCCCCTCCGCCCTCCAAGGGTGCGTTTTCAACCGCAAAAAACGCCTAGCAGGGGTTGACTGTGGTTTTGTGACAGACCGTCACGAAGATTGATTGAGGTGGGGACTTCACGAATCTCTTCGACCTGTCCGATACTTCGGCGCACCGACGCTGAGTCGTCCCCACAGTCCCCACAGTTCACAGCGGACACAAGCCTTAGTATTTGATTCAGACTCCATGTCTATTGCTTGACGTATGCGGCGAGTCTGTCCTAGCTTCCCAGTTGTCCGGCGCGGGTCCGTTTCTTGTTCCCGCCGAACCCCATCGCGCAGACGAAACGACAGTTTTCCGCCCGGATTCCGAGCCAGGCGGGACAGGGATTTTTGTCGCCTTGGCGTGCGGACAAGGCCCGTTTCGGCGGGCCGCCCGGTTCCGGTTCAAGGACCCGGTTCTTATGTAAGGGATGCGTCAAAAACACTGAAAACGGCTGGGGTTAGGCCCCCGGCTGGGGATAAAATGTCGGCGCCTCAAGGCGACTGACGCGCAACAAGGGGCAACGAACAATGCGGATCGAACGGCGCTTCACCAAGGACGGCCAGTCTCCCTACGCGGACATCGCGTTCCGCCTGACCACGAGCGAGATCCGCAACCCGGACGGCTCGGTGGTGTTCAAGGCTGAGAACGT
>CAMAWG010000023.1 GCA_945861855.1 Rhodoplanes serenus
TGGCCGGGACGAGCCCGGCCATCGACGCAAGACAATGACAACAGGACCGGGGAGAAACGCCATGACCATCGTTCGCGCCTTCATTGCGCTGGCTGCCATCGTTCTGCCGGCGATCGGCTCGGTGTCTGCGGTGGCGCAGGACTCGACGACGCGGACCATCAAGATCATCGTCGGCTTCGGCGCGGGCGGCGGCACCGATCTCGCGGCGCGGATCGTCGCCCAGCCGCTGCAGGAGATTCTCGGCCAGCCGGTGGTGGTCGAGAACAAGCCCAGCGCCGGCGGCATTCTGGGGGGCGATCAGGTCGCCAAGGGCCCGAAGGACGGCTCCAGCCTCCTGATGATGAGCAACGCCCACGCGGTCTCGGCGGCGATGTACAAGACGCTGCCCTACGATCCGGTGAAGGATTTCCAGATGCTGTCGCAGGTGGGGACGGCGGGGCTCGTCATGATCGCGGCGCCGGACTTCCCGGCCGGCGACGCCAAGGGTGTGATGGCTCTGCTCAAGGCCGATCCCAACAAATACAACTACGGCAGCGCCGGCGTCGGCACCACGCAGCAGTTCGCAGCCGAGCTCTTCAACCAGATGGCCGGCGTCAAGATCACCCACATCCCCTATCGCTCGACGCCCGCGGTGGTGGCGGGGCTGCTCTCCAAGGACACCCACTACGCCTTCGAGCTGATCCAGATCGTGAGCGGGCAGATCCGCGGCGGGACCCTCAAGGCGATCGCGGTGACGTCGCCCCAGCGCTATCCGTCGCTGTCCGAGGTGCCGACCTTCGCCGAAACCGGCCTTCCCGGCTACGACGTGACGAGCTGGTATGGGCTGTCGATGGCCGCGGGCACGCCGAAGCCGATCGTCGACCGGATCAACAAGGCGCTGGTGGAGGCGCTCGGCCGCGAAAGCGTGCGTGAGCAGATATTGAAGGTCGGCGCGCAGCCCCGGAGTTCGACGCCGGAGGAGCTGTCCCGGCACATCGAGAGCGAAATCGCCAAGTGGCGCGGCGTGCGGGAAAAGGCGGGTATTCCGCAACTCTAGCCTCGTCTTCGTCCCGGACCGCCATGCCTCGCCACTGGCGCCGCGGCCGTGCTATGGACCTCCCAGCCGCCCTCGCGGCATGAAATTTCCCAAGCTCGAACCAACCGACAGGACAAGCAATGGCTCAAGTTGTGGCGATATGCGGCTCTCTGCGTAAGGGCTCCTTCAACCGGCAGCTCATGACCGCCTCGATCGGGCTCGCCCCCGAAGGCATGACGATCAAGGAAGCGCCGTCTTTTGCGAGGATCCCGATCTACAATTTCGACGACCAGCAGGCGACCGGCATCCCCAAGGAAAGCGACGCGCTGAACGACGCGATCCGTGCCGCCGACGGCGTTCTGATCGTATCCGCCGAGTACAACTGGTCGGTCCCGGGCGGCCTGAAGAACGCCATCGACTGGCTGTCGCGCTACAAGGAGGTGTCGTTCAAGGACAAGCCGGTGTGCATCCAGTCGGCGGCGCCGGGCTTGCTCGGCGGCTCGCGTATGCAGTATCACCTGCGCATGGTGCTGCAGGCGATCGACGCCCAGCTTTTCGGCAAGCCCGAGGTGATCGTCAACATGGCGGCCAGCAAGTTCGCCGACGGCGCGCTGAAGGACCAAGGCGCGACCGACCTGATCAAGCAGCAACTCGCCGCGTTCGGCAAGTTCATCGAGCGGGTCAAGGTCTAATTTAACGAAAAGAGTGAGGAAGAACGCCATGTATGCGGTCGTCGGAGCCACCGGAAACACCGGGCGGGCAGTGGTCAAGGAACTCAAAGGCCTGGGCGAGAGCCCGGTCTGCATCGTCCGCAACGCCGATAAGGCAAAAGAGGTGCTCGGCGCGGACACCAAGACCGCGGTGGCGGAGCTTGACGACCGCGGGGCCTTGCAAAAGGCGCTGGCCGGAGCCAAGCGCGTGTTCATCGTCACCGGGCACAATCCGAAATCGGATGTCCAGCAGATCAATGTGATCGAGGCCGCCAAGGCGGCGGGCGCCGAATACATCGTCAAGGTGTCCGGCGGCCGCGACGTGATCGGTCCGGACGTGGAATCGATCAACGGCCAGGCGCATCACAAGATCGAGGAGCACCTCAAGAAGAGCGGTCTGCAATGGTGCATCCTCAGCCCCGGCCTGTTCATGCAGAACATCATGGGGCAGGCGGCCTCGATCAAGAACGACGGCAAGATCGTGCAGCCGTGGCCGAAGGATCTGCCGGTGGCGCTGATCGACGTGCGCGACACCGGTGCGGTCGGCGCGCGGGTGCTGCGCGATCCGGCCAAGCACGCCGGCAAGATGTATGTCTTCTCCGGGGTTGGCACCACGTTCGGCGACTTCGCCAACGTGATCGGCGAGGCGCTGGGCAAGCCCATCACCTATGTCGCGGTCACGCTCGAACAGGCCGAGGCGGCCCTGAAGGCGCGCAACATGCCGGATTGGCTTGTCACGCACCTGATCGCGATCGCGCGGGCCGGCGGCAAGGGCGCGTTCTCCAAGGAGAACACGCAGCCGATCCGCGACATCGTCGGCCGCGAACCGATCACGACCAAGCAGTTCGTGCAGGATTACAAGGCGGCGTTTGGCTGAGAGTGGGCGTCTCGTGTCCCGGGTGCAGTGCGGCACGAAGTGCTGCGCTGCAGACCCGGGACCCCGGTTTCTTTTCAATAAAAAGCTGGACCCCGCGTCTGCGGTGCACCGCTGCGCGCTGCACCGCGCGCGGGGAACGTCGTTGCGCTGCGGATGTCAGCCCACCGGCTCCTCGAACTTGAATCCGATAGTCTGGAGGCCCTCCAGCGCCTTCTTCCCGTATTCGTTCTCGATTTCCTTGCCGAGGCTCGGCGCGTAGGTGATCGGGTCGACCTGCTGGTCGGTCTCCGGCACGATCATCACCAGCAGGCGGCCGACCTCGTCGGAGATGTTGAAGAACATGCGATTCTCGCCGCGTGGGATCGAGATCATGTCGTTGGGCTCGAGGATCGTCTTGTGCTGGCCATCGTCGCCCCACGAAATCTCGAACCGGCCGCACAGGCAGAAGAAGTTCTCCACTGTGTTGAGATGGCGGTGCAGGCCCGGGCCGTTGTGCGGCGGGCATTCGGCGATGCTGACGATGAGCCCGCGCGGTCCCTTCACCGGGGCGCCGGCGCTGCGGCCCTGATAGTCCGGGGGCACCATCACCGGAAACACCTTGCGGGCGGTGACCTTCTCGACCGCGCCGGGCGGGATGTTGTGGGCCTCGAAATTCTGGCGCTGGTAGGTCTGCAGCTTGTTGAAACGGGCGGTGCGGGATTCCATCTGCTCGGGCGTCAGCGATTTCGTGGTCATGGCGCGTCCTCCGGCGTTGGGGCCATTCTCCACCAAACCGGCCGGGCAGGCTAGCCGCGCTTGACGTTGGATATGCGTGTGGGCACCCCGAACTCGCGGTGGCAGACCTCGGCCAGGACCGCGATACCCTTGCGAATCTCGTCGTGGGTCGGGCTCGCGAAGCAGAGCCGCATCCGCGATCTGCTGTGGGGCTTGTTCACCGACCATTCCGGGCCGGGATTGATGGCGACGCCGGCCGCGAGTGCCGGCTGGTAGAGCTTCAACGTGTCGACGTTGTCGGGCAGCTTCACCCACAGGAAGATGCCGCCCTTCGGCTCCTCGAACTCGGCCGCGGTGCCGAACTGCTCGTTGAGCGATTCCATCAACGTGTCGAGCTTGTTGCGCAGACCCCGCGTCAGCTCGGGGATGTGCGCGGAAAAATGCGACGCGCAGTATTCCGCCAGCACCATCTGCTCCAGCGCGCCGGAGCCCGCGTCGAATTTGATCGAGAGCATGCGCGACAGGATCGCCCAGGGCGCGACGATGTAGCCGACGCGCAGCGCTGGCGCGACCGATTTCGAGAACGAGCCGATGTGGATGACGTTGGCGCTCTTGCTCATGGCATGGAGCGCCGGAGGCCGCTTGTGATCCCAGATTAGGTCGGCGTAGCAGTCGTCCTCGAAGATCGGCACGCCATGCGCCTCGGCGAGCCTGAGCATTTCCGTGCGGCGCTGCTCCGGCAATATGCTGCCGGTCGGATTCTGCACGGTCGGGATGATGTAGATGTATTTCGCGCGGACGCCGCAGCGCTTGAGATCGTCGAGCGCCGTGGCGAGCGCGTCCATCCGCATGCCGTCCTTGTCGAGCGGGATGCCGACCACGTTGACACCCATGCGCGTCAGGCGGTTGATCGAGCCCTGGTAGCATTCCTGCTCGATGATGACGGTGTCGCCGCGCGCGAGCAGAACGCCGTTGACCAGGTCGATGGCCTGGAGCGAGCCCGAGGTGACCAGGATTTCGTCGGCGGTGCAGACGATGCCTGCGTCGCGCTTGAGCTTCTGCACGAGGAAATCGCGGAGCGCACGGTAACCCTGGGGGCCGCTCTCAAGGCCGTAGGTGGCGAGCGTGCGGCCCTCGCGCCTGAGCACCGCGTCGGCGGCCGAAATAATGCCGTCGAGCGGCAATTCGTCGGCATCGTTGTTGCCGCCGGTGAAATTGTATTTTGGCGAACCGGTCCATTTGACCGCAGGCGCCGGGAGACCTGCAGGCAGCAGCGGCGCGAAGTCGAAGGCATTGCTCATGGATGGCGGCCTTTGTGATGCGGGCATTCTACACTGCTAGGCGCGGACAGCGACGGGATAGCGGAGGAAGCCGCGGAACCGCGCCCGGCCGCCGCGGGTGGGCTGGCCGGCGCGCTCGATTGTCCTGAACCGGCGGACGAGCCTGCCGATCGCCACCTGGGCCTCCATCCGCGCCAGCGAATTACCGGCGCACGTGTGGATGCCGAAGCCAAAGGCGAGATGGCGGTTGGGGTGGCGGCGGATGTCGAGCCGGTCGGGATCGGGGAATTGGTCGGGGTCTCGGTTGGCTGCGCCGATGCAGAGATGCACGTAGGTTCCAGCCGGCATGATGGTATCGCCGAGACGCGTGTCGAGCGCCGCGCGGCGGTTGCCAAGCTGATTGGAACTCTCCATCCGCAGAAATTCCTCGACCGCGGTCTCGATGGCTTCCGGATGCGCCGCGAGGTCGCGCAGCGCGTCCGGGTTGCGCAGCAGAAGATCGACGCTGTTGCCGATCAGGTTCGTCGTGGTTTCGTGGCCGGCGTTTAGAAGGAAGATGCAATTGTGCAGGAGCTCCGGCTCCGACAGCCGGTCGTCCTTGTCGCTTCCTGCCGCGATCTCGCTGGCATCGATCAGGGTCGAGAGAATTTCGCCGCTGTCCTGCACCGTTTCCCGCTGGCGGCGGGCGACGAGATCGCGCAGGTAGGTCTTGAACTCGGTGACCGCGGCGACGCCGCCGTCGAACTGCTCCTTCGACAGCACCGGCTCCAGGGCGCCGAGAATCTTCAGCGACCAGTTGCGGAGCGGGCCGCGCTCGGATTGCGGAATGCCGAGCAGATCGCCAATGAGCTGCACCGGGATGGCGGCGGAAAAATCCTCGATCAGGTCGATGCTGCCGCGCTGTTCGGCCGAATCGAGCAGCCGGTCCACCAGCGCCTCGATGCGCGGCTGCATGGCGCGAAGCGTGCGCGGCGTGAACGACGGCGCCAGGAGCTTGCGGACGCGGGTGTGGATCGGCGGATCGTTGAAGACAAGGCTCGTGGTGTGGTGCTCGTAGAGCAGGCTGTCGCCGAAGTTCGGCTTGAACTGGATCTTCTTGTCCGAGCTCCAGGTTTTCGTATCGCGATAGACCTCGACCAGATCGTCGTAGCGGGTGAGGAAATACGAGCCATCGGGCATGCGGTGCACCGGATTGTGCTCATGCAGCGCCCGGTAGGTCGGGTAGGGGTCGTCGAGGAAGGCGCGGTCGAGGCTCGCGAGATTGAACGATGCGGCCGGCGGCTGCATGGCGCAGCTATGCCAGCCCGCTGGCGCGCGCCTGCTCGAGTGCCATGACGGCCCAGTCCTTGTCGCCGTCGCCGTGGGCGACCGCGCCGACGAGCCGGTCTCGCCAGACGTTGCCGCTGGGTAATGGCACGCCCTTGAGGCCGCCGGCCTCCAGCGCCAGGTTGGCGTCCTTCAGCCCCAGCACCGCCATCTGGCCAACCTTGCTATAGCTCTCGTCCACCATGATCTTGCCGTAGACCTTGTAGGCCGAGCAGTTGAACAGTCCGTCGGTCATCACATCGTAGAAGACACTCGTCTCCACGCCGTATTTTCGCGTGAGCGCAAAGCCTTCGCCCATCGCCTCCATGGCGCAGCCGAGAACGAAATTGTTGGCGATTTTCATGGCGGTCGCAGCCTCCGGATCGGCGCCGCCCTCGAAGGTGCGCCGAGCGATGGCTCCGAACAGCGGTTTGCACCTGGCCAGCGCATCGGCTGGCCCCGAAGCGAAGACGCCTGCCGTGCCTGACGAAACGAGCTCCGGCCGGCCCATCATGGGAGCGGCCACCAGGATCTGGCCTTTCTCGGCGTGCGCCTGCTTGATCTTGCGGATGAGCGGAATGCCGTGGGTGCCGGCGCAGACGTGGATGCCGCCCTTCGGCAGCGAGGCGAGAAGGCCTTCGCTCCGAAACACGACATCTTCCAGCGCCGCGTCATCGGCCAGCATGGTGTAGGCGACATCGCCGTAGCGGGCCGCATCGGCGACCGAGCCGAGGATTTTGGCGCCTGCGTCCGCCAGCGGCCTGGCCTTCTCGGGCGTGCGGTTGTAGACGCCGATATCGTGCTTGGCGTCGAGCAGACGGAGGACCATGGCCCCGCCCATGCGGCCCGTCCCGATGAAACCGACCTTCATGGTAAGACCCTCGCTATTTCCGTTGGACTACTGAAGCTGGCCCTTAACCCATTCGATTTCGCGCGAGACGTAGTCGACGATGTCGCCGGTCTTGAGATGATCCGGCAGCACGTCCCAGGTGTAGGTCTCGATCTCGAGCTGGCGCGACAGGGGCTTGGCCTTGTGGAATTTCAGCGCGTCCTCGATGGCGAAGCGGGTGGTGCCGAACTCGCCGAGATCGTCGAGGAACACCGGCACATGGAAATGCGTGCGCCATTCGCGCGGGCCGGGATCGGTCTCCCAGGCCTCGAAGGCGTCTTCGAGGTTGAGGAAGCGGTTGAGCTTGCCGTCCTTTTTCTCGACGGTCTGCGTGAGATAAATTGTCTTCGCGTAACGCCGGAGCGTATCGACGTTCTGCTGCGTCACGTTCGGGATCCGCAAGGCGGCGGCTTCCTGCAGCTTGAAAATGGGAATGCCGGCGTCCACGAGCTTCTGCAGCGACACGGCGATGTCCTCGTACACCACCGCCTGATGGCAGATGTCGAACACGGTGCCAATGAAACGGCGCTGCGCGACGATCGCCTCGGAGATCGGCAGGCCGGAAAACCTCGCCAGCATCTCGGCGGATTTTCCGGTGTAGAGGTGGTTGGTGAAGTAGTCGACCGTCTCGTCGGTGGTCTCGAGGAAGCAGAACGGCTCGGGCTCAAGTGCCAAGGTCACGGTGCGGCCGGTGCGCCTTTCGAGATCGATCAGGCGGGCCGCCACCCGCATCACATGCTCGGTGTAGCTGTCGATCACGGCCTTGCCGGTGACGTTGGGCTTGAAGCCCAAGGGCGCGCTCTGGATCGAGGGCGAAATTCCAATTGGCACCACGTCGGCGAGAATTTCTGCGACGTTCATGGTGTATTGCGTGCGCTCCTCCGAGCGCCAGTCAGGCTCGTAGACCTGCTCTTTGACGATCTGGTTCTTGAACGGGCCGTAGGGGAACGCGTTGACCGTGTAGAGATACATGTTGTTGTCGGCGAGGAAACTCTTCAGCTTGTCGCGCTCGGGCTTGCTCTTCACCAGCGTCGAGGCCGACGAATTCGACAGCCGCAGCGACACGCCGAACGGCGCGGTGGGACAGACCCGCTTCTGCACCTGCGGGACATAGGTGGTGAGCGACGTCCACATGTCCTCCCAAGTGTCGCCGGGATGCACGAGCGTCGAATAGGTTAGGTGGCCGAGGCCCTTGCCGAGGTCCATTGTTCTTCCTTTTTTGATCAGGCGATCTTTTCGACTTTGCCGCTCGCCGCCGAGCGGATCACCGCTTCGCTCACCGAGGCGCCGTGGATGATCTGTTCGGGCGGAATGGGGAAGGGCGCTCCGCCCTCGGCCGCGCGGGCAAAAGCCTCCAAGGTGGCGCGCACGATGTCGAGCTTCTCGGCCTCCCAGGTCTCGAGCGGCCCCTTGACCGGCTGGAACTTGCAGGCGCCGAACTGCCGGGTTCGCCGCTCTTCCGAGGACGCGCCCGAAGTATGGGTCACGCCTTCGATGCGATGCCAGCCCTTGGAGCCATAGACCTGGAAGGCGAAAACTGCGCCGGTGGTGGTCATGGTGCCGAGATAGCCCGACACGCCGTTCTTCATGCGGAACAGCATCGAGGTGGTGTCGTCGGTCCCGGTCTGCACCACGCGGGCGAAGCTTTGGCAATAGACGTGGTCGATCTCGCCCATGAGATAGATCATCGCGTCGATGGCATGCACGCCCATCGGCGCAAGGCCACCCAGCGGCGCTTCCGATTTATTGGAGCGCCACGCCGTCGGCGGCAGGAATAGCGCGTTCGGGTAGGTCATGCTGGCTTCGATATGCTGGACGATGCCAAGCTCGCCCGCCTTGATGCGGTCGCGCAGCTTGATCATTTCCGGATGGAAGCGGCGATTGTAGCCGACGCCGACGACCCGCTTGGCCTTTTTCAGTGCCGCGATGGCCTGCTCCGCCTCCTCCTTCGTGAAGGTGAACGGTTTCTCGCAATAGACATGTTTACCCGCGGCGGCCGCGGCCTCGATCTGCCGCAGATGGCCCGATGCCGGGGTCGCCAGTACCACTGCGTCGATCTTAGAGTCTTTCAGCACCGCCTCGTAGCTCGGCGCGATGGCCAGCGAATGCTGCTTGGCAAAAGCCTCGTCGTCGGGCTTCACGGTGCGGGTCTGGATGGTGGTGATGCGCATGGGCGGACTGCCGCCTGCAAGCGACTCCACCATCGTCTTGCCCCAGGTGCCCAGTCCGACAACCGCCGCGTTGATCATGTTTTTCTTCAATCTTCGCTTACTTCGGCCACGTCAGCATGGCGAGCGCGATGCAGGCGAACATCCAGAACACGCAGTATTCGATGCCGCCGATCACCCAGATCCATTTCTTGGTGACCTTGTAGGTGGCGGCGCCGGCGACGAGCAGATGGAACGCTGCGATGGCCGCGACGTAGGGCGTGTAGATGTCGAAAATGAGCCCGATCGCCAGGAAGGTTTCGATGGTGCCGGCGATGTACATCCAGGTCGCCGGCGGATTGAACTTGGCGGCCTTGAAGAAGCCCAAGGTGGCGGGCTCGGTGAACTTGCCGACGATGTGCGGGATGAAGAACAGCCCGCAGATCAGGCGCAGCAGCACGATCCCGTTGAGCAGGTTGAATTTGTCAGCCCACGACATGCTTTCCCCCGTGGCGTGATTTTCAGTTCATTTCAATGGATTGTGGGTGATGGTGCAAGGGCGGACTATGACTGTGCCCTCACCACCCGATCTTCTTGTTGCCCTTGAGCCAGCCCGCCCCCAAGGCGTAGAGCGCGTCGGTCCCCGGCCCATCGACCCCCGGCATGTCGTCCTTCACCTTGTAGCCCACCTTGGTCTGCAGATAGGCGAGGTGGCGGTAGCCCACGGGGAACCGCGCGAGCAGCTTGGGATCGAGCTTGGGCGCCTTGGCCGGATCGACCGGAGCGATCTGGTCCTTCTCGTAGGTCAGCCGGCGCCAGACCAGACCCCACGTCCCCTTCCGCTTCTCCAGGAAGTCGTAGAACCGGCCGATGCAGATCACATCGCACTCCACGCCCTCGACCACGGCGCGCTGCGAGATCGACATCTTGGTCTGGGCGATGGCGCGCTTGCCTTTGATGTCGATCGAGGAGCCGCCGAGGAAGTGATAGATACGCACGCCCTTGGCGTAGCCCGCCCGGTTCGCCGCGATGAACTCCTCGTAGGTGCCCTGAAACCAGGTCGCCCACATCCGGCCTTCCGGGTGCCAGACGGTGCGGAAGCGGTCCCACTGGAAGCTGTCGCGCCACACCGCCCAGTTCTCAATCAGCTCGCGGATGGCGAGCTTGTCCTCCAGGTCTTTTTTGAACAGGTCTTTGGTGAAGTCGACCTTCTTCATTTGTCCTCCCCGCTTCCGGCTGGCGCCGGCCGCCGCGCTGCTCTAGCCTTTGCAAACATTAAGCACAGGCGAGGGTGGTATGGCGAGACTTGAGGGACGCACCGCAATTGTCACCGGCGGAGCGGTGGGCATCGGCCGGCACTATTCGGAGGCGCTCGCCGCCGAAGGCGCGCAGGTGATGATCGCCGACATCAAGGACGGATCTAGCCTCGCCGCCGAGATCGCCGCCAGGCACGGCCGCAACTCCACCGACAGCATGACGTTCGACGTGAGCGACGAGGCGCAGTGCAAGGCGCTGGTGGCGAAGACCATTGAGCGCTTCGGCAAGATCGACATCCTGATCAACAACGCCGCGCTCTACGCGCCGCTGCCGACGCTGAAGGTCACCGAGATGGACGTCGATCTCTGGGACAAGGTGATGGCGATCAACATCAGGGGCCCGTTCCTGATGGTCAAGCATGTGGCGCCGCACATGATTGCGAAAAAATACGGCAAGATCGTCAACATCGGCTCGGGCACGGTCGCGCGCGGCATCCCCGACTTCTCGCACTACGTCACCTCGAAGGGCGCGGTGACGGCGTTCACCCGTTGCATGTCGCGGGAGCTCGGCGCGCATGGCATCTGCGTCAACACGCTGGCGCCGGGCTATACGCTGTCCGATACCGGGCTGACCAACACGGTGCATGTGGAGCAGTCGAAGGCTGCCGCAGTGGCGCGCCGGGCGCTTAAGCGCGACCAGTTCCCGGAGGACCTCTTGGGAAGCTTGATCTTTCTCTGCTCCAGCGACAGCGACTTCATGACCGGCCAGTTGCTGGCGGTCGATGGCGGCTCGAACAACACTTGATTCGCAGGGAATAGGCCGCTGTCCCTGCCAGGGCCGGCGGAAGCCCCGCAATTGGCGAATACCGCCTGCCGCAGCCGCGCGGCTACCAATTTGCCGGAAAATCGCTATGTAAAGGGCAACCCAAGCGAATTTGCCCTTTCCGAAGGGCCGGGAATTCCAAGGAGAATCCGATGTCCGTCGCCGCCACCGTCGATCCCAAGCACAACGTGCAGGGCAACCGTCAAGCCTACTACGACAAGATCAGCAAGAAGGACATGGCGCCGCTATGGGAGGTGCTCCGCCACGTCGTCACCAAGGAGCCGAAGTCGAAGTGCGCTCCGAACATCTGGAAATACGACGACGTCAAGAAGCTGATGCTGGAGGCGGGCGACGTGATTTCCGCCGACGAGGCCGAGCGCCGCGTGCTGGTGCTGGAGAACCCCGCCATGCGCGGCCAGTCGCGTATCACCAACAGCCTGTTCGCGGGCGTCCAGCTCATCATGCCGGGTGAGATCGCCGAGGCGCACAAGCACGTCTCGTCGGCGATCCGCTTCGTGCTCGAAGGCGAGGGCGCCTACACGGCGGTCGAAGGCGAGAAGGCCAACATGTCGCGCGGCGACTTCATCCTCACGCCGAACTGGGCGCCGCACGACCACGGCAATCCGGGCAAGCAGCCGGTGATCTGGCTCGACGTGCTCGACATGCCGACCGTCAACCACTTCGAGACCTCGTTCATGGAGCACTTCGACGAAAAAGCGCAGAACACCGACCGCCAGGACGGCGACTCGCTGGCGCGTTATGGTTCGGGCGTGCTGCCGGACGGCTCGATGGACACGTTCATCAAGCGCAGCCCGGTCATCAACTACACCTATGTCCGGACCAAGCCGATCCTGGAGCGGCTGAAGAAGGCCGGCGACATCGACCCGCGTCACGGCGCCCGCGTGCGTTATTCGAATCCGGTTACCGGCGGTCACGTGATGCAGACCATGGGCGCCTACCTGGCGCTGTTCCCGAAGGGCTTCAAGGGCCAGGACTACCGCTCGACCGACAGCACGATCTTCGTTTGCGTCGAGGGCCACGGCACCACCAAGGTCGGCGACAAGGTGCTGGAGTGGGGCCCGAACGACGTGTTCGTGGTGCCGTCATGGCACCGCTATTCGCACGACGTGAAGGACGAGGCGGTGCTGTTCTCGATCTCAGACAAGCCGGCGCAGGAAGCGCTCGGCTTCTGGCGCGAGGGGCAGTAGTTCTCGCCCGCTCCATTGTGGATTTGCCGATGCCCCGCCGAAAGGCGGGGCATTTGCTTTAGGCCGGCGCTGCCGCAGCAGCCTTTCGCCGCCGCCGCAGGTGGTCGATCACCAGGAGCACGATCCCTGCGGCTATGCCAATGAAATTGATGGTATGCCCGCCGGTGAAGCTCTCAGGCGGCAGCGCGATCGGCAGCGCCACGACGCAGTAGACGACCCGCATTGGGAATGACAGCGGCGCGAGCGCGAACCCGACGATCCCGGCCGTGCCGACGAACAGCGCGAACAAAATGCGCACCAGGTTCCACACGATCAGATAGCTCGGGCCGTCCATCAAGAGGCTGGGCGTCAGCACAAACAGGAACGGCAGGATGAACGTGCTCCAGCCGACCGCGCAGGCGACCCAGCCGGTGGTCCAGCCGTCGGTGCGCGCGATGTTGGCCGCGGCATAGGCGGCGAAGGCGACCGGCGGCGTGATCATCGACAGCATGCCGTTGTACATGACGAACATGTGGGCGGCCATCGGCGTGACGCCGAGCTTGATCAGCGCGGGCGCCAGCAGCGTCGCCGTCAGGATGTAGACGCTCACCGTCGGCAGGCCGATGCCGAGCACGAAGGCGAGGACCGCGATCAGCAGCAGCAGCAGGAACACGTTTTCGCCGGACAGCGTCAGGAGTTGCATCGTCATGCCGAAGGCAAGGCCGGAGATGCTCATGATCCCGACCATGATGCCGGCGGCGGCGCCGATCAGGATGATGTCGAGCGACACCCGCCCCGACTCGATGACCGCGACCGCGATCTGCCTCAGCGAGACGCGCTTGCCGCGATAGCCGAAGATCAGCGCGAACACGATCAGGATGCCGGTTGCGGCGACCGCGGCCTTCTCCGGCGTCAGCAGCAGCACCTCGGGATAGATCAGCGCGATGACGAGAAAGAAGATCGGCACCAGGAAGTGCCACCCTGATGTGAGCACGCTGGTGAGCGAAGGCATTTCCTCGTCGTCGACGCCGCCGATGCCTTGCTTCGCCGCTTCCAGGTCGACGTGGATGAACAGGCAGCTGTAATAGAGCAGCGCCGGAATGGCGGCGGCGATGCAGACCGTGCCGTAGGAGACCTGCAGGAACTCCGCCATGATGAAGGCCGCCGCGCCCATCACCGGCGGCATGAGCTGGCCCCCGGTCGAGCCGACCGCTTCAAATGCCGCCGCGCGGCGCCGGGTGAATCCCGACTTGATCATGGCCGGGATGGTGACCTGGCCGACGGCGAGAACGTTCGAAACGGCACTCCCCGAGATCATTCCGAACAGCGCCGAGCCGACCACCGCGATCTTGGCGGCGCCGCCGCGGAATCTCCACATCGCCGACATCGCGAGGTCGGAGAAGAAATCCGCGCCGCCGGTGCGCGCCAGAACCTGGCCCAGGATGGTGTAGGGGATTACGATCAGCACCGCGACCTGGAGGATGTTGCCGATCATGCCGTTCACGTCGAGGCCGACGTAGGCGACCATGCGCTCGGGGCTGACCCAGCGGGTCTGGAAGTCCCCGCCCAGGAACGGGCTGACATAGACGTAGCCGGCGATCGCCAGGATGATCGCGACGAAGCCCCAGCCGGAGATGCGCCGGCTTGCATCCAGCACCAGGAAGGTCAGGATCGCGCTGCCGACGACGCCCTCGACCGGCAGCATCGCGAGCTCATAGGTCAACGCCTCGTAACGGACGGTGATATAGCCTGCCAGCAGCAGCGCAACGATGGCGCAGAGCCAGTCGAACCAGCGCGCGTATGCGGCCCGGCTGGCGGTGAAGGTCCAGGCCAGGGTGACCGCAAGGGCGCCGACCACCGGCCATGAGATGTCGCCCCGGGCGACATAGCGGTAGATCAGATAGATGACGATGGCGCCCGCCGCGGTCAGGCCGCCAAGATCGATCGCGCTCGGCTGCCGCTTGGTCTCGGCGATGAAGGCGAGCGCGAGCGTGAGGCCGAGCGTCACCGCCAGAAGCTGCTCGGTGTAGAATGAAATGTTGAGGAGCTGGCGCGGGACGTCGAGCACCCAGAGAACGACGCAGGTCACCAGCAGTGTCTGAATGACGTTGGCCGCGAACACCGTCGCCTTCGACGATTCGGATGCAAACTCTTCCGCGCTAGCAATGAAGCGCTCCTCCGACGCGGCGGAGATGTGTTGAGCCGCATCGGAGCTAGTCGGCTTTTCGTTCACGCTACGCCTTTTCGATCAGTAGGCCTTCGCCTCGATCTTCTTGTCCTGGAAGTATTTCAGCGCGCCGGGATGATAGGTCATGGTGTGCTTGCGATGCATCGTGTCCAGCGAGAAGTCGTTCATGGCCGGCGCCGTCGCCACCAGGTCCGGCTTGTTGTTCGCCATCGTGTCGATGATCTTGGCGACGGTCTCATCCTTCATCTTGGAATTGGTGAACAGGATGTAGTCCATGGCGTAGACCTTCATCGGCTCGGCGACACCGACGTAGGCCGGGATCGGCCTGACGTCGGAGAAGTAGCCGTAGGGGAATATCTTGCGGCTCGCTTCGAGGTTTGGGCCGACCTTGACGGCGCGCACGCCGCCGACCGTGGCGTCGGCCTCGCGCACCTTGGGGCCCCCGAACGAGAACATGAACATGTCGTTGGCACCGGCCATGAAGTCGTCGCCGCCGCGCAGCACGTTGGGCACCATGACGGGCTTCACGTCGTTCAGCGTCAGGTCCGCGGTCGCCAGCATCGCCAGCGTGTTCTTGTCGAGCGTCCGCATTGCGGAGTAGCCGGCCGGCACGCGCTTGCCCTTGACGTCGGCCATGTTCACGATGCCGCTGTCCTTGCGGGCAAAGAAGCCGATGCGCAGCACGTAGATCGAGCCGATGATGCGCAGATCGTTCTGCAGCTTTCCGGTCTCGATTCCTTCGACCACCTCCAGCATGTTGGCCATGCCGAGATCGATCTCGCCCTTGGCCACCATCGGGATCAGCACCGACTCGCCCGCGGTGTTCTGAACCAGCGTGTTCAGGCCGCCCTTTTCCTTCAGCGTTTTGGCGATGGCGGACGCGACCGTGTGCGCCAGCGTGCCCGGCTGCATGGTGGCGAGGCCGTAGGTCTGCGCTGAGGCGGTCGGGCCGCCCAGGCCTGCGAGTGCCAAGGCCGTGCCGAGCAATCCACGCCGGAGCGCTTGTCCAAAGTCGATGACGTTCATGTCACACCCCTCCCTCAAGTTCCTGTCATTTCGATAGACGGTTCGTGTGGCTTTGGGTTAGTCGACCGGCCTGGCTGCGAGATTCCGCTCCTTGAAAAATTTCAGCGCGCCCGGATGATACGGCACGCCGTATTGCTTGTAGCCGAAGGCCGGAGTCCATTCGCGCAGCACCGGTTGCACCGCGACCAGTTCGTCCTTGTTCTTTTCCATCAGGTCGAGAATTTTGTAGACGAGGTCGTCCGGCACCTTGGCGGAAGCGATAATCACGTTGTCGAAGCTGTAGACCTTCATCGGCTTCTCGACGCCGGTGAAGATCGGACCCGGGCCGATCTGCGTCAGATAACCCCAGGGCATGATCTTCTTCGCCGCGGGCATGCCGCTCTCGTCGATTTCGAGCGCCCGGATGCCGCCCATCGTGGCGTCGGCCTCGCGCACCTTCGGCCCGCCGAAGGCAAAGGAAAACATGTCCGCGTTGCCGGCCATGAACTCGTCGGCGCTGCGCACCACGTTGGGCACCAGCACCGGCCTGATGTCGGCCGCGGTCAGACCCGCGGTGGCAAGCTGGGCGAGCATGGTCTTTTCGATGTTGCGCATGGCGGAGTAACCCATGCTCACGCGCTTGCCCTTCATGTCGGCCATTTTGAAGAAGCCGGAATCCTTGCGCACGAAAAACGGCGTGCGCAGCGCATGGGCCGCGGAGATGATGCGCAGGTCCTTCTGCGCACCGTCGACGCCGTCCTGCGCCTCCATGATGTTGGTGATGCCGATCTCGACCTCGCCGCGGCCGACCAGCGGAACGATGACCTGGTCGCCGGCGGTCGGCTGCACCAGCATGTTCATGCCGCCCTTCTCCTTGATGATCTTGGAGATGGCGGATGCGGTGGTGTGGTTGAGCGTGCCGGGCGGCAGCGTGGCGAAGCCGTAGGTCTGGGCCGATGCGGACCCGCTCGTCACCACGAGAGCAATCGCCGCGGTGGCCGCGAGATGCGCTGCGGCGGCGCGAATGTCGACAGGCATGAAGTCCTCCCCCTCAGGATGCGTTACGGTGGCCTATTTCATTTCGATCTTGTTGTCGGCGAAATACTTCAGCGCGCCGGGATGATACGGAGTTCCGAATTTCTTATACAGCCCCGCCGGTGCAAAGGCTCGCAGCGCCGGCTGGATGGTAACAAGGTCGTCCTTGTTCTTGGCCATCGCCTCGATCAGCTTGTAGACGACGTCGTCCTTCACCTTGGCGTTGGTGAACAACAGATTGTCCCAGGTGTAGACGCCCATCGGTTTCTCGACGCCCACAAAGAACGGGCCGGGCGCTGCCGGCGCGAGATAGCCTTCGGGGAAGATCTTGCGCGCGGCGTCCATCCCGCTTTCTGGCACCACAAGCGCTCGGATGCCGCCGACGGTGGCGTCGACCTCGCGCACCTTGGGCGCGCCGAAGGCGAAGAAGAACGTGTCTGCCGCGCCCGACAGGAAGTCGTCGGCGCCGCGGATCACGTTGGGGACCGGCACCGGGCTATAGTCCTTGTCGCCAAGCCCTCCGGCGGCCAGCACCGCGCGGCCCGATATGTCCAGCGTGCGCTGCGCGGAGAAGCCGGACACCACCTTTTTCCCCTTGAGGTCGGCGATGGTCATCATCGGCGAGCTCTTGCGAACGAAATAGGCCGTGAACAGCGGATGGATCGCGCCGATCACGCGCAGATCGGGAAGCCGGCCGCCCTCGGTGGCGACGATGACCTCCAGCGAGTTGGCGATGCCGAACTCGGCTTCGCCGCGGCCGACGATCGGGATGAGGACGGATTCGCCCGCGGTCGGCTGGACCAGCGTGTTGAGACCGGCCTTTTCCTTCGCCACCTTGGCGATGGCGGTGCCGGTCGTATGGTTCAGCGAGCCGGGCTGCATGGTGGCGAGGCCGATGGCCTGGGCCGCGGCGCCTGTGGCCGCCAGCGCCAGAATCGCCAACGCCCCGCTCAAGCGCGCGCAGACCGACGATAGGCCTTGATGGGTCATGTTGTTTTTCCTCCCTTGGGGCAATCATTGCACAGCGCCGGGAGCAAGGCTACGCGCCCAACAGGTGCCAAAACCGCCTTCAGGGCGGTCCGCCCGACCGTGAGCTGGTGCGTTGAGCGCGGCCGGACCGCGGCCTCCCCGTCATTCGCGCCGGCGCGAGATCACATAGGACTCGTCGTAGAACCAGAGCGCGCCGTGCTTCTGCAGAACCTCGCTGGTGGCTGCGAGATAGCTTCCGTCAGCGGCGGCTTCCGCGACGCGGTGGTCCTCGACCTGCGCCACGTAAATCGCGGCGTTCCAGGCGGCAAACAGCGTCGAAGTGCCGATCGAGGATTCCTGGGTGATCTCGCTCGGCAGCGTGTGCATGTCGTAGCGGAACAGCGAACGGTTGTCGGCGTAGGCGTTGAAGTTGAGATCGCGCCCGGCGGGTCCGAGCTCCTGCTTCACCGCCTTCATGATCTGATGGCGGTCGTGCAGGAACGGATTGTCCCCCGGCCACACCTTCTGCACGATCTCATGGCCCGGATCGTTGCCGTGCGAATGGATGGCGATCAGCCGCCCGCCCGGCCCAAGCGCCCGCGACAACGGCGCAATGACGCGCTTGGCCTTGAAGTCGAGCGAGGCGCGCGCGCGGTACGGCTGCGAGGCAATGACCAGATCGTAGTTGGCGACGGTGCCGCCCGGCTTGGGAATGATCGGGTCGAGCAGGAACTTGTGGTCCTCACGGTAGACCACCAGCACGACGGGCCGCTCGTACACCGGATTGCCGGTTTTTGGGCTGACGCCGGCCTTCCAGTTCTCGTCGAGGAACGGCACCAGGTCGGTGATCTGCTGCTCGAACGAATGCGACGTCGCGCCGGTCAGCGCGACCTCGTGCCACACCATGCTGGAGGCGGCGGAAAGCGATTTCACCGCGAGCCAGGGCGCGTCGGCATAGGCGAGATTGGTCAGCACCAATACCGTCGCCGGATGCTCGGTGAAGCGGTCCGACATCTTCTGCATCGTCAGCCGCACGTCCTCGAGGCTGATCTCCTTGCCGACCACGTAGAACGGCGTGTGCGGGAAGCGGTCGTGCATCGAGCGCATCACGCGGCCCAGTACGGTGCCGTCGCCGACTCCGGCGTCGAACAGGCGCAGCGCCGGCGGGCGCGGGTGGATGTTGTGAAGCTCGAGCGAGACGCGGTTGCCCACCACCCACTTTTCGCTGCAAGTGTTTACGAACAGCAGATATTTCTGGCGGTTGTCGAAGAAGCGGAAGTTGCGCTGCGGATCGGCGCCGCCGCCCGGCGAGGCAGTGCCCGGTGTGCCCATCGGTCCGGAGGCGGGGGAGAGCGCTGGCGCGGAAACCGCCCGCTGCGCCGACGCTTCGTGCATGCGCGAAATGACCGCTGGCCGCGCCACCGCGTTGCGGTTCGTCGACATGAAGGCGCGGATGCGGTCGAGCGTTTCGGTGGTGATGCGGCCGCCGTGGCGCAGGCGGCTGGCGAGCTTTCCGTCGTTGACCGCACGCCGTCCAAAGGTGGACTCTGCCAGGCCGGTCTGCCGGCAGTAGTCCGAGATTTCCTGCAACAATTCCTGCGCGTTCATGGCGCGTGCCCTCGGTGTTTCCCTTGGGTCCCGCGTCAGGCGGATTCTTTTTGCGCTCGTGTGAAGGCGCGGGACCCCTGTGGGAATGCGACCAATTTCGCGGGTGGGGGTCAACCACAAACTCGCCCACTATCTCAGTGGGCTGCTATATGGGCAGCCGCCTATCATTATAAGTAATTAGGATCATTAGAAGTTTCCATTCTTGCCCATTCCAGTACCGGCTTTGCCAAGAGGGAAGGCGCTTTCTGCCCACATCCGCCCACTCTGTGCCGATGAAAAATCCAATGAATTTCAGGGACTTATGGCGCGAGCCCGGGTGCGACGTGGGGCGAAGTGCGGTAGTGAACATCGTCACGAGCCGAACCGAAAGCGCGACCATGCCCCGTTTCGCCGCCAATCTCGCCTATCTCTTCACCGAGCGCCCGCTGCTCGATCGTTTCGGCGCGGCCGCCGCAGCGGGCTTCAAGGCGGTGGAGCTGCAAGCGCCCTACGACCACACGCCCGCGGCGCTCAAGGCTGAGATCGACAAGCACGGGCTGACGCAACTCGGCATCAACACCTTTGTCGGCTCCCGCCCGGGCGACTCCGGTTTGGGCGCCGTCCCGGGTCGCGAGAGCGACTGGGACGTGGTGTTCAAGCAGGCGCTCGATATGACGGTGGCGATCGGCGGCAGCGCGATCCATTGCATGGCAGGCACCGTGCCGCCGGAGCAGCGGCCGGCCGCGGAGCGAACCTTCATCGCCAATCTCACGCGCGCGTCCGATCTGGCCAAGGACAAGAACGTCACGCTGCTGATCGAGCCGATCAACCCGCGCGACCGGCCGAACTATTTCCTCACCCGGATCGAGCAGGCCGCCGACATCATCGCCAAGGCCGGTCGGCCCAACATCAAGATCCAGTTCGATTTCTATCATGTGCAGATCGTGAGCGGCGATCTCATCACGCGCTTCGAGAAGCACCTGCCGCTCATCGGTCACGTGCAGATCGCCGCGGTGCCCTCGCGCGCCGAGCCCGACGAGGGCGAGATCAACTATCCGGCCGTGTTCGAGGCGCTCGACCGGCTCGGCTGGTCGGGCTGGACGGCTTGCGAATACCGGCCCCGCGCGCGCACCGAGGATGGCCTCGGCTGGGGCAGGCGGTACGGGCTGGGGTCCCCTCCCGCGTGACGCCGAAGTTCCCCAAAAACCAGGGGGAACAACAGCTTGTCCGGTTTACGAGGCCGCGCCCCGGCTGCTAAATTGCCTGAATGTGGGGCAGAAAGCGCAAGGCTGCCGAGGACACGGCGCCCGCGGATGCACCGCCCGGGCTCCTGAAGAAGGCCGTTCGGCAGACCCGCATCGAGATCGCCGAAAAGTCGAGCGTGGTGGTCGACCTCCGCGATGCGGAGCTGGCGCGGCTCGAACTGCTCAATGACGCGCTCGACCCGCTGTTTAACGAGACCCCGCCGGACATCGATCTGTTCGACCGCGGCATCAGCCGGGGCGACACGCCGCGGCTGTGGATCGACGCCATCGCCCATGTGGCGATGGCGCGCGACAAGCGGCGGTATCGTTTCGTGCAGGACACCCGCTACGGCCGCAAGGTGCTCGCGGAATCCAACGACATCGCCGAAATCGTCGAGGCGGTCACCCATTATGTGGCGAGCCGCATCATCGAGCGCGAGCGGGCGCTGGCCGAGGATGAAAGCCCGTTGTACGGCCGGTTGTATCGAAGCCTGCAGGGCAGCCGGCGCCGCTGGGGGTGGCGCATGGCGCGCGCATTCCTGTTCGGCCTGACCATGGGCTGCGTTGCGCTGTTCGCGGTGCTCTGGATCGTCGCGTCGCGGATGCCGCGATAGCGATCACGCAAACAATGGCCGACGGCTCATCTCGGCGATGGCGCCATCGCGGCATCCGCGCGCGACCATCGTGCAACGCCAGGCGCCCCAGGCGCCTTCGATTTCGTAGAGATTGTAGCCGGCCGGATCCTCATGACGGTCCGGCGCGCCCGAGGTCGACGGCACGCCGGCCACGGGGATGCGGGCTTGCGGCCCAGGCAGCCAGCCGAGCGACGACGTATGGTGATGGCCGTGCAGCACCAACTCCGCGCCATGCCGATGCAGCACCTCGCGCAGCGCAGCGGCATCGGTCAGCCGGCGAAAATAATTCGCGCCCGCGACCGGCGGATGGTGGATCAGCACGACTCGGAACGCTTCGCGCCTGAGTTCGCCCAGCACCTCGCCGAGGCGGGCGATCTGGTCGCCGTGCAGGCGGCCGGTCGCGGCCAAGGGAAGCGTCGGTAGCGATGTGGACAGGCCGATCAGCGCCAGCGGCCCGCGCCGCCGCACGAACGGGAAGGTCTCGCCGCCGTCGCCGCGCATATAGATGTCCCATTCGCGCTGCGCCGCTCCCACGGCGTCGCGCACGTAGCAATCATGGTTGCCCGGCACGACCGTCACGTCGCGGGGGCCGCCGAGCTTCTGCAGCCAGGCGCGCGCAGAATCGAATTCGCCGGGCAGCGACAGATTGACGAGGTCGCCGGTGACCGCGATGTGATCGGGCGCGCGGGCCTTGAGATCGGCGACCAGCGTCTCCAGCACCTCGGCGCGATGGATTCCGCGGCGCTTGCGCAGCCAGTTGAGGTAGCCCAGTCCGCGCTTGGACAGCAGTTCGAGCGGACGCGGCATGGGCAGCGGCGCCAGATGCGGATCGGACAGGTGGGCCAGTACGAACATCGGCAGGTCTCTTGTCACCCAGCGGCTGTCATGCCCCGCGAATGCGGGGCATCCAGTAAGCACAAGCAGCGGTGTTATGCACCGACCGGCCTTGCTCGCAATGCCAAGTTTACTGGATCGCCCGCATTCGCGGGCGATGACAATCGAGAGCCGTCAAGAGCTGCCGATCACGATCCCGGCGATGAAGACGAGCGTGCCGCCGACCACGATCTGGAACGCCGCCGAAAGAAACGGCGTGTCCATGTACCGGTAGCGAATCCAGGAAATCGCCGCGAGCTCGATCGCCACCACGATAATCGCCAGAATGGTGGCCGCCCAGAAGTCCGGAATGAGATAGGGCAGGGTATGGCCGACGCCGCCGATCGTGGTCATCAGCCCGCAGACCGTGCCGCGGATCCAGGGCGTGCCGCGCCCGGTGAGCGAGCCGTCGTCGGACAGGGCCTCGGCGAAACCCATCGAGATGCCGGCGCCCACCGACGCCGCCATCCCCACCAGGAATGTCTCCCAGGTGCTGTGGGTTGCGAAGGCCGCGGCGAACACCGGAGCGAGCGTAGAGACCGAGCCGTCCATCAGCCCGATCAATCCCGGCTGCACGTATTGCAGCAGGAACATGCGGCGCTGGGTCTCGTCCTCCTTGGCGCGCGCATCCTTGGTCAGGATGGTCTGACCGAGCTTGTGCGCCAGGTTCTCGTGCTCGGCCTCGATTTCGGCGAGCTCGGTCAGGAGCTTGCGGACCGAGACGTCGCGTGTCGTTTCCGTCGCCTTGCGATAGAACCGCTCGGCCTCGAATTCCATGTTCTCGGCGAACTTGCGCACCTCGTCGAGACCCAGCGGCCGCATCAGCCAGAGCGGCTTGCTGTGATGGATGAAGCCCTTCACATCCTGCCGGCGGATCAGCGGGAGGTACTCGCCGAATTTCGAACGGTACATGTCGAAAAGCATCGACCGGTGCCGCACCTCCTCGTCGGCCATCTCATCGAACACCTTGGCCGAGGCGGGGAAGGCTTCGCGCAGGCCTTCGGCAAAGCCGCGGTAGATGCGGCTGTCCTCGTCCTCGTTGGAGATGGCGAGAGCAAGGATTTCCTGCTCGGATAGGTCGGCAAAGCGCTTCACAATGACCTCGTCATGTTGGCTGGGTCGTAAATTCTAGATTAGAGTTATTCTAAACAAATGTCGCTGGTCAACCGGCTGTTCCATTTCTACTGGCGATTCTCGCGCGGGCTGACGTTCGGCGTACGCGGCATGGTGCTCGACGGCGACGGCCGCGTATTTCTGATCAAGCACAGCTACGCCCGGGGCTGGCACTTGCCCGGCGGTGGGGTCGAGGCCGGGGAGACGCTGCTCGAAGCGCTGGCGCGCGAGCTTTTCGAGGAGGGCAGAATTCAGATGACCGCGCCGCCGGCACTGCACGGCGTGTTCTTCCATCCGCTCTATTCGCGGCGCGACCATGTGACGATTTACGTGGTGCGCGACTTCCGCCAGACCGAGGAGCCGCAGCCCAACCGTGAGATCGCGGCGCATGGCTTCTTCCCGGCCGATGCGCTGCCCGCCGACACCACCGCCGGCACCCGTACCCGCATCGCGGAGGTGCTGGGCGGGCAGCCTCCGGCGGAGCGCTGGTAGCTGGAGCTAGCTCACGAACCGGTCGCGGTCGTGCGGCGCGGTGAAGTCGAGCTCGGGGCCGAGCGGCACGATGCCGGTCGGATTCACCTTGCGCTGGCTGCCATAGTAGTGCCGCTTGATGTGGTCGATGCTCACGGTCTCGTCGATGCCCGGCACCTGGTAGAGATCGCGCAGATAGTTCGACAGGTTCGCGTAGTCGCCGATGCGCCGCAGGTTGCACTTGAAGTGGCTGTAATAGACCGCGTCGAAACGGATGAGCGTGGGGAACAGCCGCCAGTCGGCCTCGGTCACGCGCGGGCCCGCGACGTAGCGTTGCCGTGACAGGCGCCGCTCCAGATCGTCGAGCGCGGAGAACACGTTGCGGAACGCCTCCTCGTAGGCCGGCTGCGCGGTGGCGAAGCCTGCGCGGTAGACGCCGTTGTTGATGTTGGGATAGACGAGATCGTTGATGGCATCGATCTCGCTCCGCAGCTCCGGCGGATAATAGTCGGCACTCTCGTTGGTCAGGGCGTCAAACGCCGAATTGAGCATCCGGATGATCTCGGAGGATTCGTTGCTGACGATGGTCTTGCGCTTCTTGTCCCACAGCACCGGCACGGTCACCCGGCCGGTGTATTTGCCGTCTGCCTTGAGATAAATCTCCGAGACCTTTTGCGCCCCGTTCACCGGGTCGCCGCTCGACCCCTCGTCCTTGTCGAAGGTCCAGCCGTTCTCGCCCATATGCCAGGACGTGACCGACATGGAGATGACGTTCTCAAGCCGCTTGAGATGCCGGAAGATGACGGTGCGGTGCGCCCAGGGGCAGGCGAGCGAGACATAGAGGTGATAGCGGCCGGATTCCGCGGCAAAGCCGCCTTCGCCGGAGGGGCCGGGGCTGCCGTCCGGCGTGATCCAGTTGCGGAATTTCGTGGTCGGCCGGTTGAAGCGGCCGTCCTGCATCCGCGCCTTGTCGAAGCTGTCGTCACGCCAGACGCCGTCGACCAGAAGTCCCATCAATCTCTCCGTCCCGTTTCAATTAATGTAGGGTCTGGCAGCCCCGAGGGACAGTGATGGACCCCACCCCCGACCAAATGTTAATCGGTCGGCAGCGATGAACGACCTTTCCCTCACCATCCTGCCGGAATCGCCGGACGACGCGCCGGCAATCGAGCGCCTGAACGCGCGGACCTTCGGGCCGGGGCGGTTTGCCAAGACCGCCTACCGCATCCGCGAGGAGGTCACGCATATCCCCGAGCTTTCGTTCACCGCGCGCGTCGGTACGCTGCTGGTCGGTTCGGTGCGGCTCTCGCCCATCGTGATCGGTCAGGCGAAGGCCTTGCTGCTCGGTCCGCTTACGGTCGAACCGCCGTTCCGCGACCGCGGTATCGGCCAGGCGCTGATGGCGCGCGCGCTCGATGAGGCCAGGGGCAAGGGCCACCGCCTGGTGGTTCTGGTGGGCGACGAGCCCTATTACGGCAAGGTAGGCTTCAAGGCCATTCCCAAGGGCCAGGTGACGATGGACGGGCCGGTCGATCCGGCGCGGCTCCTGATCGCGGAACTTGCGCCCGGAGCCTTCGACGGCGTCGGCGGCACGATCCGGCCCGACTGGAAGGGCCGAGAGGCTGCCCGGTAAATTGTCTTGCCTGCGTAACAGGTCGGCGCGAATGTCCGGAACGCGCGATTCCCGCGCAACGACGCGAGTGCGAACCATGAAGCGCTTATGGATGCTGGCGATCTTGACCGCGATCTTGGCCGCGATCGGGGGCGCATTCCCCGCGCAGGCGCAGAAGCAGCAGTTCGATCTCTCGACCATTACCTGCAAGCAGTTCTTCGAGTACAACAAGGAAAACCTGACGATCATGCTGATGTGGCTCGACGGCTACTACGCCGAGGACGACGCGCCGCCGATCGTCGATTTCGACAAGATGGCGGAGAACAGCAGGAAGCTCGGAGAATACTGCGGCAAGAATCCGGGCCACAGCGTGATCACCGCCGCCGACAAGGTGATGGCCGGCGACAAGTAGCGTCCGAGGCTGCCGCGGTAACATACAGCCGTCCGATCGACGAGATTACTTGTTACCTGTTCATGGGCTCGGCGAGCCCGCGCTCGCCCGGCCGCGAACGGGTGCCGATTCATGAAAAAGCTCTTGATGCTGACGATCGCTGCCGCGCTCCTGGCCGCTTCGCCTGCGCATGCCCAGCGGTTCGATCTCGCGAGCTTCAGATGCAAGGATTTCGTCGCCAGCAGCAAGGACAGCATTGGGATATTGATGTGGCTGGAAGGCTATTTCAGCGAGGAGAATGCCTCGCCGATCGTCGACTACAACACCATGAACGAGCACGGCAGCAAGATCGGCGAGTACTGCGGCAGGAACCCGACCCACAGCGTCATTACCGCCGCTGAAAAGGTGTTTGAAAAATAGCAGCCGCGTCAGCGGCCTTCTCTCATCCAGGTCGCGGCGAGTGCGCCGACCAGCAGCAAGAGGCCGAGCAGCCCCGCGAACATCGGCAGCACGCCGATGCCGCGCACGACGCTGGCGTCGCGCATCTTCAATCCGATCCAGTCGTCGCCCCGGTAGGTGTCGCTCGACCGCATGGCGACGATGCGCGGCAGCGCCACGGCGCCCGAAGTATCCGCCAGCCGCCGTGCGTCGCCGCCGGTCGCCGCCGCGAACGGGCCGAGCGCCTCGGTGGTCGATGTCACCTCGGCGAACTCGCGCGGGTTGGGCGGGCCGACGTTGACCAGCGCGTTGAGCTTGCCGTCGGTGGCGCGCCAGAGGCCAAGCTCCGTCGCCCGGATCGAGCCGCGCCACAGGCCGGGATCGCCCGCCGCCAGCGTGACGCTGCGCGTCACGCCTGACGGCAAGGTCAGCGTCACCTCGCTCACGCTGTCGGCCATGGTCTGGCGCTCGATCAGGAGATCGCGGCCGCGCACGATCAAGCGCAGCGCCTCCTCTTCCAGATCGGGCTGCTTCATCAGCCAGTGCGACAGCCGTCGCATCAGGTCGAGGTGTGGCCCGCCGCCCTCGAAGCCGCGCGCCCAGAGCCAGATGTGGTCGGACAGCAGCAGGCCGACCCGGCCCTCGCCCTCTCGCGAAAGCACGAGCAGCGGCTTTTTGTCGGGGCCGTCGATGACGGTCGTGCCGTTGGCTGAGCGGGTGTCGACGAGACGGAACCAGCGGCTCCAGTGCGGCGGGTTGGTGTCGGAGCCGGCAAGCCCCCGCGTCACCGGATGGCGCTTGCCGGGCTCGCTCAACTGCGCGTGGAACGGCATCTCGACGGTGCGCCCGCTCGGCTCCGCCGGCAGGATTTGTTCGAGCGGCGTGCGCCAGAGGCTGGTTTGGCTCGCGTAGTCGGGGCCGGCCGCGATCAGCACGGCGCCGCCCTCCCGCACATAGCGGGCGATGTTGTCGAAATAGATGATCGGCAGCACGCCTTGGCGGGCGTAACGGTCGAAGATGATGAGGTGAAAATCCTTGATCTTCTGCTGGAACAGTTCGCGGGTCGGAAACGCGATCAGCGACAGCTCGTTGATCGGCGTGCCGTCCTGCTTCTCCGGCGGACGCAGGATGGTGAAGTGGACGAGATCGACGCTGGCGTCGGACTTCAGAAGATTGCGCCAGGTGCGCTCGCCGGCGTGCGGCTCGCCGGACACCAGCAGCACGCGGAGCTTGTCGCGCACGCCGTCGATCGAGACCACGGCGCGGTTGTTCACCGGCGTGAGTTCCCCGTCGAGCGGAGCGGCCTCGATCTCGACGATGTTGGGCCCGGCATGCGGGATCGGGATCTGCGCATTGACGGTGTTGCCCGGCGTGACGCGGCGGCGGTCCAGCACCTCGCCGTCGCGGCGGATGGTGACCTCGGCGGGGGAGGGCGGCGCGCCCTGATCCTCGACGCGGTAGACGATCGTCTGCGATTGGCCGACGATGCCGAAACGAGGCGTCGTCACCAGCACCACGCGGCGGTCGCGCTCGTTGCGGGCGCCGGTGATGAGCGCGTGGACCGGCGCGTTGAAGCCCAGCGCCGCGATTTCCGCGGGCACGTCGTGGACGCGGCCGTCGGTCAGCATGATAGCGCCGGCGACGCGGTCGGGCGGCACGTCGGCAAGCGATGCATTAAGCGCCGAGAACAGCCGCGTGCCGTCGGTCTCGCCGTCGGCTTCGCCGGCCTCGACGAAACGCACGTCGAGGCCCGGGATGCGGCCGAGCCGCTCGGCCAGCATCGCGCGCGCAGTCTCGGCCTGCTTGATGCGGTCGCCGAAATTCTGACTGGGACTCTTGTCGACCACAACCGCCACCACCGACGACAGCGGCTCGCGGTCCTCGCGGGTGAATGAGGGGTTGGCCAGCGCCAGCACCATCATGGCGAGCGCCAGTGCCCGCACCGCCCAGCCGCGGCTCCGCACGAAGGCGAGCAGCGCCACCAGCACGACCGCGAGCGCCAGCGCCGCCCACAGAACGTAGGCTGGGACCAGCGGGGCGAAGTTGATGCCGAAACCCACGATACGTTCCTTACTGCCCCAGCCGTTCCAGCAGCGCCGGGACGTGGACCTGATCGGCCTTGTAGTTGCCGGTGAGCGTGTACATCACGATGTTGACGCCGGCGCGGAAGGCGAATTCGCGCTGGCGCGGCTCGCCCGGAACCAGCGGCAGCATCGCCTGGCCGTCGGTGCGCGTGGCCCAGGCGCCCGCCATGTCGTTGGAGGTGATGATGATGGAGGAGACGCCGTCGCCGGCGCGCGCCGGGCGCTTGCTTTCGTCGGCCTGCTCGTCCGCGGTCGGCAGCGCCTCAACCCAGAGCTGGCCCGAACTGAAGCGGCCGGGGAAGTCTTTCAGCAGAAAGAACGTCTTGGTCAGAACGTGATCGCGCGACACCGGTTCAAGCTCCGGGATGTCGAGCGAGGAGATGATGCTGCGCAGCGCCAGCATCCCGGGCGAGCGGTTGGCGCCGCCGAGGCCGGGCGGCGCCATGATGGCGTCGCGGGTGTCGAACAGCACGGTGCCGCCGTTCTTCATATAGGCGTCGATGCGGGAGAGCGCCGCGGGCGAGGGCCTCGCCGCGCCCGGCACGATCGGCCAGTAGATCAGCGGGAAGAACGAAAGCTCGTCGCGGGCGATGTCGAGGCCCACCGGCTCGCCGCCTTCGAGCGCGGTGCGCTGGGCGAGAAACAATGTGAGGCCCTGCAGGCCGGACTTGCTGATGCCGTCCACCTCGGTGTCGCCGGTGACGACATAGGCAAGCCGCGTCTCGACGGTGGCCTTCATGGCGAAGTCGGCATCCGCTGGCGTAATCTGAGCGGCGTTCGGCGTGGCCACCGGCGGGCTTCGCGGTCGCTGCTGGGCCACTTCTTGCGCGAAAGCCTGTGTGCCGAATGTCAGCGCAGCGATTGTGCCCGCAAGGATCAACGCTGCGGCCGCGCGCTGCGGGCGCTTCCGCAGGATCTGCCCAACCCCGCCGGCGAGGAGGAACACCACCAGCGCGTCGAGCGCGAGCAGCGCCAGCGCTGCCAGCAGCACCGGTCCGCGCAGATCCAGCGGCTCGCCGATCTGATAGGCCTCAAGCCGTCCGCGCAGCGGCGCATAGTCGATGCCGATCAGCCGGTCGGCGGGCGCGAGCGTGTTGACCGCGAGCAGGCCCTCCGGGGGGCCGTAGAAGCCAGGCGGATGATCGGCACTGGCGCGCGCGACGTAGCCCACCGGCACCGGCCGCGTGACGGCGGTTGGCGGGCCGAACGCGCCGAACCCATCGAGGATGCGGGTCGGCGGCACCACTTCGCGCTCGGTGCCCCCCTTGGCCGTTTCGTCGGTGGTCGTGGTCGTGCCGGCCATGCCGACCATGCGGCGGAGCATCTCGACGAAGCTGCCGGACAGCGGCAGATCGGACCAGCGGGTGTCGGCGGTGACATGAAACAGCACGATCAGTCCTTTGCCGCGCTTGACGGCGGTGACCAGCGGCGTGCCGTCGGCAAGCGTCGCCCAGGTGCGGTCGGCGAGGCCCGCTTCGGGTTCGGCCAGCACCTGGCGCGTGACGTTGACGTCCTTCGGCACCGTCATGGTGCCGAACGGGCCTTCGCGCGAGAACGCGGCGAGCGGCTGCGGCTGATCCCAGCTCAGGCTGCCGCCGAGCGTGCGGCCGCCGCGGCGAAGTTTCACGGGCACCAGATCGTCGTCCGAGCCGGCAAGCCGGGGACCGGCGAAACGCACCAGCATGCCGCCGTCCTCGACCCAGGCGATCAGGCGATCACGGGCCTCGCCCGAGACGTTGCCGACGTCCGCCAGCATGATCATCGGGACGTTCTGCTCGATGAAGCGGCGCACCGTCTCGGCCGGGGCGGCGACGTCGGCCAGCCGCACGTCGGCGAACGGGTTCAGCGCGCGCGAGAGATAATAGGTCGAGGCGAGCAGCGGCTGCGCGGTGTCGGCGGTCGAGCCGGACACGACGCCGACGGTCCGGCGGCGCCAGCGCTTGTCGAGCAGTTGCACGGCACCGGCCGAGCGCTCGCCGGAAATCTCAAGCCGCGCAATGTCGTTCCTGATCTCGACCGGCAGGGTGATCTCGGCGTCGGTCTCGCGCTCGTCGTTCTTGAACGCAAAGCGGGTCTCGCCGAGCGGCAAGCCTCTCAGGTCGAGCGCGCGGATGACGCCGTCCTCGGTGCCGCCGGTGTTGGCGCGCAGCACCTTCACCGTCAGCCCGCCCGCGGCGTTGTCGGCGCCGGCCAGCGCATGCGCGGTCGGCAGGCCGCCGGTGACGATCGAGACGGTGCGGCCTTCGGTCGAGCGGGCGAGGCCCGCGACGAATTCGGAGCCGCGGCCGAGATCGATGCCGTCGGAGAGCCAGACCAGTTCCATGTCGGGACTGGCGGCGAGCAGCCGCGTAATGGTCGGCAGCGCGTCGGTCCGCTCGATGGCATGGGGCTTGGGCTTGAGCTGCTTCAGCCGGACGCGGGCGGCGGCCGGCGTCTGCAGCGAGATATCCCGGCTGGCTTCGCCGAGCGGGATCAGGGCGACGGCGCGGTTGTCGGCCTCCGCGCGCGCCATGATGTCGTCGGCGGTGCGAAGCCGCGCGTCCCAGCTCGCGGCGGCGCCAAAGCCGTCGTCGATCAGGAGCGCGATCGGCGTGGCTCCGGTCGTGGTCGCGACCGGCGGATTCCACAAGGGGCCGGCGGCTGCGAGGATGACGAGCGTCGCGAGCGTCAGCCGCAGCAGCGTCAGCCACCACGGCGTACGGGCCGGAGTGTCCTCCTTCGGCTTGATGTCGAACAAGAGCCGCGTCGGCGGAAACTCGATGCGCCGGGGCCGCGGCGGAATGAGCCGCAGGATCCACCACAGCACCGGCAGGCTGAGCAGGCCGAGCAGAACGAGCGGCGAGGCAAAGCCGAGCGGCAGGCCCATCATGCGGACCTCCCGAGCGCCATGCCGTGCGGCCGGCGGTTGGAGGTGGCGTCGTCGTTGCCCTCGCCGATGCGCGAGTGCAGAGCGAGCAGGAGCTCGTTCGCCGGGCGGTCGGTGCGGTGGATGGTGAAGCTCCAGCCCAGGCGGTGGGTCTCGGCGCGGATTTCGTCGCGATGGCGTTGCAGCCGCGCGGTGTAGTCGGCGCGCCAGTTCTCGGCGCGGCCGGCGGTGATCTCGCCGCCGCCCTCCGGCTCGGTGAACTCGATGCGCCCGGAATAGGGAAATGTTTCTTCCGCCGGATCGACGATCTGAACGAGATGGCCTTGCGAGCCGTTGCTGGAAAGCTGCGTCAGGATCGCGCGGATGTCCTCGATCGGGCTCCACAGGTCGGACAGCACCACGATCTCCGACAGCGATGCCGGCGCAAAGTCTATCGGCAGGCTCGCGCGTTCGGTCGGGTCGTGGATCAGGGCTTCCGCCATGCGGTCGATCACGGCGCGGCTGCCGGTTGGGCGCATCAGGCCGGGCAGGCCCACGCGCTCGCCCGCCTCGACCAGGATTTCGCCCAGCGCGAATGCAATGGTGAGCGCGCGGTCGAGCTTGCTCTCGCGCGCGAGCCTGGACGAAAACGCCATCGATGGCGAACGGTCCGGCCACAGCCAGATGGTGTGCGCGGCCTCCCACTCCCGCTCGCGCACGTAAAGATTGTCGTCGCGCGCCGAGCGCCGCCAGTCGATGCGGCGGGCTTCCTCGCCGGACACGAAACGGCGGAATTGCCAGAAGTTCTCGCCTGAGCCGGAGCGCCTGCGGCCGTGCAGGCCGTGGATCACGGTGGCGGCGATCTTGCGGGATTCCAGGATCAGACGCGGCAGCGAGGCGGCAAGCGTGCGGCCTGCGCCGCTCGCCCGCCGTGTTGCCTTCAGTTCGTCTCGACCTCCGGGTCCGTCAGCGGCCATCGGTCAGCCGAGGCGCGACGTGAGCTTGCCGATCACGCCGCCGAGTGTCTCGCCATCGGCACGGGCGGCGAAGGTCAGCGCCATGCGGTGCTTGAGCACGGGCTCGGCCATCGCGATCACGTCGTCGATCGAGGGCGCAAGGCGGCCGTCGAGCAGGGCACGCGCGCGCGCCACCAGCATCAGCGCCTGTGAGGCGCGCGGGCTCGGGCCCCAGGCAATCAGCTTGCCGAGGTCGCCGGCGTCGGGGCCTGGACGCGCCGAGCGCACAAGCTTGAGGATCGCATCGACCACGGACTCGCCGACCGGCAGGCGGCGGACGAGGCGCTGCGCGGCGATAAGTTCGTCCGAGGTCATCGCGGCCTTCGGCTTGGCCTCATCGACGCCGGTGGTTTCGAACACGATCCGGCGCTCGGCCGCGGCGTCGGGATAATCGACGTCGATCTGCATCAGGAAGCGGTCGAGCTGCGCTTCGGGGAGGGGATAGGTGCCCTCCTGCTCGATCGGGTTCTGCGTCGCCAGCACGTGGAACGGCTTGGGCATGTCGTGGCGGGAGCCCGCGACCGTCACGTGCTGCTCCTGCATGGCCTGCAGCAGCGCGGACTGGGTTCGCGGGCTTGCGCGGTTGATCTCGTCAGCCATCAGCAACTGGCCGAAGATCGGGCCGGGGATGAAGCGGAAGCTACGCTTACCGCCGGCGCCTTCTTCCAGCACTTCGCTACCGAGGATGTCCGACGGCATCAGGTCGGGGGTGAACTGGATGCGGCGGGCGTCGAGGCCGAGCACGGTGCCGAGCGCCTCGACGAGCTTGGTCTTGGCGAGGCCGGGAACACCGACGAGCATGCCATGTCCGCCGCAGAGCACGGTGATAAGCGTGCGTTCAACCACCTGCTCCTGGCCGAAGATGACGTTTCCGATGGCGGCTTTGGCCGCGGCGACATGAGTGGAGGTCGTTTCCGCCGCCCGGACGATCATGTCCTCGAGCTTCTCGACCCCGTCTCCGCCTGCTACCGCCATCATGCACTCCTCGATTTTTATTGGTTCCGAAGCCGGCTTTGACTCATGCACAAACAATAATCATGCCAGACCGATATTATTCCGATTCCCCGGCCGCGTTCTCACTTTTCCGTCGAAACACCGCTATTTTTCTGCATAAGCGGTGTGCGGCAAGGGTGCCTCGCGGGCTTGCTATACGTAAGGTCAACAATGGCGAACGAAAGGCACACAGGAGGACTGGAGGGGCTGGCCGGCACCGTGCGCCAGGAGGGCGGCAAAGCGGGCAAGGGCCCGCCGCCGGTGCATCTGTGGAACCCGCCGTTCTGCGGCGATCTCGACATGCGGATCGCCACCGACGGCACCTGGCACTACCTCAAGAGCCCGATCGGGAGGCCTGCGCTGGTCAAACTGTTCGCATCCGTGCTCAAGCGCGAGGGCGACAGGTATTTCCTGGTCACGCCGGTGGAGAAGTGCGGCATCACGGTCGATGACGCCCCGTTTCTGGCGGTGGAGCTGAAGATCGAGGAGGGCGACAGGGGCCGCGTGCTGAACTTCCGCACCAATGTGGACGACTGGGTCGCCTGCGGGCCGGACCATGTGCTGCGGTTTGAGCCGGAACCTGATACCGCCGGGCTCAAGCCCTATCTGCATGTGCGGCGCGACCTGTGGGCCAAGGTGACGCGGACGCTGTTCTACGATCTGGTGGAGTTGGGCGAGGAGCGGACCATCGACGGAAATCGAATGTTCGGGGTTGCATCCGGCGGCGCGTTTTTCGCGATGGCCCCGGCCGACAGCTTGAAGGAATTCGCCTGATGCAGCCCGGCGTGCCGCTCGACGAGGTCCAGGCACCGGCGCACGAGTTTTTCGAGCGCGCGAAGGCGCGGCTCAATCGCGAGGTGACGCCGGCCCTGACCGACTTCGATGCACCGGTGCGAATTCGCGGCGATCTCGACCTCGATCCCGAGCTCTGGGCCAAGGCTGGCGTGAAGGCGACGAAGCCCGCCGCGGTCCTGGTGCCGGTGGTGGCCCGGCCGGAGCCCGCCGTGCTGCTCACGCTGCGCACCCCCGATCTCAGGAGCCATTCCGGGCAGATCGCCTTCCCCGGCGGCAAGATCGATGCAGGCGATGCGAATCCCCAGGCGGCGGCGCTGCGGGAGGCGCAGGAGGAGATCGGGCTGGATCGGAAATTCATCGATCCGATCGGCTATCTCGACCTCTATCTGACGTTTTCCGGCTTCCGCATCCTGCCGCTGGTGGCGCGCGTGGACCCGGACTACCAACTCACCATCAATCCGGGCGAGGTTGCGGATGCCTTTGAGGTGCCGCTGGAATTCCTGATGCATCCCGGCAATCACCAGCGTCACAAGCGCGACTGGAAGGGTGTCGAGCGGGAGTACTACGCCATGCCGTTCAACGACCGTTACATCTGGGGGGTGACTGCGGGTATCCTGCGCAACCTCTATGAACGGATCTACGCCGGATGATCCGCCCCATATTCACAGAACTCGCGTTATTCCTGGCGCCGTTCGTGGTCTATGCCCTCTATCTGGTGGCGACCAAGGCGGCGTTGCTGGAGCTTGCGTCCTGGCCGCCGAAGGTTCTCGCCTCTCTCGCCATCGTGGCGCTGGTCCTGATGATCGGCAGCTTCATCGTGCTCGCGCATTTCTCGGGCTCGCCGCCAGGGTCGAACTACGAGCCTGCGCATGTGGACGAGCGCGGCAATTTCGTTCCGGGACGGGTGCGGTGACCGCGCCGCCGGCATCGCTCAAGGATGCCGCGTGGTTGCGCGAGGGGCCGCTCGCCCGGTTGCTTGCCGTGCTCGACCGCGACGGCGAGGAGGCCCGCGTGGTCGGCGGAGCGGTGCGGAACGCGCTGCTGGGCGAGCCGATCGTCGAGTTCGATGTTGCGACGACCGCCGTCCCCGGCGAGGTGATCCGGCGTGTCGCGGCTGCGGGCTTCAAGCCGGTGCCGACCGGCATCGACCACGGCACCGTCACGGTGGTGATCGACAGCCGGCCGTTCGAGGTCACGACGCTGCGCCAGGACGTCGAGACCTTCGGCCGCCACGCCAGCGTGCGGTTTGGCCGCGACTGGCGGGCCGATGCCGAGCGGCGCGACTTCACCATGAATGCACTCTCGGTCGGCACCGACGGCGTCGTGCACGACACTGTCGGCGGCATCGCCGATCTGCAGGCGCGCCGCGTGCGCTTCATCGGCGATCCGCAGAAACGCATCGCCGAGGACTATCTCCGCATTCTCCGCTTTTTCCGCTTCCACGCCGCCTACGGTCACGGGCTGCCCGATGCCGCGGGTCTGCACGCCTGCATCGCCGGACGGGCCGGCCTTGCGCAATTGTCGCGCGAGCGGGTGCGGATGGAATTGCTCAAGCTGCTGCTGGCCCCGCATGCGACGCCCGCACTCGCGGCGATGGCGGAGTCCGGCCTGCTGGTGCTGGTGCTGGGCGGCGTTCCCGATCTGGCGGGCTTCGAGAACATGGCCAAGGTCGAGGCGTCGGCCGGCGTGCAGGCGGATGCCGTGCAGCGGCTCGGTGCGCTCGCCGCGCGCATCCCCGAGGATGCCGAACGATTGGCGCAGCGGCTTCGGCTGTCCAATGCCGAGCACGGGCGGCTCAAGTCCATGAGCGACGCTTGGTGGCAGTTGACGCCTGCGAACGAGAAGGGCGCCCGCGCGTTGCTCTACCGCCTGGGAGCGGAGCGCTTCGTCGACCGCGTGTTGCTCGGGTGGTCGCGTTCCTGGCCGCGCTCGTCCAGGGCCGTGCAGGACGACGCCTGGCGGGCTCTTGCGATGCTGCCGGAGCGCTGGGCCATTCCCGTTTTTCCGCTCAAGGCCGCCGATTTCATGAAACGCGGCGTGGCGCGGGGGCCGGCCCTGGGCGCCGCCATGCACGAGGCCGAGGCGGCCTGGATCGCGGCGGATTTCCCGGCAGAGCCGGAAGCCGTCGCCGCCATTGCCGCCGCGGCGGCGGCCGAAGTGCGCCCCATGTAGCGGGCGGCTTAGAGCTGGCGCGCCGTTATGATCCTGGCTTCAGATAGCGGTTCTCGATCGCAGCCCAGTCGCCGAAGCCGACAATCGACTTGTATTCCTCGAAGCCGACGCCCTTGCCGATGAAGCTCACGTCGCCCTGCGCGAGCTTGGCCAGCACGTCCTGCATGGTGCGGACCGTGTGCATCAGGAGAGAGATGCCGTAGATCGCGATTCTGAAGCCCATGTCGGCAAGTTCTTGTGGCGGCAGGATCGGGGTGCGGCCGCCTTCGAGCATGTTGGCCATCTGCGGCACGTCGAATTTCTTCCCAATGATCTCAAGTTCGGCGACATCGTGCGGCGATTCGATGAAGATGCCGTCCGCGCCGTTCTTCAGGTAAAGCTCGGCGCGGCGGAATGCCTCGTCGAGCCCAAGCACGTCGCGCGCGTCGGTGCGCGCGAGGATGAAGGTGTCGCGATTGATCTTGCTTTGCGATGCCGCGCGGATTTTGGCCGCCATTTCGGCGGCCGGGATCACGTCCTTGCCGGCGATGTGGCCGCAGCGCTTGGGCGCGACCTGGTCCTCGAACATGATGGCCGAGACGCCAAGCCGTTCGTAGGTGTGCAGCACATGCACCACGTTCTTCACGTCGCCATAACCGTTGTCGCCGTCGACCATGACCGGCAGGCCGCTCGCCGCCATGATGTCGGTGACGGCCGAAGATATTTCGCCGAGTGCGACGAGGCCGATGTCGGGCAGTCCCCAGCGTGCGCCGATGGTCGGAAACCCGCCGGTGAAATAGGCCTTGAAGCCGGCGCGCTCGATCAGCCGCGCGCTCAGCGCATCGAACGCGCCCGGCAGGATCAGCGGATGTTCGGTCTTGCAGAGTTCATGGAAGTTCATTGCAGCTTGATCTTTCCCTCGCCGAGGATGTCCTTCCAGCGGGCGATGTCTTCGGCAAGCAGTGCCCGCATGCCGTCCGGTCCCGGCGCGGTGGGCGGCTCGGCGCCGGTCGCGGCCAGCTTGGCGATGGTTTCCTTGTCGGCCAGCACGGCCCTGAGCTCGGTCGCGAGCCGCGCGATGACCGGCTCGGGTGTTTTCGCGGGCGCCGCGAGGCCGAGCCAGGTGATGCCCTCGAAGCCCGGCACGCCGGATTCCGCGACGGTCGGAATGTCCGGCGCCAGGCTCGAGCGCTGGCTCGTGGTGATGGCGAGGCCCTTGAGCTGGCCGGCGCGGATCATCGGCAGCGACCAGATGATGTTGTCGAAGATATACTGCACGCGCCCCTCCATCACGTCGGGCGCAGATTGCACGCCGGTGCGGTAGGGGACATGCACCACGTCGATGCCGGTGCGCGCCTTGAACAGCTCGCCGATCAGATGCGTGATCGTGCCATTGCCGCTCGACGCAAACGACAGTTGCCCCGGCCGCGCCTTGGCATAGGCGATCAACTCGCGCACCGAATTGGCCGGGACCTTCGGGCTGACGATCAGCAGGTTCGGCAGGATGCCGGTAATGCCGATCAGGCTGAAGTCGTTGCGGTCGTAGTTGAGCGAGCCGGCGGGTTGCGTGAGCGGGAGGATCACCATCGCGCTGTTGGTGGTCATCAAGAGCGTGTAGCCGTCGGCCGGAGCCTTGGCGACATAGGCGGTGCCGCTCGCGCTCGCTGCGCCCGCCTTGTTCTCCAC
>CAMAWG010000024.1 GCA_945861855.1 Rhodoplanes serenus
ACAGTCCGCGCAAGGCGATCAACGCCGCAAGCGTGGCCGCGACAATGGCCGCAATAATTGTGAATTTGCCCGCGCGGGTAGAATGAGCCGCATCATGGTTGTGCGTTGTGTTGGGTGATTGGGTGGACATGAAAATGAATTCTTACAGGACGCCGCGTTTGACGCGAGCCATGACCGATCTCCTGAAATGTTAAGCCTGCAACATGATGACGTGACCGGCGCACGAGGCGCGGCCCGAAAAACCGTCAGCCGTTGGGCAAGAAAAACTTGATGATGTTGTCGCCGTCGGCCTTGAACATGACGCGGGTGCCGCGGTGCTGGCGGATCTGCTTCTTGGTCCGCTTGATCATGCCGTGGCGCTTGCCGGCCATCGCCGATTTCACCTTGCCGCTGGCGGTGATCTTGAAGCGCTTTTTAGCGCCCGACTTGGTCTTCAGCTTGGGCATTTTGCTCTCCTTTAGCGGCTTCGGACGCGGCAAAGAACCGGTCCCGCCGGATATGCTCAATATGAGCGTGCTGAATGGATCAGCCTCGCCGCCACGGCAGCCCTTGTGAGCCGGGCGGTGAGAGGCCGGGGTTATGGCAGAGGTGGGCTGAAAAGACAACTACGCGCGTCTTCGCGCGTACCCCGGACGCGGTGCGGCACGCACCGCCGGTCCGGGGCCCAGCTTGTTGCTTTTCGTGAAGAAACCGGGGTCCCGGGTCTGCGGCGCGTCATTTCATGCCGCGCCGCGCCCGGGACAAGAGAGTGGGTTAGCGCGGCGTCAGCACCATCACCATCTGGCGGCCCTCGATACGGGGCTCCGATTCGACCTTGGCCATCTTGGTGGTGTCGTCCTTGACCCGGTTCAGCAGCCGGGTCCCGAGCTCCTGGTGGGCCATTTCGCGGCCGCGGAAGCGGAGCGTCACCTTGACCTTGTCGCCTTCCTCGAAGAATCGCTCCATCGAGTGCATCTTCACCTGGTAGTCGTGGTCGTCGATCATCGGGCGGAGCTTGATCTCCTTGACCTCGACGACCTTCTGTTTCTTGCGGGCCTCGGCCTGCTTCTTCTGCTCCTGGAACCTGTACTTGCCGTAATCCAGGATTTTGCAGATGGGGGGCGCGGCGTTGGGCGAAATCTCGACCAGATCGAGACCGGCCTCTGCGGCCTTGGCCAGCGCGTCTGCGATGGGGATGGTTCCGAGGTTGGCACCGTCGGTGTCGATCAGGTGCACCTCGCGAACGCGGATGTCTTCATTGATGCGCTGGCCGTCCTTCTGGACGGGCGCTTGCGATCTCTGCGGGCGACGAATGGGGGCGATCTCCTCGTTGTTTCAGAAGCCATTAGAATCGGGATTGTCCGTGCATAAGTCAACGTCGATTCAACCTAAAATAGCCGGCTTTTGCGCGGCTTTTTGACTGCCGGTGGCGTTCGCCGGTTTCCATCGCCCCTGGCCTGCCGCACCGCCTCTTGCGTTCGGCGGCGGCTTGCGGCGAAACACGGGTCCAGAAACACGGGTCCATGAGCGAGAGCGTCCTTCAAGCCATCGAGGTCGGGAACGGACCGGCCGCGCGCCGGATCGCCGTGCGGGTGCGCGACGGCGCGGCGCCCGGGCTGTTCTGGCTTGGCGGCTTCAAGTCCGACATGCAGGGCACCAAGGCCGCCGCCCTCGACACCTGGGCCGCCGGGAATGGCCGCGGCTGTACCCGGTTCGACTACTCCGGCCACGGCGAATCCGGCGGCGATTTCGCCGAGGGTACGATCGGCCGCTGGCTTGAGGACAGCGCGGCGGTTTTCGAGCGCTTTGCCAAGGGGCCGCAGGTGCTCATTGGCTCCTCGATGGGCGGCTGGCTCGCCCTGCTGCTGGTGCGGGAGCTCAAGGCGCGCAAGGCCGCAGGCTCGGTCGCCGGCCTCGTTCTGATCGCGCCTGCGGTCGATTTCACCGAAGAGCTGATGTGGAAGAAATTCCCGCCCGAGGTGAAGCGTCAGATCGAGACCGAAGGCGCGTGGCAGCGGCCGTCGCAATATTCGGAAAGCGCCTATCCGATCACCCGCGGGCTGATCGAGGAGGGCCGCAAGCACCTGCTGCTCGGCGGGCTGATCGAGACCGGATGCCCGGTGCGCATCCTTCAAGGCGTGCAGGACCCCGACGTGCCGTGGCAGCACGCGGTCGACCTTTCGTCACGGCTCGCCCGCGACGACGTGGTGCTGACGCTGGTCAAGGACGGCGATCATCGCCTGTCGCGGCCGGAGGACATCGACCGGCTGATCACGGCGGTGGCGGAATTCTAGGCCGCGGATTATGCGCCGCGCTTGCGCGCCGAAATCGCCTCGCCGAAAGCCTGGAACAGCGCCCGGTTCACCGGGTTGCTTTGCGGGTCGTACTCCGCGTGCCACTGGACGCCGAGCGCAAAGCCCGGAGCGTCGGCGATCCGGATCGCCTCGATGGTGCCGTCGTCCGCCACGCCCTCGATGACCACCCGCTTGGCGGGATCGAGGATGCCCTGGCCATGCAGCGAGTTCACCCGGATCGTCTCCTGGCCGAGAAGCGTCGCGAAGGTGCCGCCACGGACCAGGCGGACCTCGTGGCGGTCGCCGAAGATGACCTCCTGATCCGGATGAATCTCGCCGTTTTCCAGCCGCGGCATCCGATGATTGACGCGCCCGGGAAGCTCGCGGATTTCGGGATGCAGCGAGCCGCCGAACGCGACGTTCATCTCCTGGAAGCCCCGGCAGATTCCGAGCAGCGGCACGCCGCGGGTGACGCAGACCTTGACCAGTTCCAGAGCGAGATCGTCGCGCTGCATGTCGTAGGGTTCGTACCTGGGATGCGGCTCGGTGCCGAAATGAGTCGGGTGAACGTTGGCGCGGGCGCCCGTCAGCAATACGCCGTCGACCAATTCCAGCAATTCCCCGATGTCGGTGATCTCCGGCGTGCCGGCGAACATGATGGGCAGGGCGCCCGCGACCTCCGCCACTGCGCGAAGATTTCTCTCGCCGACGCGCTGCGCCGCAAATCGATTTTCTACCAATTGCGCGCTTGCAATCACGCCGACCACGGGTCGCTTCATCGGCTGGCTCTCATTTCCCCGGTTCGCAAATCCGCAAACGCGTCGTCCAGCCGGCCCAGCGCCTCGTTGAGGATCGGGCGCGGCGTGGCAAAGTTGAAACGCAGCCATGTGTCGCCGCCCGGTCCGAACTGCGTGCCGGGGCTTGCATAGATGCGCGCGCGTTTGGCGACCCTGGCCGCGACGTCTTCGGGTGAGAGCCCTGTTGCCGATAAATCGACCCAGGCGAGATAGGTGCCGTCGAGACGCATCGAGCGGGCGCCGGGCGCCGCCGCCTCGATTCGCGCATCGAACAGGTCGCGATTCTTGGCGAGGTAGGGCAGCAGCGCGTCGAGCCATACCTCGCCGGTCCGCCAGGCGGCTTCGGTCGCGGCCATGCCGAAGGCGTTGTAGGAGCCAAGGCCGCTCGCCGCGATCCGCGCGTCGAGGCGGCGCTTCAGCGCCGCATTCGAGGTGATGCAGGCGCCGACGTGGGCGCCGGCCAGATTGAAGGTCTTGGTCGCGGCGACGCAGGTGATCAGCCGGTCGGCGATCTCCGGCGCCGCGGCCAGTGTCGGGGTGTGCTTGGCGCCCGCGAAAACCAGATCGCAGTGGATCTCGTCGGACACCAGGATTAGGTCGCGTTCGATGCAGAGAGCCGCCAGCGCGCGAAGCTCATCCGCCGACCAGACGGTCCCGCCGGGGTTGTGCGGGCTGCACAGGAAGACGACCTTCGTCCGGGGCGTCAGCTTTGTGCGCAACGCATCGAGATCCATCGCGTAGCGCGCTCGGGTGTTACCTTGGGTCTCGACAAGCTGCGCGTCGAGGATGCGCCGCTCGTTGGCGACGATGATCTTGCGAAAGGCATGATAGGCGGGCGGAAAGACCACGACCTCGTCGCCGGGCGCGCTCACGGCCTGAAGGATCAGGCCCAGCCCGGAGACGATCCCGGGCGTCGGGCTCACCCAGGCCGGCTCGATCCGCAGGCCGTGGCGGCGCGCCATCCAGTCCACCAGCGCGCCTGCCCAGCTCCCCGTGTCGGCGTAGTAGCCGTGAACCGCGCGCTGGACATCGGCGGTGAGCGCCGCCGTTACGCCCGGCGGGGCGGCGAAATCCATGTCAGCCACCCACATCGGGATCGCATCGGGCGATTCGATGCCGGAAAGGCGGGCCATGTTGTCCCACTTGGAAGCGTGGGTGCCGCGGCGTTCAATAACGCGGTCGAAATCGAACATGAGGCTGCGGCTCCTGGTATGGCCTTGGCGCGAACCCTCTACGCCGAAGTGCGCGGCGCGACGCCGTCATCTAGCAGAGCCTGCAATCCTACACGATAGTTCGGATAGCGTAGCGTCACGCCGAGCGGATGCCTGAGCCGATCGTTGCGAATGCGGGCGCTGCCCTCATAGAAGCTCATGACAAGGGGCGACAGGGTCCGCCGGGCCTCGTCGAGCGAAAGCAGCAGCAGCGGCGGCGCGATGCCCATGAGCTTCGCCGCGTACTCGATCGGATCGCCCGGCGGTGCGGGCTCGCCGTCGGCGACGTTGACGACCCCGTCGAAGCGGCGCGCGAACGCCGCATCGATCGCCTGCGCGATGTCGGCGACATGGATGCGGTTGGAAACATGACCCGGCTTGTCCACGCGATGGGCGCGCCCGGTTCTGAGGCGGACGAACGCATTCTGCCCAGGGCCATAGATGCCGGCGAGCCGGAGAACCGCAACGGGCGTGCTGCGCGCATGGCCGAGCGCCTGCCACGCCCGTTCCGCCTCGACGCGCGCCGCCCCACGCGCGTTCGCCGGAACGGTTGGCGCGGTCTCGTCGATCCAGGCACCGCCGTGATCGCCGTAGACGCTGAGCGAGGACAGATACGTGATCGATTGCAGCGGCGGAGCGGCGGCGATGTCGGCGGCCAGGGCGGCCAGCACCGGGTCGCCGGCCTCGCCGGGAGCGGCCGAGATCAGCAGGTGCGTGGCTTCGGCGACGGCTTGCCGCAACTCCGGCGGCGGATAGATGCCGTCGAAGGCGAGCATCCCGGCCAAATGGGTTGCGGTCTTATCCGGCGCGCGCGAAGTTCCGATCACGCGCGCAAAGCGCCACCCGAATTCGCCAACATAGTGTCGCGCGCAATAGCCGAGGCCGAGGCAGACGAGCGTGGGCATCCCACCTTTTATCAGATGCGCTCGATCCCGGCGTCGGCGATCACCTTGGTCCAGCGGGCGACATCTGCGGCGATGCGCTTCCTGAAATCGTCCGGCGTTCCCGCCTTCGGCACGCTGCCCATCGTATGGATGCGCTCGATCGTGGCGGGCTCGGCAACGAGCGCGTTGATTTCCCTGTTGAGCCGCGACGCGATCTCCTGCGGCAGCCGGGCCGGCCCGACCATGCCCATCCAGGAGGTGACGGAAAATCCGGGAAAGCCCGCCTCGGCGACGGTGCCGACATCCGGCAGCGGCGCATAGCGCTTGTCGCCGGTGACGCCGACGGCATGCAGCGCGCCGGACTTGATCTGGCCGAGCAGCGCGATCGGCGGATCGATCAGGAAGTCGAGCCGCTTGCCGAGCAGCTCGGTGAGCGCCTGGTTGCCGCCGCGGAACGGCACCACCGTGATCTTGATGCCGGCGAGCCGCGAAAAATACTCGATCAGCAGATGCTGCGGCGTTCCCGCGCCCGGAACGCCGCCGAGGATCGGCTCCGAGCGGGTCTTCGCGGTCCTGATGAGGTCGGGGATGTTGCGGATCGTGTGCCCGGGATGCGTCACGATCACGAACGGGAATTCGATCGCTTGGCCGATGATGGTGAAGTCGTCGGTCGGATGGTACGGCAGCGACTTGTAGGTCGCGGCGGTGACGGCGTGGCCGCTTGGGATCCATCCGAGCTGATAGCCGTCGGGATTGGCGCGGGCCATCTGCGCCGCCGCGAGCGTGCCGGCCGCGCCGGGCTTCGGCTCGACCACTATCTGCTGGCCGAGCTTGCGCGACAGGCCTTCGGCGATGAGTCGGGCGCTGACGTCCACGCCGCCGCCGGCGGTCAGCCCGTGGATCATCGAAATGCTGCGCTCCGGCCATGCGGCGAAGGCTCGATCGGGCCGCAGCGCGGCGGCCGCGGACAGCCCTGCGAGCATGGTGCGGCGCGTGAGTGCGGCCATGACGTTTCTCTCCCCGTGTCTGGCGTTTGTTAGGGGCGAGCCTAGCACGCCTGCGAAGGCGCCGGAATTACGCTTGCGCTGCGGCGGCCCATTCCTCGGCGACCGCCACGTCGGTCTCGCCGGCGTGAGCGGGCGCCAACTCTGCCAGCCGCCGCGGGTCGATCTGCCCGAGCGCCCAGACCGCGGCGCCGCGAACCAGCGGCGAGGCGTCGGACAGAAGCCGCTCCGCCTGCGGCGCGTGCGACGGATCGCCGGAGTTGCCGGCGGCGATCAGGACATTGCGCACGAAACGCTCGCGGCCGGTGCGCTTCACCGCGGTCTTGGCGAACATGGCCCTGAACGCCGCGTCGTCGAGTGTGAGCAGCTCCGCAAGCGCCGGAGCACGGGCCTGTTCGCGGGCGAACAACCGCTGTTCACGCCCGGCTTGGGCGAATTTGTTCCACGGGCAGACCGCGAGGCAGTCGTCGCAGCCGTAGATCCGGTTGCCCATCAGGGGTCGTAATTCACGCGGAATGGGCCCCTTATGCTCGATGGTGAGATACGAGATGCAGCGTCGCGCGTCGAGCCGGTACGGCGCAGGGAACGCCGCCGTCGGGCAAATATCCAGACATTTCCGGCAGTTACCGCAATGGTCCGGCTCAGCCTGGTCCGGCGGCAGTTCGAGCGTGGTGAAGATCGCGCCGAGGAACAGCCACGAGCCGTATTCGCGCGAAACGAGATTCGTGTGCTTGCCCTGCCAGCCGAGGCCCGCCGCCGCCGCCAGCGGCTTCTCCATCACCGCAGCGGTGTCGACGAAAACCTTCACGTCGCCGCCACCTTTCGCGATCAGCCAGCGCGCGATTTCCTTCAGCCGCGGCTTGATCACCTCGTGATAGTCCTCGCCCTTGGCATAGACCGAGATCGCGCCGCGGTCGCGGTGCTGCAGGATTGCCAGCGGATCGTGGTCCGGGCCGTAGTTCAGCCCGAGCATGATGACGGAGCGCACGTCGGGCCACAGCACGCGCGGATCGCCGCGCCGCTCGGCGCCGGTCTCCATCCAGATCATGTCGCCATGCGCGCCGTCGGCGAGGAATTGCTGAAGCCGGGCCTTGGCAAGCGGCGCGGCGTCGGGCCGAACGACGCCGACCGTGTCGAAGCCGCGCGCGCGGGCCGCCTCGATCAGCGCTGTCTTGATGCCGGCGGGATCGTTCAGAAGTCGAGGTTGGTGTAGGCCGGGGCGGGCGCCAGGCCCGGCCACGTCTCGGCCAGCAGCGGGCGGAACGACGGCCGCGACTTCACCCGCGCGTACCAGTTCTTCGACGCCTCGTCTTCGGTCCATGGCACATCGCCTAGGTAGTCCACCGCCGACAGATGCGCGGCGGCGGCGAGATCGGCCAGCGTCATCCGGTCGCCGGCGAGCCAATCGCGGGTGCGCACCAGCCATCCGATATAGGCGATATGATAGCGGACATTGATCCGTGCCGCACGGATCGCGTCGGTATCGGGCGGGCCGCCGCCCTGCTCGATGCGCATATGCCGCTTGTAGAAGCGCTCCATCACCAGCGGGCCGCTCACTTCGGCGAAGAACTTCTCGTTGAACCAGGCCGCCAGCCGCCGCACCTCGACGCGCAGGCCGATCTCGGCGGGCATCAGGCGGTTTTCCTGCATCTGCGCGCCGTGGGTCTCGTCGAGGAACTCGGCGATGACGGCGGCCCCCGGCACCGGCGGATAGCCCTCCGCCACCAGCACTGGCGTGGTGGCGGCCGGGTTGAGCATCAGGAACTCCTGCCGCCGTTCCCACACCCGCTCCTCGATCACGCGATGCTCGAGCCCGCATTCGGCGAGCACCAGCCGGATGAATCGGGAGTGGGGGCAGAACGGATGATGGAAGAGTGTCAGCATGGAACCCAGGGTCTGGTGCCGACGGGCTGGAATCGGATGCGCAAGCCTAACAGGCCGCGAAAAAAGTCCCAACCGGTCATTGGCGTAACATCGACCTGTCATGCCCCGCGAAAGCGGGGCATCCAGTATCCACAGTCCGTTATGGGGTAGCTGGATCGCCCGCCTTCGCGGGCGATGACAGTTGGGCGAATCGCTCGGCCGGAGCATCCTGTTGACCGCAACCTTGACGCCATTGCCCCGCTGGGCGGTTGGGCGAAAAGCACGGATTCGATTTCAGCGGGGCGGCGCCACCACATTTCCCCGGAGCTTTTCATGACCTTCGACATCATCAAGGCGATCGTCCTCGGCATCGTCGAGGGCCTGACCGAGTTCGTTCCGGTCTCCTCCACCGGGCATCTGCTGCTGGTGCAGCGGTTTTTCGGCTTTACCGACGAGGAGTTCGGCAAGACCTTCGCAGTGCTGATCCAGTTCGGCGCGATCCTCGCGCTCCTGTCGATCTATTTCGTGCGGCTGTGGACGCTTGCGCTCGGATTTTTCACCGACCCGGCGGCGCGGCGGTTCGTGCTCGGCATTCTGCTGGCGTTCCTGCCGGCGGCGGTGGTCGGCGCGCTGGCGCACGACTTCATCAAGGCGGTGCTGTTCAACGAATGGCTGATCTGCTTCACCCTGATCGCCGGCGGCGCGGTGCTGCTGTGGATCGACTGGCTCGATCTCAAGCCGCGCTACGACGACGTGGAGACCTTCACGCTGCCGATGTATTTCGCGATCGGCGTTGTGCAGTGCGTGTCGATGATCCCGGGCGTATCGCGCTCGGGCGCGACCATCGTCGGAGCCATGCTGCTCGGCGCCGACAAGCGCTCGGCCGCGGAGTTCTCGTTCTGGCTCGCCATGCCGACCATGGCCGGCGCGTTCGCCTACGATCTCTACAAGTCCCACACCCAGTTGAGCGGCGGCAACACGATCATCATCGCCGTAGGCTTCGCCGTGTCGTTCATCAGCGCCTGGATCGTGGTGAAGACGTTTCTAGGCTACGTGCAGCGCCACGGCTTCGCGCTGTTCGCCTGGTGGCGCGTGGCGGTCGGCTCGCTTGGGCTGATCGCGCTGGCGCTGGGGAAGTAGCTCAGGCGGCGTGGCGCATCGGCCAAGCAGCGGCCTGCTCCGACCTCAGGAATTCCACTTCGGCAAGCTCGGTCCGATTACGGCCGTCGCTCTTGGCGCGATAAAGCGCGCCGTCGGCGGCGGCGAGCAATGCGGGATATGCCGTCGCGCGTTCGGCCACGAGACAGGCGACCCCGATGCTGATCTTGGCATCGTCGATGTTTTCTTCGAGGCAGCGCACGGTCAATTCGGCGCGGATCTGATCGGCCACCAGGGCCGCGCCATCGAGCGACGTGTCAGGCAACAGCACCGCGAATTCGTCGCCGCCGTAGCGCGCGCCGAGATCGGTGCCGCGCCGGATGGTGCCTGAGATCGCGCTTGCGATTGTCTTCAGCAATCGGTCCCCGCCTGGTGACCGTGGCTGTCGTTGAATGCCTTGAACAGATCGGTATCGATCATCAGCAGGGCAAGTGGCGCCTGTTCGCGGCTCGCGCGCCGCCATGCGCGGCGGATCGTCTCGTCGAAGTGCCAGCGGTTCGACAGCCCGGTCAGCCCGTCGGTGGTTGCGAGCATCGCCAGCTTCATCTCGGTCCTGCTGTGGCGCTTCAATTCACGCAGCAGGAACCACGCAAGCAGGGCCGACATTGCGCATAGCGTGGCGATCAGAAGGCCGAGGGTCCAGGCGTATTGCCGCCACTGTCCGTAAATGTCGCTCGTCGATTGGCCGACGCCGATGATGATCGGGAGATCGCCAACTTGGCTGTAGACCACCAGCCGGCTGACGCCGTCGGTCATCGAAGCCGTCTCGAAGCGGCCGCTGCGGGATTGGGCGAACTGCCTGTAGAGTTCGGCGCGGCCGAGATCGAGGCCGATGTAGGACTCGTTGTAGGGCCAGCGCATCAAGATCGTGCCGTCGGTGCGCGACAAGGTGATGTTTGCATTCGGGCCGAGCGAGATATCCTGGAACAGTTGCCTGAAGTAGCTGAGCCGCAGCGAGCCGACCGCCACGCCGGCAAACGAGCCGTCTGGATGCGACAGCCGCCGACTGACGCCAATGAAATGGAAACCGGAGCTGCGCGCGATCTGCGGGCGGCCGATATGAAGGCCGGCCGCGTCGTTGTCCTTGTGAACGATAAAGTAGTCGCGATCGGAGAGATTTTGCGGCTTCGGCTCTGGCGTCCGGGAATCGAACCGGATGTTGCCGGATTCGTCCAGGACCAGCATCGAGCCGAGGTGCCGCGCGGTCGCCGAACGGTCGAACAGGACAAGCTGGCGCAAGTGCGGACTGATCCGGTCCAGCTCGGGATGCTTGAGGTTGTCGATGACGGCCTGCAGCGACAAGTCCAGCGTTTCGATATTGCCCGCGACATCGGTCTTGATAGCGGCGGCCAGACTTGCAGCGGCATCGCCGGCGCGGTCCCATGCGGTGTGGCGGGCCTCGATCAGCACATAGGTGCAGATCGCACAGAAGCAGAGCACGACGGCAACGATCGGCGCCAGCGCCTTGGATGGCCGGAATGGCTTATCCGAAACGATGCGGTGGATTTCGCTGTACGGCATTGCTGGCACGTCCCCCGCGCCAACAAAGCACACCGCTGGTGTTGTGGAACTTAACGGCGCCGGTGGGCCGTCATAGTGGTGTATGCGGCGTTAATGGTCGCAATAACGGCGGCGCGGGAACGCCTTACGCGAACCGCCCTGCCTTGAATTGCCCGGTCTTGCGGAAGCGCCAGAGATAGGACGGCACGATCACCTCCATCGCCGTCGGCGCGATGCCGAGGCCTGCGAGCGTGCGGCCTTCGCGTTCGGCTTCCGGCGACACCACGTTATCGGTCTTGAGCAGCTCGACCTGGTCGGGCGTCAGCAGTGGCTTCGGCAGGTATTGCAGGAAGGTCGCCTTGAGCTTCGCCAGCGCGAACGGAATCGGAATCAGGAAGCGCCGGCGCTCGGTCACTTCGAGCACATATTCCATCAGCGCCTTGAAGGTCCGAACCTCCGGCCCGCCGATCTCGTAGATCGTGCCGGTCCTGGCGCCGCCATCGACCGCGCGGGTGATCGCCTCCGCCACGTCGCCGACGAACACCGGCTGGAACCTGGTCTCGCCGCCGCCGATCAGCGGCAGCGCCGGCAGCATGCGCGCCATCGCCGCGAACTTGTTGAAGAAGTCGTCCTCCGGCCCGAACATGATCGAGGGCCGGAAGATCGTGGCTTCGGGCCGCGCCGCCAGCACCGCCTTCTCGCCTTCGGCCTTGGCGCGCGCATAGGCCGAGGACGAATCCTCGCCGGCGCCGATCGCGGAGACGTGGATCATGCGCGCGCCGTGGTTGGCGGCGGCGAGCGCCACCTGCTCGGCGCCGAACGCTTGCACGGTGTCGAAGCGCTGCCGCCCGCGCTCGAACAGGGTGCCAACCAGGTTGATGACGATGTCGGCGTCGCGCACCGCGGCCTCGACCGAGCCGGTGTGGCGGACGTTGGCCTGAACCGCGTGGATCTGCCCGACCCGGCCGAGCGGCTGCAGGTGTCCTGCGAGGTCCGGCCGGCGCACCGCCACGCGGATGCGGTAATGGCGCTTGGCCAGCGCCCGGACCAGGTGGCGGCCGAGGAAGCCGGAGCCGCCGAAAATCGTGATCAGCGTGTCGTTATTGGCCTGGAGGGTCATGGGTCATGCGCTCTCGAATGCGCGCTTGCGAGCGGTGCCGGCCCCCGCCGAATACAGCAAGGGTTTCGGGCCGTCCAGGGGGCGAAACGGGCTTCGATTGACAAGGCAAAAGCCGGGACCTTATGTGTGCTTTGCCTGCACGCTCCCGTGCCCGGGTGGCGGAATTGGTAGACGCACTAGTTTCAGGTACTAGCGCCGCGAGGCGTAGGGGTTCGAGTCCCTTTCCGGGCACCATCACTCTCTGGGCCGCCGGGGATGTTCAATAGCCCCGGTTGAGCGGCGGGATATTCGGCTGTTCGATCGCCTCCCGGCGGCGGGATTCCATGCGCTGGTCGCGCTCGCTTTCGATCCGCACCACACAATCGCTGAAGCCGTCCGTCCCCGGCTTGTAGCCGCGGGCCTCGCAGCGCTGCTCGTTGCGCTTCGCGAGTTGCTCGGCGGTGGTGATGCAGCCGGTCACCAGCACGGCCAGCGTCAGCAGAAGGATGGATCGGCAGATCGGGCGAATCATGGCTGCGGTGGACCTCGTTGCGTCCCTGCGAATAGGCGATAATTGCGCTGATTTCCAGGCACGTGGACACCCATTCGGAGCGGCGGGCGGTGGACCGCCTATCGGCGCAATGCTAAATCGGTATTCGGGTCGGAGATCGGAGACACCGCATGCGCGAGGACGTCATCGGTCGAGCCAATGTCGAGGATACGCCGGAGCTCGACCGCTATTACGAGGCACTGGGCCGGCAGGAGAGCTACGCGCTCTGGACGGTCGCCAACTCGATCGAGCCCTGGCATCCGCAGCCGACCTCGCTGCCGCAGATGTGGAGCTACAAGGCGATGCGCCCGCTGGTGCTGCAGGCGCTCGACCTCGTCAGCCCCGAGAAGGCCGGCCGGCGGGTGATTGCGCTGGAGAACCCGGGCCGCAAGGGCACCTCGGCCTGCGTCGGCTGGCTCTACTCCGGCCTGCAGGTGATGAAGCCCGGCGAGTTCGCCATGGCGCACAGCCACGCCTCGTCGGCGTTGCGCTTCATCATGGAAGGCCAGGGCGCCTATACGGTGGTGGACGGCCACCGGATGGACCTCGGCGCCGGCGATTTCGTCATCACTCCGAACGGCACCTGGCACGACCACGGCGTCGAGTCCGATGGCGCGACGACGATCTGGCAGGACGGTCTCGACATGCTGCTGGTCAACCAGCTCGACGCCAACTTCTACGCCGTGCATCCCGACCGCGTGCAGAAGTCGAACTATCCGCTTAACGACACCGCGCAGATCTACGGCGGCGCAGGGCTGTTGCCGGCCGGCGGCGAGGCCTGGAGCAAGCCCTATTCGCCGTTGCTCAAGTACGAATGGGGTCGCACCTACGAGACGCTGGTGAAGGCGGCCGCGGCGACCAACGGCTCGCCCTACGACGGCACCATGATGCAATACGTCAACCCGGCGACCGGCGGCCCGGTGATGAAGACGCTCGGCGCGCACATCCAATTGCTGCGCGCGGGCGAGCGCACCCAGGCGCATCGCCACACCGGCTCGATCGTCTACACCTGCGCCAAGGGCAGCGGATACTCGATCATCGCCGGCAAGCGCTACGACTGGAGCAAGAACGATATCTTCGTGGTGCCGTCATGGGCCTGGCATGAGCACGCCAATGGATCGGAGCGCGAGGACGCCGTGCTGTTCTCGTTCAGCGATCTACCGTCGATGGTAGCGCTGGGCCTTTATCGCGAAGAGAATCTGAACGATAACGACGGCCATCAGAAGATTGTGCATTAGAGAATGATTTCATGACCATCCGGCAGCATCGCGGCGACCTCCCCGATCTTTCGCATTACGCGGGGGCCGCGGTCGCGGTCGACACCGAGGCGATGGGCCTCGATGCGCGGCGCGACCGGCTCTGCGTGGTGCAGCTTTCGCCCGGCGACGGCTCGGCCGATGTGGTGCAGATTCCGACCGGAAATATGTCCGCGCCCAATCTCAAGAGGCTGATGAGCGACACGAAGATTCTGAAAATCTTCCACTTCGCGCGCTTCGATCTCGGCATGATCTTCAGCACGCTCGGCGTCATGCCGTCGCCGGTCTATTGCACGCGGACCGCCTCGCGGCTCGCCCGCACCTACACCGACAAGCACGGCCTGAAGGACCTGGCGCGAGAGCTGCTCGGGATCGACATGTCGAAGCAGCAGCAGTCGTCCGACTGGGGCGCCGAGGTGCTCAGCGACGCCCAGCTCGCATATGCCGCCTCCGACGTGCTCCACCTGCATGCGCTCAAGGACAAGCTCGACGTCATGCTGGCCCGTGAGGGCCGCGGGGAACTCGCGGCCTCCTGCTTCCGCTTCCTGCCCGATCGGGCCAGACTCGACCTCGCCGGCTGGCCGGCAGAGGACATTTTCGCCCATTCGTGAGGCGATTGGCCGCGACCGGGCCATATTTGCAGCGGATTCTTTACCCGCTGAGGTGATAGAACGTCACCACATAGGCGATTCTGGGCGATTCTCAGCGACTTTGGCGATCCTGCACCGCGAGGAAGACAGCCTGTCCACCACATCCACGCTTGAGGGAATGGAAAGCCACGGCTTCGCGGTCAGCGAGCGCCGCGATGAAACGCGTGCGTTCCAGCGTGCCGCGCGTCACAGCCGCCGCGTGCGCGTGCTGCGTGTCGCGATCCCGGTGGCGATCGCGCTCATCCTCGGCACGACGATGCTGGTGCGATGGATCGATCCGCTGAAGGTTCTGGCCCGCATACCGATCGATGCCGGCAAGCTCGTCATCTCCGGCACCAAGATCACCATGGAGGCGCCGAAGCTCAGCGGCTATACGCGCGACCGGCGCTGGTATGAGCTCAACGCGAAATCCGCTGCGCAGGACGTCACCAAGCCGGACATGATCGAGCTGCTGGAGGTTCGCGCCAAGATCGAGACCGAAGACAAGAGCACGATCCTGCTGTCGGCGGCGACGGGCCTGTTCAACCGCAAGGCGGGTATCCTGACGCTGAACCAGAACGTCATGCTGAAATCTTCGAGCGGATACGAGATGCATCTGGAGGAGGCCGTTGTCGACACTGGCAGCGGCGAGGTCGTGTACAGCAAGCCGGTTTCGGTATTCACCCAGGACGCGACGCTCAACGCCGATCGTCTCGAGGTCGCGAAGTCCGGAGAGATCGTCCGCTTCATCGGCGGGGTCGTCATGAACCTGAAGGGCCTCGGCGAAGGCAAGCCGGCGGCGGACAAGTGATGAGCGCGCGGACGAAACCCCTGGGATGCACGATCCGCCGCGGCGCTCTCGCCGCCGCGATCATGGCCGCCGCGATGCCGGCGGCGACGGCGCAGTCCGGCACCACCAAGAACGTCCCGAACGCGCTCCAGGGCTTCCAGCAGAACCGCGGCCAGCCGGTGCAGATCGAAGCCGCTTCGCTGGAGGTCCGCGACAAGGACAAGGTCGCGACCTTCAGCGGCAATGTGAAGGTGGTGCAGGGCGACACCGTCATGCGCTGCAGATCGCTGACGGTTTTCTACGAGCAGCAGGGCCAGCAAGCCCCGGCAGGAGGCGCGCCGATGAAGGCCGCGGCGCCGGGGCCCGGCGGCTCGTCGTCGATCAGCCGGCTGGAGGCCCGCGGCGGCGTGAGCGTCACCCAGAAGGAACAGACCGCCAATGGCGACACCGGCCTGTTCGACATGAAGGCCAACACCGTCACCCTGATCGGCAATGTCGTGGTCAGCCAGGGCGCCAATATCATGCGCGGCGAGCGACTGGTGGTCGATCTGACCACCGGCGTGTCGCGCGTCGAGGCCGGCAAGGGGCCGGTCAAGATGCTGATCCATCAGGGGGCGCAGAATGGGCCTGACGCAGCGCCAAGCCCGTTCCAGCGAAGCAAGCCGGGGCAGCGGCCGTCTTCGTCGACCCCGTCGAACTGAGTGGACATCGGGGCGCGCCGTTGAAAGCCTGTTTCCGACTCAGTATCACGAAGCGTGATCCCGAAAAGTGGGAACCGGTTTCCCGCCTTCGCGAAGCCCGCTTCGGCGGGCGAAGGAAGGTCGGAAAAGATCACGCTTGGATTAAAGGACGAGCCCCGGAGCTGGACAGCCGACGTGCTTGACCGCCTGCTCACGTTGTTTCGGCGCCGCCGCGCCCCGGTGCGTCGGCGAATGCCGGTGGCGGCAGCGGCGGCCGACAGCCGATGGCGGATCAATCTGGCGACGATGGGCGGGCTGATCGGCCTCGGGCGCGCCGACCGGATCCCCCGCGCCGGACCGCGGATGCAGACGCGCGGGCGCTATCAGGAGACCGACGACTGGCAGGCGGCGCCATCCTACGCGCAGCCCGCCGTGCCCTACGCGCGGCCGCAGCAGCAGCACTACGACCAGAGCGCCGAAGCGCAGCCGGCGCAGGCCTACAGGCAACATGCCGAGCCGCGCGCACCGCAGCGTCCGCAGCACGACGAGAACGCCCGCCGGCAGGCGGAGCATCAAGCGGCCGTCCAGCAGGGCTATCTCGCCGCCCATGCGGTGGAGAAGACCTTCGGCAATCGCAAGGTGGTGAAAGGCGCGAGCCTGTATGTGCGCCGGGGCGAGGCGGTCGGCTTGCTGGGCCCCAACGGCGCCGGCAAGACCACCATCTTCTACATGATCACCGGGCTGATCCCGGCCGATCGCGGTACCGTCGAGCTCGACGGCCACGATGTCACCACCCTGCCGATGTACCAGCGCGCCCGGCTCGGCATCGGCTACCTGCCGCAGGAGGCCTCGATCTTCCGCGGCCTCACCGTGGAGGAAAACATTCGCGCCGTGCTGGAGGTGGTGGAGCCGAACAAGAAGCGCCGCGAGCACGATCTCAATGCGCTGCTCGACGAATTCAACATCGCCAAGCTGCGCAAGACACCGTCGATCGCTCTGTCGGGCGGCGAGCGCCGGCGCTGCGAGATCGCGCGCGCGCTGGCGTCGCGGCCGAACTACATGCTGCTCGACGAGCCGTTCGCCGGCATCGACCCGATCGCGGTGGGCGACATCCAGGCACTGGTGCGCCATCTGACCAACCGCGGCATCGGCGTGCTGATCACCGACCACAATGTCCGCGAGACGCTCGGCCTCACCGACCGCGCCTACATCATCTATTCGGGCGAGGTGCTGATGGAGGGCCGCACCGACGACATCGTCAACAACCCGGAGGTCCGCCGTCTCTATCTCGGCGAGGAGTTCAGGCTCTGAGCCCGACGCTGAAAAACGGGAATCGGCTTCCCGGCGTATGCATAAATAACAAGCAAGACCACACGCCGTCGCCCGTTGCTCCGGGCGCCCATTTTCAAAAACTCAAGACTTTTCAATCAAGTAACGACTTATACCGCAATGCGGTATACAACTGCGTCGGAATTAGATAAGCAAGAACCGGACCAACCAGCGGTCATCGGATGGCACTGACGCAACGACTGCAGATGCGACAGAGCCAGGCGCTCGTGATGACGCCGCAGCTGATGCAAGCCATCAAGCTGCTGCAGCTCTCGAACCTGGATCTCGCCGCCTACGTCGAGGGGGAGCTCGAAAAGAATCCCTTGCTCGAGCGCGCCGCCGAAGGCGAGCCCGGGGTGATCGACGGCGCCGCCGAGCCGGTTGCGCCGGAGTTCAACGGCGATGGCGATTCACCGGGGGCGGACGGCGCCGGCGTGGACCGGATCGACGAAAGCCTGGAGACCAGCCGCAGCGCGATCGAGGAGCGGCTCGGCACCGATCTCGAAAACGAATTTCCCGACGAGGCGCTCCAGACGCCGCGGCCCGGCGCGGATGCGCCGATGGCGCCTTCCGAGTGGGCCGGCGTCGGCAACGGCGGGCGCGAGGACGGCGACTACAATCTGGAATCCTTCGTGTCGGCCAAGCCGACGCTCGCCGACCATCTGGCCGAGCAACTGTCGCTCGCCATCGCCGATCCGGTCCGGAGGATGATCGGGCAATACCTGATCGACATGGTCGACGAGGCTGGCTATCTCGCCGGCGACCTTGCCTCCGTGGCCGAGAAGCTCGGCGCTCCGCTCAACGAGGTCGAGGCGGTGCTCGGCATCGTGCAGGGGTTCGATCCGCCGGGCGTGTGCGCGCGCAATCTCACCGAGTGCATCGCGATCCAGCTCAAGGAGCGCGACCGCTTCGACCCCGCGATGGCCGCGTTGGTCGGCCGCCTCGATCTCCTGGCCAAGCGCGATCTCGCCAGCCTGCGGCGAATCTGCGGCGTGGGCGACGAGGATCTGAGCGAGATGATCGCGGAGATCCGCAACCTCAATCCGAAGCCGGGCCTCGCATTCGGCTTTACCCAGGTGCAGCCGATCGTGCCCGACGTCTATGTGCGCCCCGGCCCGGACGGCGGCTTCATCGTCGAGCTTAACTCCGACACGCTTCCCAAAATCCTGGTGAACCAGCGCTACCATGCCGAGCTGTCGAAGACTGCCAAGGCCGACAGCGCCAAGAGCTATCTGGCGGAGAATCTCCAGTCCGCGACCTGGTTGATGCGCGCGCTCGATCAGCGCGCCAAGACCATCCTCAAGGTTGCAATGGAGATCGTCAAACAGCAGGACGGCTTCTTCATGCAGGGCGTGCAGCACCTGCGCCCGCTCAATCTCAAGACCATCGCCGACGCCATCAGCATGCACGAGTCGACGGTGTCGCGCGTCACCGCCAACAAATACATCGCGACCAACCGCGGAATCTTCGAACTGAAATACTTCTTCACCTCGTCGATCGCCTCGTCCGACGGCGGCGACGCGCATTCCGCGGAGGCTGTGCGGCACCGCATCAAGCATTTGATCGATGCCGAGAGCGCGAGCGACGTGCTGTCGGACGACACCATCGTCGAGCGGCTGCGCGGGGCAGGCATCGACATCGCCCGCCGCACCGTGGCCAAATACCGGGAGGCCATGCGCATCCCGTCCTCGGTGCAGCGCCGCAGGGACAAGCTGGCGATGGCGGATTAGGACATCGGGCGAAAGCCCGGGACAAGCCAACGAGGGCAAAGCATCGCATTGACAGTCGGTGGCGCGGTTCCTAGGTGAGTTGGGTGGGAACTGGCGCGAAGCGGCGTTTGGCGGGGACTGCAACCGGAGGCCATCCATGCCGTTTCGCGTATCTGGCAAGAACATCGAGATCGGCGAAGCCCTGCGCGAGCGCATCAGCGCCCGCGTGCTTGAGGCCCTGGAAAAGTATTTTGACGGCGGATTTTCCGGCCACGTCACGGTCGGCAAGGAGGCCTTCGGCTTCCAGACCGAATGTGTTGTGCATCTCGATTCGGGGATCGTGCTGCGCGCCGATTCGATGGCGGCCGACGCCTATCTCAGCGCCGACCAGGCCGCGGACAATCTGGAGAAGCGGCTGCGCCGCTATCATCGCCGGCTCAAGGATTATCACGGCAATAGCCGCGGCAACGGCCGCTCGCCGGACGATGTTCCGGTGATCGACGCGCCGAGCTACGTCATCGCCGCGCCGGAGCACGAAACCGACGAGGAGATTGCCACCTTCAACCCGGTGATCATCGCCGAATCCACCACCGCGCTGAAGCGGCTTTCGGTGAGCGAAGCCGTCACCGAGCTCGACATGACCGGCGCTCCGGTCATGGTGTTCCGCCATGCCAGCCACGGCCGCGTCAATCTGGTGTATCGCCGCGCGGACGGAAATGTGGGCTGGATCGACCCCCCGGCTTTGCCCGCGGAGGGCCATTGACGGGGCGGGGTGGCGGTCCTTATAAACCGCGGCCTTCCATCCAGCATCGTTGATCGCAATCCGACTCCGGACCGGTTCCATGCCGACCACCGATTTCGTTTCGCCGAACGCGATCATCCCGGCCCTCAAGGTCAACGGGAAGAAGCAGGCGTTGCAGGAGATTGCCGCCAAGGCGGCAGCCCTCACCGGCCAGAGCGACCGGGCGATTCTGGAAATCCTGCTGCAGCGTGAAAAGCTCGGCTCGACCGGGGTCGGCAACGGCGTCGCCATCCCGCACGGCAAGCTTGCGAAGCTTTCTCAAGTGTTCGGTCTGTTCGCGCGGCTGGAGCGGCCGGTCGATTTTGAGGCGCTCGACGGCCAGCCGGTCGACCTGATCTTCCTGCTGCTCGCGCCCGAGGGGGCCGGCGCCGATCATCTCAAGGCGCTGGCGCGCGTCGCGCGCCTGCTCCGCGATCCGGAGGTCGCGCGCAAGCTCCGCAATTCGCACGATGCGGACGCGCTCTACGCCGTCCTCGCCATGCCGTCCGCCAGCGCGGCCTAGCGCCGGCCGCGGCCAGAATTCCCACGCGCGCGTTGAGGCAATCGAACTGGCCGCCGCCGCGGCCTTAGCGGTTTGTTAACGCCGTCATGAAAATTTTGGCGGGATGCTGTCCCGCAGACAGATTGTGCGATCCCTTGCCGCTTCGACCGCGGCTGCGCTCACGCCATCGCAGGCGATGTCCATGCTGGACTCGCGGATCGGCACGCCGGCCACCCGCGCGCAGATCATCGATCTGGACTTCGATGTGTCGCCCCATCTTGCGCAGTTGAAGGCCGCTGGCGTCAGAACGATCGGCCGTTACTACGACCGCGCCTACGGCACCGGCATCGGCGAGTCCTGCTACCGCCACCCGTTGAAGACACGGACCAAGGCGGAGCTGACCGCGATCGAGAACGCGGGGATGTCGGTGTACGTGGTGTTCCAGCATTGCGGCGCGCAATGCGTAAACTTCGATCTGCAGAACAAAGAGACCGCCGAGAAGGGCCGCAAGGACGCCACCGCCGCGATTCAATTGGCGCACGATCTCGGACAACCCGCCGACACGCCGATCTATTTCGCCATCGATTTCGATCCGTACCCCGGCAACGGCTGCGGGCTGCCGGGCGACCGCATCTGGCCGAGCATCGATGCCTACTTCGACCAGGTCAACGAGGTGCTCGGGGGCACGCGCTGGCAGGTGGGCGTCTATGGGGCGGGAGTGACGTGCCAGCGCCTCAAGGCGAGCGGCAAGGCGAAGTATTTCTGGTTGTCCTCATCGCTCGGCCACCTCGGCTCGCCGGAGTTCTTCAACAGCGGGCAGTGGCATCTGTTTCAGAACGTCATCGAGATCAAACGGAGCTATGCCCGCAATACGATCGACACCGACCTCGCCAACCCGGCGGCGCCGTATTTCGGACAATGGACGTCGCACGGTCCGGCAGCGCCCCACAATCCAGCTATCGCGGCGGATATCCTGGCGAGCCGCGCCTTCGTGAAAAAGGGATGCGTGATCGCGCCGACATCCGGCAACGAGAAGTCCCGGGCGGTGTCGAAGGCCGTGCGATTCAATTCGACGTGCCGCATCCTCACGCCGGTGATCAACGGCCACTTCGGGGTGAGCTTGACCGAGGACGATGCCATCGAGGGCTACGTCCACGGGTCCGATCTGGTGCTCGGGGGATTGCTGCGGAACGCGCCGGCCGGCTCCGAATCGAAGGGCCGATGCTTCTCGCCGCAGGTTGCGGCGGCGCCCAAGCCGGGCAAGTCCGGCTTGGGAAACAGGACCCAGCGCGTCAGTGCACGCTGACGGTTTCGAGCTCGTGCGTCATCGCGTTGGCGATGGCGGCCTCGCGGCTGTCGGTCACCAGGATCGGCGTGCCGTCGGCGGCATGCAGCGCAAACAGGTGCATGCCAGGCTGCAACTCCGGCGCCTGCGGGTAGAGCTTGTGCACGTCCTCCGAACGGATCGGCTTGACGTAGGCGATCTTGCCGCCGCCGAGGATTGCGAACGCCTGCTCGCTCATTGTCACTTCGTTCATTTCGCTTCCGGTTCTCTCACTCATGGCCCTCGACTCCTTTCTGGTTTGTCGGTCGAGTCCGAACTTCAGTTCACTCATGGTCCGCGATCGCGATCGTCCTTACGACGCGCGCCGGTTCTGGCCGCGCCAGGTCGATCGAGAGCAGTCCGTTCTTCAGGTCGGCGGTCTGCACCTCCATGCCGTCCGCCAGCACAAAGGTTCGCTGGAACTGGCGGGCGGCGATGCCGCGATGCAGATAGTGCCGGCTCTTGTCCTCCTGTTGACGTCCCCGGATCACCAGCTCTTTCTCCTCGACGGTCACCTCGAGTTGCTCAAGGGTAAATCCCGCAACCGCCAGCGTGATCCGCAGGCGCTCGGGATTCTTTTCGTCGGCAGCGAGCCGTTCAATGTTGTATGGGGGGTAGCCGTCTGCTGCCTTGGCAACGCGGTCGAGCGCACGCTCGATCTGATCGAAGCCAATCAGGAACGGACTGGACAAAGACGGAACTCGGGACATCTTCAAAGCCCTCGCGTTTAAGCGACTTTGACCGGGGCCCGTTAGCGGCACCCCCTCGGGTGGACAACGCATGCCCATCCGATTGATCCCAATATGGGTTCCCCGGGTTAAGCTTTCAAGAATCGCCGTCGAGAAGGCTGAACAGGCCCGCTTGCGCAAAAGCGCCGATTAAGGCCCCGGGCTTGGCCGGAGGCAGGCAAGGGACGCCGGCCCCGCCTTAATTGCAAGTGTATTTGCTGCCGGTTGGGGTGCGCTCAAGCACGCACGCTCCCTTGCCGGCCTCCTGGCAGCCCCCGGGGCCGCAGATGACCTTACCGCCGCCGGAGGAGCTGGCCGCTGGCCTGTCCGCCGCCGGCCGGCTTGGCTCAGGCCGCGACGCCGACCGCGGCTTCTCCTTGGGCTTCTCGCAGGTGTTGTCGTCGCCGATGACCTGGCCCGCCGGGCAGGTGATCTTCATGCAGGCGTCGCCGTCGGCCTTGTAGCCGCGGTCGCACTGGAGCGGGCAGATCCGCGAACTCTTGCCCTTCACGACGTCGACCACATCGAGGCTTGCAACCTTGACGTCGAGCCTCATGCCGGCGTGTCTGTTGAACAGTTCGAGCGCACGGCGGGAATCGCTGTTCCAGTCGCCGTTCACCGCGCCCGGATAGCAGCCGACACGCCGCAACTCGATTTGCAGCAGGCGGATGGTCTGCGAGGGATCGATGACGGGCTTGGCGGCCTCGACCGGTGCGGATGGCGTCGCTGCCGCGACCACAATATTGGCGTTTGCCGCGGCGGCCTTGGCGTCGGCATCGGCCTTTGTCGCGGCTTTGACGTTGGCCTCGGCGCGCTGCAGGGCGGCCTTGGCTTCGGTGTCCGCCTTTATCGCGGCGGCTTTGGCTTCGGCCTCAGCGCGCGTGCGCGCGGTCTTGACTTCAGCCTCGGCCTTCGCCTTGACGGCCTTGATTTCCGCGTCGGCCTTGGCTTCCTCGGCGATAAGCTTGGCGCGGGCGGCCCGAGCCAGACCGGCGTACAGTCCGGTCTCGTAGACTGCCAGGAACTGATCCCAGGCTTCCTTGGTGCCGATCTGTCCGGCGAGCTCGTAGTCGCGGCGCATCTCGGCCTGCGTGTTGACCGCGGGGGCGGGCGCGGGTTTCGGCGCAGCGACGACCGGCGCCGGGGTCGGCAGCGGTGGAACCAGCGCCACCGTGGTGCCGCCGAGCGATCCATAGACGAACGGCTCTTGTTTGTTGCCGGTGCTCTTCAGCACCTCATCGCGGACGCGCCCGAAGGCGAGGCGCAGATCGAGCCCCGGCGTGGCGATGTTGTTCAGCAGCGCCGTCGTGAACGGGCTGTTGCCGCCATCTCCGTCGGCCGCGGTGGAGCCGGCCTTGGCGGCGAACGCAATCAAGGTGTCCGACATCTGCACCTCGACCTTGGCGAGGCCGCGGCCGATCGAGCGCGAGGCGACCGTCCGTTTCATGGACTTCATGAAGGGGTTGTCCCGGCATGCGTCGAGGATGACGAGCCGAAGACGCTTGACCGGTTCCAAGATCTTGACGATTCGGTCGAGCGGAAGCGCTTCGTCCTCGACGTCGATGTCGCGCTCAAGCGAGGCGTCCACCGGGATGAGATAATTGGTGCCGTCCACCTCGATGCCATGGCCGGCGTAGAACACCACAGCGATGTCGGCGTCGCGCGTCTTGTCGGAGAAGTCGCGCATGGCGCGGCGCATGTCGTTGATGCCGAGATTGTCCCGGCTTTCCACCACGTCGAAGCCCGCCTTCTTCAGCATGGCCGAAATGGCCGAGGCATCTCTCGATGGATTGGGGAGCTTGCTGACGTGCTTGTAGCTGGAATTGCCGATCACAAGGGCGACGCGCTTTTCGATGGCGGCTTGGGACTCGCCGAATCCCGATACGAAAATGGCCAACGCCGTGAATGCGAGTAAGCCGGCCGCCCTGACCATCGTTCGCCCCCGAACCGCTAGAATGCCTCCACTCTATCAAAAAACGTGGTTTTGGCCACGATTTTTCGCACAGTGGTTAGGGTGCCGCACCCCATTCAGGCCGCCCTGGGGCCATTCGACCCGGACGGCTGACCGGCGGTCTATGGTAAGTGCGAACCGTGCAGCGGCTCTTGGGCCGGGCATTCCGCAGATGGGGGATCGATGCCCATGACCGAGACCATCCCGGCCCTGACGCTCCGCGCCATATCCGCCGTCGGCGTCGAGGTGCCCATGAGCTACGCGCTCGGCACGAGCCGCGGCCGGATCGCCAGGGCGCCGCTCCTGCTGATCGACGTCGAAACCGCCGAAGGCATCACCGGGCGGGCCTATCTCTGGTCCTATTTCCCCCGGGCGATGGTGGCAATCGCCAGCATCCTCAAGGAGATCGAGGAGCGCACCAGGGGCGAGCGCGTCGTGCCGGCCGAACTCTGGGGCAGGCTCGCCGAACGCTTCGCACTGATTGGGGTGCAGGGGGTGGTCCGCATGGCGATGGCGGGCTTCGACGTGGCCTGCTGGGACGCGCTCGCCACCGCCGCGGGCCAGCCGCTGGTGCGGCTGCTCGGCGGCGAGCCGCGCCGCATCCCGGCGTACAATTCCTGCGGGCTTGGGCTGATGCCGACGGACGCGCTCGCCGACGAGGCCGAGAAGCTGCTCGAACGCGGCTTCCGCGCCATCAAGCTGCGGCTCGGCTACCCGACGCTCGCCGAAGACCTTGCGGCGGTTCATGCGGTCAAGCGGCACATCCCGGACGGCGTCGCGCTGATGGTGGATTACAACCAGGCGCTTTCGGTGGACGAGGCGCTGGTGCGCGGCCGCGTCCTCGACCGCGAGAACCTCGCCTGGCTGGAGGAGCCGATCCGGCACGACGATTATGCCGGTGCGGCGCTGATCGCCCGCGAGCTTTCGGTGCCCGTGCAGATCGGCGAGAATTTTTCGCTCCTCGCCGGAATGCAGACCGCGTTCAACGCCAAGGCCTGCGATCTGGTGATGCCCGATCTCGAACGCATCGGCGGCGTCACCGGATGGCAACAGGCGGCGGCGTTCGCGGCGAAGCGCAAGATCAAGATGTCATCGCATCTCTATTCGGAGGTCAGCGCGCATCTCATGGCGGTGACGCCGACCGCGCATTACCTCGAATATGTCGACTGGGCCGACAAGGTGGTGCGGGAGCCGCTCAAGATCGTCGATGGCGAAGCGGTCATTCCCGACAGGCCCGGCACCGGCATCGTCTGGGACAAGGCCGCGGTCGAGAAATACCGCGTCTAGCGAATCAGGCTGCGCACTTCGTTGCCGATGAAATTGCCGACGCGGCGGCCGCGGTTGCGCACGATCCGCAGCATTCCGGAATCGACGAAGTAGGTGTGCAGAATGCTGTCGCGGGTCTTCACCTCGGGACCGACCGGATCGGCGGAGTGCCAGGTGTCGCTGCCGACCGCGAAGGCGTAGCCGGTGTTGGGCAGGAACGGCATCTTGACGACCTTGGGCATGCTGCCGTCCGGCAGGCGCTCGTGGAAGATCGTGCCGATATGCTCGGTCGTCGCGTCCGGCGGCAGATAGAACTGGACGGTGATGCCCTTCCATTTGGTGTCGGTGTGCGGCGTGATTTTGTACTTCGGCACGTCGCGGGTCAGGATCGGGATCGGGAACATGCCGACGTCGCGGTAGCCGGCGCCGTGGCGGCGCTCCAGCGCGGGCGCCAGCCGCCGCACGAAGGCGTCGCGCACATCGTCGGCGCAAAGCGCGCGGCCGACGATGTCCCACAACTCGCGCTTCTGCGCGGGCATCTTGCGGATGTACTCGGGAAACAGATCGATCTTGACGCGGGTGGCGCTGCCGTCGTCCAGGATGTTGACGTTGTTGCGTCCGGGCAGCGCGCGGTATTCGTCCGCCACCGGCATCTCGCGCAGCATCGCCGCATAGATGTCGGCGGGGAACACGCGATCGAACTGCAGATGATAAAACGGCTTCTCGACCGCGCGCGCCTGCTCGACCGACTCGACCAGGAATTCAGTCAGCTTCGCGACCGCTTCCCGCCGGTTGATGATTGGTCCGTGCATGTTTCGCCTCGGTCGACCCTCGACAGCAACCGATTTATCGGCTGCCCGTCCGTGAGGCAAGTGGGCAGCGCTGCGGCCTTGAAAGCCGATTGCTTTGCGTGGAAGCATCCCCGTTCGCTCCCGCGGACGCGGGAACCCAGTTTTTGCGACAAAGCCTGGGTCCCCGCGTCCGCGGGGACGAACGGAGCTTGATGGCGCGATTCAATATGACTCGATAGCGCTCTAGCAGCGCTCAGGCACCTTTGAGCTTGAACAGCTTGAGCGCGTTGGTGCGGCCGATTTTCAGCCGGTCCTCTTCGCCGATCGGCGCCGCGTCGAACCACAGGGCGGCATGATCGATGTTCTCGAACGGCCAGTCGGTCGAGAACATGATGCGGTCGGACCCGTTCACCATCAACGCCGAGAGCAGCGCCTGGGTGCAGAAGTTGCCCGACACGGTGATGTGGAAGTTGTTCTGGAAATACTCGCCGATCTTTTTCTTCGCCGGATAGTGGTTCCGGTTCGGGATCCAGGCGTTCGCATTGTCGACGCGCCACATGCTGAACGGCAGGCCCTCGCCCATGTGGCCGATGACGATCTGCAGCTTCGGATGCTTGTCGAATAGTCCCGAGCCCATCAGCCGGAGCGCATGCACCGCGGTCTCATGGCCGAACGCCCAGATCGGGCCGAGCAGCCATTCGGCGCCCTTGTAGATGCGCGAGTCCTGCGGCAGCGGGTTGCGCGGATGCAGGTAGAACGGCACCTCGAGCTCGTCGCACACGGCCCAGAACGGCCAGTACTGCTTCTCGTCGAGATAGGCGATCGTGTTCACGTCGCCGATCTGCGAGAAGCCGTTGGCCAGCGCGCCGACCATGCCGAGTTCCTTCACGCAGCGCTGAAGCTCGCGCGCGGCCATATCGGGGTCCTGCAGCGGCAGCGCGGCCAGCGCCTGGAAGCGGTCGGGCCGCTTGCGCACCTGTTCGGCCAGATAGTCGTTCGCCTTGCGCGCGATCTCGTTGGCCTTCTTGGCGTCGGGGATGGCCTGGATCGCCGGCGCGTTCAGCGACAGGATCATCATCTGCATGCCGAACTCGTCCATCAGGCGAAGCCTGCGGCCGTGCAGGTCGAGAATGCGCTCGCGCACCTCGACCCAGATGTCGTCGGGAAAGAACCCCTTCGAATCGTTCAGCGTGTCGTCGATCGCAAAATGTTCTTCGAGCCCGATCTTGCCCTTCATGGCGTCCTCCCCGTTGCGACGGCAATCTTATGCGGGTCACGCCAAAAAGCGAAAGCCGCTTGCGGCGGCTTAACGAAGCCTCTTTTTGGCGAAGGCCCGACCGGACGAACTTTTCATGTAGCGCTCGAACGCGACCGTCTTCGCCTCTTCGGAAAACGCGACGTAAGTGACGAGACGCCAAGGCCGGTATTTCGCGGTGTGAAGTGCGCCGCCCGAATTGTGGACTTTAACTCTGGCACGCAAGTCGTCGGTCAGGCCAACGTAATTTCGGTCCGGATGTTCGATGCTTTGCAGGAAGTAAACGTACTTCATGGATCAAGAGATTATCTGATCCCGCCCGTCTTCGCCCTACGGGCTACGACGGGCAACCTTCGCCGCGCTCGCCTCGAATTCCCTCTGCCAACCTTGTTCAGGTTGGCTTGCCAACCGAAGCCGCGAAGCGGCGAAGGTTGGTGGAGCCAGGCGGAATCGAACCGCCGACCTCTTGAATGCCATTCAAGCGCTCTCCCAACTGAGCTATGGCCCCATCAGGGAATTGGGATCAGTCATCAGACCCTAAGACGGGCTGATGAACGAATCGGAAATCAAGTCTCCTCTTCGTCTTCGCGGCCTTCGCCGATGATGTCGGTGACGTCGTCGTCGCCCTCTTCCTGTTCCTCGATGAAGGGGGCCTCCTCGGTCTCCTCGACCTCGATATCGTCGTCGCCTTCCACGCCGTCGACCTTCTTGCCGGTGGCTTCCGCGTCGGCGTCCTCGAGCGAAACCAGCTCGACGTCGGCGGTCTCCGGCGCCTCGGCTTCGGCCTCCTTGGCCTTCGCGCCGGCGGCGGCGGCAGCAGCAGCCGCGGCGGCAACGCCCGCGGCGGCGGCCGCCGCGGCTTCGGCGGCCCGGCCGCGCGCGACCGGCACGACGATTTCAAAGACCGTGCTGCATTTCGGGCAGACGATCGGGGTCTTGCTCAGGTCGTAGAATTTTGCGCCGCAACTGCCGCAGAGACGCTTCGTGCCGAGCTCGGGTTTTGCCACGGTTCGGAAATCCTTGGAAACGGTCCGGATGACGAGGAAAAGTGGTGCTTCCCTTGGCCGCTGGCAAGGCCGCTGTCAATAGCGTCGGCAGGGGCCCCGTGGTAGGCCAATCCTCATGAACCAAGCCGTTCCAGCCTCGCCGCTGACCGCCCGCCGCTCGGGGGCTTTGACCGGCCGTGTGCGCGTGCCGGGTGACAAGTCGATTTCGCTGCGTTCCCTGATCCTGGGCGCGCTCGCGGTCGGCGAGACACGGATCACCGGCATGCTGGAGGGCGAGGACGCCATCAGCACCGCCAACGCCATGAAAGCGCTCGGCGCCTTCGTGGAGCGCACCGGCGAGCGGGCCTGGCGGGTGCGGGGCGTCGGCGTCGGCGGCTTCGCCGAGCCGTCCGCCGCGCTCGATTTCGGCAACTCCGGAACCGGCTGCCGTCTCGCCATGGGCGCCGTGGCCGGCTGCCCGATCAAGGTGACGTTCGACGGCGACGCGAGCCTGCGCACGCGGCCGATGCGGCGCATCCTCGACCCGCTGGAGAAGATGGGCGCGCGCACCCTGGAGATCCGCGAGGGCGGCCGCCTCCCGGTGGTGATGCAAGGCGCCCGCGACCCGATGCCGATCGAATACGAGGCGCCGGTGCCGTCGGCGCAGCTCAAGTCGGCGGTGCTGCTCGCGGGCCTGGCCGCGCCCGGCGCGACCACCGTGATCGAGAAGGAGGCGACGCGCGACCACACCGAAAAGATGCTCAGGCATTTCGGCGCGAGCCTCCGCGTCACCCACATCGGCGAGCACGGCCGCCGCATCACGCTCGAGGGCCAGCCCGAACTGGAAGCAGCCCCGGTCGTGGTGCCGGCCGATCCCTCCTCGGCCGCGTTCCCGTTGGTCGCAGCCTTGATCGTGCCGGGCTCGGAGGTCGTGCTGGAGGGCGTGATGCTCAATCCGCTTCGCACCGGCCTCTACACGACGCTGCGCGAGATGGGCGCTTCGATCAAAATGGTCGAGCAGCGCAACGAGGGCGGCGAGGACGTCGCCGATCTGCGGATCAGGGCGGGCGCGCTGAAGGGCGTGGACGTGCCGGCCGAGCGCGCGCCGATCATGATCGACGAATATCCGATCCTCGCCATCGCCGCCTCCTTCGCCGAAGGCGTGACGCGGATGCGCGGGTTGAAGGAGTTGCGCGTGAAGGAATCCGACCGCCTCGAAGGGACCGCCGCGATGCTGCGCGCCAACGGCGTCGAGGTCGAGATCGAGGGCGACGACCTCATCGTGAACGGCAAGGGCCGCGCCGCCGGCGGCGGCGTGGTCGCGACCCACATGGATCACCGCATCGCCATGTCGGCGCTGGTGATGGGGCTCGGCAGCGAGCGGGACGTCTCGGTGGACGACGCGGCCTTCATCGCCACGAGCTTCCCCGGCTTCATCGAATTGATGCGCGGGCTCGGCGGCGATTTCAGCTAGCCGGGCGATACAACCCGGCCCGCGACAGCGGCACGCCGGAGGCGCCGCGGCGGCGCTTCGACGCGAGCGTCTGGAAGATGCCGATCCTGGCGCGGTCGAATCCGATCGAAACCCCGGCCAGATAGAGCAGCCACAGGCGCGCCTTGACGCCGCCCACCTCCCGCTCGGCCGCGGCGAAATTCGCCAGCAGCCGGTCATGCCAGAGCCGCGTGGTGCGCGCGTAATGCTCGCGCCAGGCTTCGACGTCGTGCACCTCGAAGCCGTGCCGCTCCAGGTTCGCAATCGACATGCCGAGGTGATCGAGATCGCCGCCGGGGAAAATGTACCGGCCGATCGCGTTGGCCTCGGTGCTGTAGCGGCGAAAGAAGCCGCGGTCGGCGCCCTTCGCTGGGCGCGCGATGGAATGATGCAGGTAGAGACCGCCGGGCTTCAGCAGCCGGTTCATGGTCGAGAAGTAGCGGTCGAAGTTCTTGTGGCCGACCTGCTCGAACATGCCGATCGAGGCGATCTTGTCGAACGCGCCGTCCAGCAGCGAATAGTCGCGCAGTTCGAAGGTGACGCGGTCCTGCAGTCCCAGGCGCGCGACCTTCTCCCTGGCGTAGTCGTACTGCTCTCCGGCGAGCGTCACGCCATGGGCGTGCACGCCGTAGTGGCGCGCCGCGTGGATCAGCAGCGCGCCCCAGCCGCAGCCGATGTCGAGAAAGGTCTCGCCGGGCTGGAGCCGCAGCTTGCGGCAGATCATGTCGAGCTTGTCGCGCTGCGCCCGCGCAATGTCGTCGTGCGGCTCGGTGAAATAGGCGCAGGTGTAGACCATCTCTGGATCGAGAAAGAGCGCATAGAACGCGTTGGACAGGTCGTAGTGATAGTGGACGTTCTCGCGGTTGACCTCTTCGCTGCCGTCCCGCCCGGCCTTGTCGCCGCGCACCGCTTCGAGCGGCCACGGCCCGCCGCGCGGAACCAGCAGGAAGCGCGCGGCGGTGCGAAGCGTCAGCGTCTTGTCCAGCGCCTTGAGGGCGTCTTTGGTCCGCACCCGCGGCCGCTGCGCCAGGAGATCGAACAGCGTTCCGTTGCGCAGCTCCAGCCGCGCCGTAACCAGCAGGTTGAACAGCGTATCGAGCTTCGGTCGCCGGATCAGGGCTGCGACGGCTCCCTCGTCGGCGATCGCAAGCGCCAGCGCGCCGGGAGCGAGGTCGCCGGGGACCGTCGTGCCGTCCCACAGCACGAAGCCAATCTCGATGCCGAGGCGTTCGCGCAGGTGCGTGAGCAATGACGTCAGGCTCTGGAGCCGTCTTGCCGCGGCAGTCATGCCAAAGCGCCCATCTTGCCAATTCCGCTGTTCCCTCTTTTCATCTAGCTGTTTTCCGGCCTAACTCCAACCGCGCCTGGGCGATGGGTTCGGCAGCCTGGGCAGATTTGGAATTGCGGAGTGGCGATGATCATTGCGATCGATGGACCGGCGGCGTCGGGCAAGGGCACGGTCAGCAAGAAGCTCGCCGCGCACTACGGCCTGCGCCATCTCGACACCGGCTTGCTGTATCGCGCGGTGGCGAAGGCGCTGCTCGACGCGGGCTATGCCCCCGGCGAGGAGGCGCGCGCGATCGCGGCGGCGAAGGCGATCGATCCCGCGCGCTTCGACGAGACCGCGCTCAAGCGCTACGAGGTCGGCGAGGCGGCGTCGGTGGTCTCGGCCATCCCGGGCGTGCGGGCGGCGCTGTTCGATTTCCAGCAGGAGTTTGCCGCGGCGCCGGAAGGCGCGGTGCTCGACGGCCGCGACATCGGCACCGTGATCTGCCCAAACGCCGAGGTGAAGATTTTCGTCACCGCGGCGCCCGAGATCCGCGCCCGCCGCCGCGCGTTTGAATTGCGGGGCCGGGGAGAGAAGGCTGACGAAGCCGCGGTGCTGGCGGACATCCTGGCGCGCGACGAACGCGACCGGTCCCGTTCCACCGCCCCGTTGTTGCAGGCGCCGGACGCCCATCTGCTCGACACCAGCGCGCTGGATATCGACGGGTCGTTCCGCGCCGCCATCGCGCTCGTCGAGCGCATGCGGCGGTAGCCCTCTATACCGCAGTTGTTTTAAGTTGAATCGTTCCCGTTCCCAGCGTTTTGGCCAAAGAACTGGGCTCCCGCTTGCGCGGGAGCGAACGGAGTTTGTTTCAGCGTAATGCAATTGTGCATTAGCTTGTCTGCATGGTACGCCCGTGCCTGGGCGGAAATGAAACGGCGGGAGCTTATCGGTGGAGCGGCGGCTTCATCGCCACTCGTGGCACGCGCGCAGCCCAGGCTTGCCACTCAATTCCATTCAGCCAATCCATCGAGCGAGACACGAGAGCCCAACATGACTGACACACCTCAATACACGCCGCCGGACGTCTGGGTCTGGGAGAAGGACGACAGGCCCGAGTGGCGCTACGCCAACACCAATCGCCCGATCGCGGGCGCGACGCATGAGAAGGAGCTGCCGCGCGGAAAGCATCCGCTGCAGCTCTATTCACTGGGGACGCCCAACGGCATCAAAGTGACAATCATGCTGGAGGAGTTGCTGGCCACAGGTCACAGCGGAGCGGAATACGACGCCTGGCTGATCCGGATCGGTGAGGGCGACCAGTTCGGCAGCGGGTTCGTCGGGGTGAATCCGAATTCCAAAATTCCGGCGCTCATGGACTACAGCGGGCCGAAACCGCAGCGCGTGTTCGAGTCCGGCGCGATCCTGCTCTACCTCGCGGAAAAATTCAGCGCCTTCCTGCCGAAGGACCACGCAAAGCGTACCGAGGCGCTGAACTGGCTGTTCTGGCAGATGGGTTCAACGCCCTATGTCGGCGGCGGCTTCGGGCATTTCTATGCCTATGCTCCGGTGAAGATCAAATACGCCATCGATCGTTTTGCCATGGAGGTGAAGCGCCTGCTCGACGTGCTCGACCGGCGGCTTGCGGACAATCGGTTCCTCGCCGGCGACGAATATACGATCGCCGATATGGCGTGCTGGCCCTGGTACGGCAACGGCATGCTGAACGGCGCCTCCTACAACGACCCGCGCAAGTTCCTGCAGACGCACGAATACAAGCACCTGACGCGCTGGACGAAGGAAATCGGCGAGCGTCCGGCCGTCAGGCGCGGGCGGATGGTCAACCGCATGAGCGGGGCGCCTGAAGAGCAATTGCGCGAGCGCCACGACGCCGGCGACTTCGAGACCAAGACGCAGGACAAGATCGGCGCGCGCGGGTAACCGCATTAGCCGAATGAAGAGCGTTCACATGCACTCGATGGAGGCCGAGCACAGATGTTGCAATAGCGAAGCCGGTTCAGTCCCTATCAAAGCACTGGTTCGAGCCCATACGATGCCGCTCACTGGGCATGGGGAGCATATGCGACGACGCGAGTTCATCACGTTGCTAGGTGGTGTGGCTGCCACATGGCCGCTTGCCGCGCGTGCGCAACAGACCGGCCGGATGCGGCGCATCGGTGTGCTACTCGGGGCGTACACCGAGACCGACCAAGCGGGCCAAGCGCGTCTCGGGATTTTTCTCAAGACGCTGCGGGAACTTGGCTGGGAAGACGGCCGCAACCTCCGAATCGATTATCGCTGGGGTGCCGGTAACACAGAGAAAAACAGGAGCTTCGCGGCGGAACTGGTGCGTTCCGCGCCGGATGTCATCATCGTTACGAGCGATCCGGTGTTGGCGGAGTTGCACAGGTTGACAAGCACGATCCCCGTTATTTTCACCCAAGTTTCCGAGCCCGTCGAAGGCGGCATCGTTGCGAGCCTTGCCCGACCGGGCGGCAACAAAACCGGCTTTCAGAACTTCGAACCAGCCATCGGCGGCAAGTGGCTGGATATGCTGAAGGAGGTTGCGCCCAACCTAAAGAACGCTGGCGCGCTGCTAAGCCGGGATGCAACAGCACATGCGGCATTCCTTCAGGCGGCCCAGAACGTTGCGCCGTCGCTTGGCATGACCGTAACTGTCGTAGACGTTCATAACGAGCTTGAACGCGCCATCACGGAGTATGCAGAGCAGCATCCAGAGTGCGGCCTGCTGGTCTTCCCTCACCCGCGGACCATTGCGAACCGGCGATTAATCCACTCTCTGGCAGTCCGCCACCGGACACCGGCGATCTATCCCTATCGATATTTTGCAGTTGACGGCGGCCTGATCAGCTACGGGCCGGATCAGATCGATCAATGGCGCGGTGCAGCCATTTATTTGGATCGCATCCTCAGGGGCGAGAAGCCGTCCGAACTGCCGGTGCAGACGCCGACGAAGTATGAGCTAGCAATCAACCTCAAGGCAGCAAAGGCCATCGGACTGACAGTTCCATCCGGCCTGATCGTACGCGCCGACGAGGTGATCGAATGAGGACGCGCCGCAAGTTCATCACGCTTCTCGGTGGCGCGGCGGCTGCGTGGCCGGTGGTGGCGCGGGCGCAGCAGGGCGAGATCGCTAGGCGGATCGGCATAATCCTGCCCGCAGCTTCCGACAATGCAGAATTTCAGACCCGCCTCGCGGCGTTCCATCAGGCACTGGAGCAATTGGGCTGGATCATCGGTCGCAACGTGCAGATTGATACCCGCTGGGCCACTGCTAATGCCGCCGACATTCGCAGACACGTGGCGGAATTGGTCGCGCTAACGCCTGACGTCATCCTGGCCCATGCGTCCACGACGGTGGGGCCGTTGCTGCAGGCGACGCGCACCGTGCCGATCGTGTTCCCGGTCGCCGCTGATCCGGTCGCCGCCGGCTTCGTCGACAGCCTTGCGCGGCCGGGCGGCAACGCCACCGGTTTCATGGACTTCGAATACGGCATGGCTGCGAAATGGCTGGAGCTGCTCAAGCAGATCGCGCCGAACGCGACGCGAGTGGCGGTCCTGCGTGACCCTGGTATCCCCACCGGCCCCGCCCAGTTCGGCGTCATCCAGGCCATGGCGCCGTCGCTCAGGGTCGAGGCCATAGCGGTCAACGTGCGTGACGCGCCAGAGATCGAGCGCGACGTAGCGACGTTCGCGCGCTCCAGCAACGGCGGCCTGCTTGTGACGTCGAGCAGCTTGTCGCGGCTTCATCGCGATTTGATCGTCACGCTGGCGGCCCGGCACAAGCTGCCGGCGGTCTACTGGGACCGCTTCTTCGTTGCCGCCGGCGGCTTGATCTCCTATGGGTCTGATACCATCGACATGTACCGGCGCGCAGCTGGCTACGTCGGCCGCATCCTCAAGGGCGAGAAACCAGCCGACTTGCCGGTGCAGGCACCGACCAAGTACGAGTTGGTGATCAACCTCAAAACCGCCAAGGCGCTCGGCCTCACGGTGCCACCGTCCGTGCTCGCGCGCGCCGACGAGGTAATTGAGTGATGTCGCCTCTTGGCACGTTTCGGGCATCCCGGCATGTCCGCGCAACGGTCGCTATCGGGCCAAATCGGACGTGGCCCGGTTAGGTCAAAATCGATGCAAATGACCCAACTCTGCTATCGAGCAGTGCCTCTTGTTGCGGTAGCGAAGTGGCTTTCAGTCCTTCCAGTACGCACACTTCTGCCGTTACGATGGCGTCTCCTGAACCTGGGGTGGACATGAGGCGGCGTGAGTTCATCACGCTTTGTGGCGGTGCGGCGGCGTCATCGACGCTTTCATCGCATTCAGCGCACGCGCAATCGGCGCGGACCTTCCGGATAGGCATAATCGGCCCGGCCCTCACCAGCGCGCCTCCGATTTCCTACACCCGCACATTCCTTGCCACGTTGCGCGAGCTTGGCTTTGTCGAGGGGGGGAACCTTGTGGTCGAATATCGGCCGCAGGACGATCCGCGCGGCATCTTCGCTGTGGCGGCCGACCTGATGCGGACTCAGCCTGAGTTGATAGTGGTTGCGGGCGGCGAACTGCCGCTGCAGGCCGTGGTCGGCGCCAGTATTGCGGTCCCGATCGTGATGGTTGCCGTCAACTACGATCCGATCGGACGAGGCTACGTGAAGAGCCTTGCCCGGCCGGGCGGTAACATCACAGGCGTCGTGTTCCGGCAATTGGAATTTGCCGGAAAGTTGGTCGAACTTTTGAGGGAGGCATTTCCAGGCCGGACTCGGATGGCGGTGGTGTTCGATGCGCAGACCACCGACGTATTCGGTGCTGCGGAGCAGACTGCGAAGTTGCTTGGCATGCAGGTCCAGCCGATCAAGCTCGAAAAATCGCCGTACGATTTTGATACCGCATTCCGCGATGCCTCGGTGGGCAACGCGCAAGTGGCGCTGGTGCTGTCGAGCATCATCTTCACCCGCCACCGATCCGAAATCGCCCAGCTCGCCATCCGGCATCGCCTGCCGTCCATCTATACCGCTAGGCACTACGTCGATGTCGGCGGGCTGATATCCTATGGTGTCGACTTCACCACGATGTGGCGCAGCGTCGGCGCCCTTGTCGCCAAAATCTTGAAGGGCGCCAAGCCCGCTGATCTGCCGGTAGAACTCGCTACGAAGTTCGACACGGTGGTTAACCTGAAAACCGCCAAGGCGATGGGCATCGAGCTGCCGACCTCAATCCTGTTGCGCGCCGACGAGGTGATCGAATAGTGCGACGTTGTTTGCTGCACATGCTCACGGTACCCATCGGCACTTAGCGGGCATCGAGCCTGCATTCCCGAATGGCTGCTTTTGCGGCAATCGCGGACAGGCCAACCTCTCGTTTTATGAGTATCCGCCCGAGGCGGGCTCTGTAACGCAGGGAAAGCTTGCCCACCGGGCCGTCTAGGGCTATATCCCCAGCCGTCCGGGCCGCCACATCAACGACGTGGCCACCCGAGCGGGCCGAGGGCGCGATTTAATCGCCCCTCGCGGTTGGAGGACCAAGCCCCGCTTCGAGCCCCGCCGCGGCGCACCGGACCCCTGAACCAATCGTACCGATCGCGCGGTTTCGCGCCGGCCTGCCGATTTTCCGGCAGTTGCTGCAGGCCTGCGGGGCCTGCGGCCCGCGCGTTCGGAACGCCCTTAACCCCAACCGCCTGCGCACCGCTTTGGAGACTTTATGGCCACTGGAACTGCCACCGCGCCGTCGCGCGAAGACTTCGCCGCCCTGCTCGAAGAGACCTTCGGCGGCGGCAATCTGCAGGAAGGGTCCGTCATCAAGGGGACCGTCGTCGGCATCGAGAAGGACCTGGCGGTCATCGATGTCGGCTTGAAGACCGAAGGACGC
>CAMAWG010000025.1 GCA_945861855.1 Rhodoplanes serenus
CGCTCTCGGTCTGAACACGCTCCGTAAAATCTTTGTCGCCGCAAGTCCTGATCAAATAATCGCCTTCCTCAACCAACTTCTATCCCCAAAACTACCCGTCAAGCCCTTGCGCGCTTTAGCTTTTCGATAGCGAGTCGAGTACGGTGGGCGCGGCCAGTCGCCGGACACCTTCTCGCCCTCGATATCGACGGTGATGATGTTGTCTTCGGTCATCTCCTCGATGCCGAGGCAGCCGGCCTTCATCAGGAAGCGGTTGGGATTCTCCGGCAGCCGCGCCGAGATGTGGCCCCAGACGTAGTCGCCCTGGCCCTCGTCGACCAGGACGCGGCCGGCGTTGATGAGCTTCTCGCGCAATTTATCGGTCATGTGCTTCTCCCCAGTTTTTGTTGTTGAACGTTTTTGGTGCGTCCGCGAACGACGTCGATCAGCGCTCCCGCATCCGCTGGCGCCTCATCGGCGCGCCAGGCGACGTGGCCGTCGGGCCGCACCAGCACCAGCCGGCGCTCGTAGGCGGACAGAACGTCCGGCTCGTCGAGGTCGATGCAGGTGAGCGGCACGCCGCGCTGTTGCGCGGCGCTTGTGATGGACGTGGCGGACGGCGGATTGCGGCCCAGACGAAGCAGCACGAAACCGCGGCCGTAGAGGTCCAGCGTGGAGCGTCCGTCCTTGAGCCAGACATGCGGAGCGCGGGCGCCGGGACGGGCGGTCTGGGTGTAGGGGTGCGACGGGTCGGGGGGGGCTAAGCGTGCCGTCCGGCCAGACGATCGGCGAGCCGTCGTAGCGGTAGCCCAGCATTACGCCGTTGGCGAACCACTCGTGCCGCATGATGGCGGCGAACCATTCGCCATACTCCTTGCGCGCGGCGTCGTTGGCCGCGCCCGGAGCGAATATCTCCGGGCCGGGCAGGCGCTCGCGGGTGGACAGCATGCGCCGGAGATTGCGGCTCGCCTCCGCGACGTTGCGCAAGCCCACCGGCCGCCGCTCGGCTTCATAGGAGCGCAGAAGTTCAGGCCCGCCCCAGCCCTTCACCGCGGCTTCGAGCTTCCAGCCGAGATCGACCGCGTCGCCGATGCCGGTGTTCATGCCGAAGCCGCCGGTCGGCGACATCAGGTGGGCGGCGTCGCCGGCGATGAAGACGCGGGCGCTGCCGTAGCGGTCGGCCACCAGTTCGCGGCGCACCCAGCGCATCACCGAGACGATTTCATAGTCGAAGTCGCGGCCCATCGCCCGCCTGAGAGCGGCACGGATGTCGTCCTCGGAATGGTTGATCTTCTGCGGCGAGCCGACGATCGACATGCGGAAGCGGTCGCCGCCGTTGACCGCGACGATGGTGAGCCATGTGCCTTCCGGCCCGATGAAGATGAAGCGGTAGCCAAGCCCCTTGTCGTGCAGCTCGGGAAAGTTCGCGCAGCGGAACATGACGTTGGTGGTGTAGGTCAGCGCCGGCGTGCCGCTCATGCCGATGCCGAGCTTTTCCCGCACGGTGCTGGCACCGCCGTCGGTGCCGACCATGTAGTCGGTCTCGATGGTTTCGGTTTTTCCCGTCGTGGTGTCGCGAACCTCGGCGCGCACGCCGCTCGCTGTTTCCTGGTGTGAAATGAACTCGCAATTGTAGCGCAGCGAGACTTGCGGCGATCGCTCCGCAAACCGCCGCAGGATCGGATCGAACATGTCCTGCGGCACACGCTCGCGCTTCTGCGGGCTCTCCGGCGGGCAAGGCTCGAAGCCGCGGCCGGGGAACGGCTCGCGTCCGAGCTCGTAGCCGTTCAAGCCCGTGACGTAGATGTAGTCCTGCGGATAGTCGAGCGGGTAGGGCGCGTCGCGCACCCAGTCGAGGATGCCCCAGCGGCGGCAGAACTCCATGGTGCGGATGCCGACGAGATCCATCTTCGGCTGCTCGATGCTGCCGTCGCCTTTCTCGATCAGCGTGCAGGACACGCCGCGCCAGCCAAGCTCGCCCGCGAGCGCGAGCCCCACCGGCCCGCCGCCGACGATCAGCACCGGCGTGCGCGCGCTCATTTGTACTTTCGATCCATCGCCTGGAACGACGCGATATCGACCAGACGCTGGCGCTCGGCGAAACTCGCCAGCAGATCGGTTGCGTCGCCGATCTGGCCGTTCTGCTTGAGATGCGCGAGCGCGCGCTGCATGCCGAGCACCGCCGCCTGCAGCGCGGTGTTGGCGTAGAGCACGCCGGCAAAGCCGAGCGTCTTCAGCTCGTCGTTGGGGCGCTCCGGGGTCTTGCCGCCGATGACGATGTTGGCGAGTTGCGGCCAGGGCAGGCGGCCGATCTCGGCTATCTGTTCGGGCGTGGTGGGCGCCTCGACGAAACCCACGTCGGCGCCGGCCTCGCGGAAGGCATGCGCGCGGTCCATTGCGGCGTTGAATCCCTCGACGGCAATGGCATCGGTGCGCGCGACGATCAGCAGATCGGGATCGGTGCGCGCGTCCACCGCGGCCTTGATCTTCTGCACCATCTCGGCGGCTGGGATCACCTCCTTGCCCTCGAAATGCCCGCAGCGCTTGGGGAACACCTGGTCCTCGATCTGGATCGCGTCGGCACCGGCGCGCTCCAGCACCTGGATCGTGCGCTGCATGTTGAGCGCGTTGCCGAAGCCGGTGTCGGCATCGACCATCAGCGGGCCGCGGAACACCGCGCGGATTGCGACGACATGATCGGCAAGCTCGGTCAGCGTCACGAGGCCGTTGTCCGGGATGCCGAGGAAGCTGTTGGCGATGCCGGCGCCGGTCACATAGGCCGCGCCGAAGCCGCAGTCGGCGACAACCCGCGCGGCGAGCGCGTTGGCCACGCCCGGCAGGATAATGCGGCGCCGGGCTGGAGCATGGCGCGGAACTTTTGGCGGGTGCTGTCCGGCATGGGGTTGATCGTGCCGGATCGCGCGGCAACGCTCAAGAGATCAAGTCTCAAGGGATCATGACGACCGAGCCCGTGGTCTTGCGTGCCTCCACATCGCGATGCGCTTGGGCGGCCTCGCTGAGCGGATAGCTCTGGGTGATGTCGATCTTGATCTTGCCGCTCGACACCATGGCGAACAGGTCGTTCACTGTCTCCAGCAGCTCCGCCCGGCTCGCGGTGTAGTCGATCAGGCTCGGATGCGTCACGAACAGCGAGCCCATGTTGCCGAGTTGCCGCACCGACACCGGCGGCGGATCGCCGGAGGATTCGCCGAACGAGGCCAGGATGCCGCGCGGGCGAAGCGATTTCATCGAACCCTCGAACGTCGTCTTGCCGATCGAGTCATAGACCACCGGCACGCCCACACCGCCGGTGATCTCGCGCACCTTCTCGGCGAAATCGTCGTAGCGCAGCACGTGATCGCAGCCATAGGCACGGGCGACTTCGGCCTTCGCGTCGCTGCCGACCGTGCCGACCACGGTGGCGCCGAGGTGCTTGGCCCATTGGGCGACGATGAGGCCGACGCCGCCGGCCGCGGCATGAATGACGATGGTGTCGCCGGGCTTCACCTTGTAGGTGGCGTGCAGCAGATAGCGCGCGGTCATGCCGCGCACCATCATTGCGGCGGCGGTGCGCTCGTCGATGCCGGCCGGCAGCTTGACGACACGCACGGCCGGGGCGATGCGCGCCTCGGCATAGGCGCAGTCGGGACGGCAGACGGTTGCCACGCGATCGCCGGCGGCGAGTTCGGTCACGCCTTCGCCCACCGCCTCGACCACGCCGGCGCTTTCGGTGCCGAGCCCGGAGGGGAACGACTTCACCGCATGCTGGCCCCGGCGCACCAGTATGTCGCGGAAGTTGAGCGCCACGGCAGTGTGCCGGACGCGCACCTCGCCAGGGCCGGGCTCCGGCAGCGGCACGTCATCCCAGCGCATCACCTCCGGCCCGCCGGGCCGGTCGAAGCGGAATGCCTTCATGGAAACATCCTCCGCCGCAGTGATCGCATGGATGGAGCGTGCGAAAAAGGCCCCGCCGCACCTTGCCGCGGGACCCTGCCCAAGGCAGCATGATGGGAAATCACGAGGGAGGAGCGGTCATGGCCAGGGCAAGGACGAAAGTCCCCGTGCGGGCAAAGAAAGTGATGGCGCGGGCGAAGAAGGCGGACGTGCGCCGGAGCGCGGCGCGGCCGACGCGGGCGAAGGCTACGGCGAAAGTCAGGCGCCAGCACAAATTCGTGGCGAGCCATCTCACACCGGACGCCTTCAAGGCCGATGGCCTGCGCACCTACGCGCATTACCGCGACCTCGGCGTCAAGGACGCCACCCGCGGCATGGCGCTCGCCCATGTCATCCGCTTCGTCGGCCAGTGCGATCCCAAGATCGTCTCGAAGAAGCACACGCATGCCTGCGAGTTCCAGATGATCTACGTGCTCAAGGGCTCGATCACCACGGAGATCGAGGGGCATGGCGTGCAGACGATGAATGCCGGCGATTCCTGGCTGCAGCCGCAGAACATCGTCCACAAGGTGCTCGACTACTCCGACGGCTGCGAGGTGCTGGAGATCGTGCTGCCGGCGGACTTCAAGACGATCGAGCTGGAAAAATAATCGCGTGCTGGCCCGAGACGACGCCAAGACTCCTTCGGCGGAGGAGATGATCGCGCGCGCCCGCGCGATGATCCCGACGCTGGTTGCGCTCGCGCCGCAAGGCGAACGCGAGCGGCGGCTGCCGAAGGAAACCATCGCCGAGATGCAGGCGGCTGGCCTGTTCCGGGTGCTGCAGCCGAAACGCTGGGGCGGCTACGAGCTCGATATCCACACCTACTTCGATATTCAGATGGCGCTCGGCGAGGGCGACATGTCGGTCGCCTGGGTCTATGGCGTGGTCGGCGTGCATCCCTGGTTCGTCGCGTGGCTCGACGACCGGGCGGCGAAGGACATCTGGGGCACGAGCGACTCGACCTTGATCTGCTCGTCGCTGATGCCGTCGGGCACCGCGAAACCGGTCGACGGTGGATGCCGGATCAGCGGCCGCTGGAAATACGCAAGCGGCTGCGAGCACTGCGAATGGGCGCTGCTCGGTTGCATGGTGGAGGGTGGCTCCAGCCTGCGCTGCCTGTTCCTGGTGCCCCGCAACGACTACGAGATCGTGGATACTTGGCACGTGCCCGGTCTCAAAGGCACCGGCAGTCACGACATCGTCGTCAAGGATGCCTTCGTGCCGGCACACCGGATGCAAAGCCAGGCCGACAACTTCAACGGCGTGGCGCCGGGACACGCCATCAACACCGCACCGCTTTACCGGCTGCCGTTTGGCCAGGTGTTCTTCCGCGGCGTCTCGACCGGCGCTATCGGCGCGCTCCAGGCAATGCTCGACGCCTATCTGGAATACGGCAAAATGCGCGTGCAGCGGAACGCCGGCCTTGCTGCGGAGGATGGCGCGATCCAGCTCCTGTGCGCCGAGACGGCAATGGCCATCGATGAGATGAAGGTCATCCTGCATCGCAATTTCAAGGTGCTGGAAGGCTATGCTGCGCGGGGCGAGCAGCCGCCGCTGAAGCTGCGCGTCGAATACAAATTTCACAACACGGCGGTGGCTGAGCGGTGCAGCCTGCTGGCAGCGCGGCTTTTCAAGGCCGCGGGCACCGCCGGCATCGCGGCCGATCTGCCGTTCGGCCGCATCCTCAACGACATTGTCGTCGGGCGCCAACACGTCTCGAACCAGTACGAGATCGCCGGGCGAACGTTCGGCTCGTTCCTGTTCGGTATCGAAACCCTCAAGGACTTCTCGCTGTAGTGGCCATTCCAATCCCGCCATAGGCCGCGCTATAAGTCCCCGCATCGCGCGCCAAGGGCGCCCTGGAGAGAGCAACAATGAAGCTTTGCCGATACGACGATGACCGGCTCGGAGTGGTGATCGGGGACAAGGTCCATGACGTCACCGCGGCGCAGACCGAGATCAGGGCGTCTACGCCTTACACCGCCAAGGTGGACCCGGTGGTCGCGGCGCTGACGACGTGGCGTCCGAAGCTCGAGGCGATGGCGAAGTCCGCGCCCGGCGTACCGATCTCGCAGGTGAAGCTTCTGTCGCCGGTGGCCAAGCCGCCGAAGATCATTGCTGCGCCGACCAACTACGCCAAGCACGTCGAGGAGATGCAGAAGTTCCGCGACACCATTCCGGGCCTGGCGCGGTTCTCGCCGGACATCGAGAAGGCCGGCATTTTCCTCAAGTCCAACACCTCGCTGGTCGGCCCCTCGGAGGGCATTCCGATGCGCTTCCCCGACCGCCGCAACGACCACGAGGCCGAACTTGTCGTCATCATCGGCAAGCAGGGCAGCGATATCCCGAAGGAGAAGGCCTACGAGTATATCGTCGGCTATTCTCTCGGCTTCGATATGACGGCGCGCGGCCAGGAAGACCGAAGCTTCCGCAAGTCGATCGACGGCTACACCGTTCTCGGACCCTGGATGATCACGGCCGACGAATTGCCCAATCCCGCCGACGTGCCGTTCACGCTACATGTCAACGACGAGAAGCGGCAGGACAGCAACACGAGCTTCCTGATTTTCGACATTCCGAAGCTGATCGAGTTCGCCTCCAAGTTCTACACGCTCTATCCCGGCGACCTCTATTACACCGGCACGCCGGAGGGCGTCGGCCCGGTGAAGCCCGGCGACTGGGTGCGGATGAACTCGCTGCCGCAACTCGGCGAGCTGAAAATCCAGGTGAGGGCGCACCAGATATGATCAAAGTGCTGCGCGCCGGGCACGCGACCTTCACCACGCCCGATCTCGACCGGCAGATCGAATATTATTCCGACATGCTGGGCCTCATCGTTACCGAGCGCGACAAGAATCGCGCGTTCCTGGCGACGCGCACCGGGCTTGAAGCCATCGCGCTCGAACGCGGCGACAAGGCCGACCTGACGCGGCTGTCGTTCCAGGTCGCGCCGGACGCGGACCTTGCGGCCTACGCGAGGGAGCTTTCGGAGCACGGCGTCAAGAGCGAGCAGCGCAACGGCATCTCGCCGGGCGCCGCGCGGGCGCTCGTCTTCACCGACCTCAAGGGCACGGTGATCGAGCTTTATTCCGACTATGTGTTCGCCAAGGACGACGGCAAGCAGACGGTGATCACGCCGCTCAAGCTCGGCCATATCGCCCACCGCGTCGGCGACGTGCAGAAGGTGGTGAAGTTCTACACCGAGGTGCTGGGCTTCCGGGTCTCGGACTGGCGCGACGACACGTTTGCGTTCCTGCGCTGCGGCGTCGATCACCACACCGTCAATTTCGTGGTCGACACGGCGCCGAAGCTCCACCACATCGCCTTCGAGGTGAAGGACTGGCCGGAAATCCACCGCGCCTCCGATTTCCTCGGCAAGAACGACATCCGGCTGGTGTGGGGGCCGGGCCGCCACATCATCGGCCACAACGTCGCCGCCTATCACCGCAACTCCGACGACATCCGGGTCGAGCTGTTCTGCGAGATGGACCAGATCAAGGACGAGGCGCTGGGCTACTTCGATCCGCGGCCGTGGCATCAGGACCGGCCGCAGGTGCCGAAGACCTGGCCGAAGGACACGCTGCGCAACTACTGGGGCTTCGGGTCGCACGGCACGTTTCCGGGCTATCCCTGAGAATCGCCGCGCCCGCCTTAATCGTAAACAGAAGGTGAATCGGTCCGGCGACCGCGTAAAAACAAAGTGCGGGACTCTTCCGCCAGTCCTCGATCAAAATCGTCCAATTGCAAAAGCGATTCTGGTCGAGGATTGGGCCATGCCGGAAAGAACGCTCTTATGGGGGCTGCTCGCCGCCAGCCTGACGAACGTGCTGTGCCTTTGCGTCTATCTGGAAATCAGCCGGTCCCTGGGGCCCGGCTGAGGCATGCGGCCTGCAATTCGGTCATGACGCGGCTCCCCGGGAACAGGCGAAGCATAACTACAATTCAAAATTGGCAAGCGGGTCGGAATGCAAAGCCTGGGCGCGCAACCGCTTGGGATCGCGCTCGCCGTTGCCGGCGGCCACCAGGATGCGCGTGGCGAGGTCGGTGCGTTGAATCGTCTGGCGCTGTTGCGGTTGCAGCAGCGACCAGGTTTCCTCCAACGCATCCCTCATCAGCCTGATGGTCGCGTCATCGAAATAGGATCGAAGCGAACTCACACCTTCGCTCCCATCGGGGGCTTGCCAGGGTGCGTCGTGGTCTTTGCAAGGATTCTGCCGACACGGCGCAGGACGGCCGGATCGGCCGAATAGTCCGGCAGCCGGATCGCGGGAAAGTCGATCAGGGCGCGCAGATCGGCGCGCTGCTTGTCGGTTTCGATTGTCATGGGGGTCTCTTTTCACAGAGGCAACGGCCTCAGACCGCATTGGTTCAAATTTCCCGCTGCGGTCGGGCATGGGGCTGACGGGAATCGCCGCGTGTTCGCGGCCCGTCGCGCGTCGCCTGCTGAAATGCCGGTCAATATTGGCGAGCCCGCCTGGATTCGAACCAGGGACCCTCAGCTTAGAAGATTGCGGCTCTGAGTGATCATAAGAGATCGGGAAGCATCATAAGGTTTATTTTACGGGGATAATTGAAAACACTCTCAGTCTGATGCTATCAGAAGGCATCATAGGGAAGCATTGGGAAGCGGGCAGGCGCTTCCCTGGTGCTTCCCATGCGGACGGGAGAGGCCACCATGAAGATCACCGATGACGCCGTGCGAGCTCTGAAACTAGCCGCCGGCCAAACGGATCGGATCGAATTTGACGACAAGTTGCCAGGCTTTGGCGTCCGGGTCCGAGCTGGCACCAATCGCGTCCGCAAAAGCTATATCGCGCAGTACCGTTTTGGCACCGTGCAACGGCGCATGGTCATCGGCACCACCGAGGAGATCACCGCGCCGAAGGCCCGGAAGGAGGCCGGCGACATTCTGGCCAAGGCCCGGCTTGGCACCGATGCGCAGGCCGCTCGCAAGGCCGAACACGACAAGGCTGCCGACAAATTCAGCGAGTTGAAGGAGGCCTATCTGGTCGTAAAGCGCGTCAAGCTTCGCGGGCGCAGCATCGTCGAGGTCGAGCGCCATCTGAACGGGGGGCAGGAAGGGGCCTGCAAATATTGGGCGACGTTCCATAGCCGATCGGTGCACAGCATCGGGCGCGCCGACGTTGCCGCCCGCCTAGTCGCCATCGCTGAGGAGAGCGGCGACGTTGCCGCCAACCGGGCGCGCGCCACGCTCGGCGCAATGTACGCGTGGGCGATGACGAAGGGCATGGCTGAAGCCAACCCGGTCATCGGCACCGAGAAGCTTGAGGAGAGCAGCCGCACTCGCATACTCACTGCCGCTGAGCTCGTGGACGTTTGGAACGCCTGCGGGGATGACGACTATGGTCGGATCGTCCGGCTGTTGATGCTCACGGGCCAGCGCCGCCAGGAGGTTGGCGGCATAACTGACGTCGAAATCGACGAGGTCGAGCGCCAGTGGAAACTTCCGGCCGAGCGTACCAAGAACAAACACGAACACATTGTCCCGCTTTCAGACGCCGCGCTGGCGGTGCTGCGTGGCCATCCGCGGCGTGAGGGTAGGACCAATCTGTTCGGTACCGGGGAGGGCGCGTTTTCAGGTTGGAGCAAGGCGCGGACTTTGATGGACGAGCGCATTGCCAAGGCCCGGGCCGGTCGTCGCGGCGTGAAGGCAATGGAGCCGTGGGTCCTGCATGATCTGCGGCGCACGATGGCAACCGGCATGGCGCGGCTGAAAGTGCTGCCTCACGTCATCGAAGCGGTCATCAATCACCACCGCTCAGGCCACCAGGGTGGCGTCGCCGGTGTGTACAATCTCGAAACCTACCTGCCCGAGAAGCGCCAGGCGCTCGACCTGTGGGCCGATCATGTGCTGGCCCTCGTCGCGGGCAAGGCCTCCAACATTGTTCCGATGCGCGCCTAGCCGACCGAATGTCACCTGCGCGTTACATCGGGCGCCGAATGACACCCGAAGGTGACATCGCCTCCAAGGTTCCCGGGCAAAAGAGCCGTCGACGGCGCATTTGTCGGGAAATGCGCTGTTGAGGGCTCATCCCAGCGCAGCCGGCCCGGGACCCTTATAAAGGCCGTAGGAGGTCCGGGATGGTAATCACCCGCCCCAAGCCCGTCAGAGCTCCTGGCAGCCTTCTAATCGCCTCCAGGGGCCATGAGCTTTGGCGGCTCGTCGCTGCATAAATCCGCGCGGCGTTCTGTTGGCGCCTCCGAGACTTGCCCCGGTTGGGTCGGCGGATGAATGAAACGTGCATAAAAAATCGGCCGCGCGATACGCTGCGCGGCCGACCATTGTGTGGCCTGAACACAGGCCTCGTCCCCACGTTACACCGTACCACTGCGTTTCCGCCGGGCACATTCCCGACGCCACCTGCGTAACGCCCGACGCCGTTCCTGCGTTTTTTTCGAGCGCTCGCAGATTTCATCCAGGGCGATCGTGCACTGGATGTGGTCATAGCCGTCCCTGACCAATTCCTTGATCACGGAGCGCCTGATGGTGATGAAGTAGAGGTTGGTGGGTGCGCCTTCGATGACCAGCGCCATGATGCGGAGCATGGTTGCCGCGATGGCGCCGTGTTCCGGCCGCTTCGCTTGCCGGTGGCGCTCGCGGACCTGCGCCATGGTCTCCGCCTTGCGCGCGAGCTCGGCGAGCCTGAAGCGCTCGCCGCGTTGCGGGGGTGCAACGGGCTTAGGCGTAGGTTGGTTGTCGTTCTCGTCGTCGTTGTCGTTGTCGTGTTGGGCCACGGTGGCCTCCCGTTCTGTTGATCAACCGGAATGGTCGATCGGAAGGCCCCTGATTAAGCACATGGTCCAGCAAGCTCGATGCGGGCCCCGGCAACGGGCCTGTGGAAAACCCTGCACACCTATCCGCTCATGGTGCGTCGATAGCGCGGGTGTTCTCATCAAATGAAGGGAACGCTGACCTCGGAACAGAACGAGGTCGAAGCAAAAACGGCGTCGCGCTCCGAAGAGCGCTCGCACGGAATCGAGGGATGGCGTAGGCTGTCCGCGGGTGTGATAGCCCGGACCGAAGATTAGGCCGACAACCCGTTTGCCGCGGGGAACCGACCGACGCGAGCCGCGCGTGTAATGCGGCCCGCAAGACGACGGCTTGGCGGCCGTCCGTCACCGACAACTTATGTCGGGAGGCGGCGGCCATACAACAGCCTCGCGGCGAAAACCGTCGGCCCGTCTCTTCGGCGGGCTATCACCCTCCCGGCGCCAGGCGGTCCCTGGCTGCTCGGCCGTGATCAGGCCAAACCGAAGAGTCCAACCATGAAACTCGAAAACCGTTCAACGCGGCGCGACGATGGCGTGCCCGCACAACCCGTGGCGGGCGTAACCGTGAGTAGGAGAGCAGCAATGAACATGATCGTCAGCGTCTCGGCGCTTTCCGCCGCAGGCGTCATCCCCGCCGATGCGTCCAATCCGGACGCCATGCTGATCAGTCAGGCGAAACGACTGACGTCATTCATGCCGGAGTTCCTCGCTGTGCGAGAGCGCTTCAACCGCATCGAACAGGAATATTTTGCGCAGCGACCGGCGCGGCCCCAGGCCCTGCTTTGGCAATCGCTACTGCATGATGGAGGAATCGACGGCATCACCGTCAACGATATCCGCGACGAGAAAACGAAAACTCGCGCCCGGTGGTGCTGCGTCGAAGATCTCGCCGCCCTGCGCGGGCCGCAGGGCTACTGGACGTTCACCGGCCCGGAGGAAATGTGGGAACAAGCGAAATGGCCGGCGCCAGCCGAACAACGCCATTGGTGGACACTGAAACGCCATGAGCGGATGGAGGCCCGCGCGCGAGAGATCGCCGACGCGCACGAAGAGCATCTGCGCCAGGACCGGGCCGTCGAAATGGCGGTCGGGCTGGAGCACGCGCGTGAAGAATACGGCGAAGCCTCTGAGCGCGGCCGCGAGCTCGAGAACATCATCACCGAGACCCCGGCGCATACGTTCGCCGGCATCAAGGCGAAGGCGGCAGCGTTGGTGACGTGGCTTTGGGAAGGCGACATGGAGGGCGGGTTCGACGGCGTCGACGACGACATGCTGCGGTCAATCATCCGGGACCTGGCAGTCGGACACAGCACGCCCACCGCACCGGCGGCGGCTGAGGCCCTGCCGGTGCCGATCGCGGCCTGACCAACGGCGCGCGCGGGGCCGAACTGGTCCCGCGCTTCGCCCCGATTTCCGGCTTGCCGGCCTACCGGATAGCGTGACCGAAATTGGTCCATGCACGGGGCTCGTCATGTCGGAGATTAAACACGGTGGTGGTCGGGAGGCCGGGAGCGGAATGCTCGCCGGCCTGCCTGAAAGCATTGCGCGCCACCGGATCCTCAGCACCGAGGAGACCGCCAAGTTCATCGGCCACAGCATTCCACACGTTCGGCGGCTGTATCGCAGCGGCGCCATGCCGGCGCCGATTCGCCTCAGCGCGCGCAAACTCGGCTGGAAAATCGGCGTCATCATCGACTGGATCGACGAGAAAGCGCGCGCAGCATCCAGCGTGAAGTGATTGCGACGTCAACGGAAAAGCGCCGCCGTTAACGCTTGAACTAGGCGATGCTCAACGGCGAAACCTTGATTTTGCAGGCGCTTTCCGAGACCGACGATTTCTAGTTTTGAGCCGCACATCTCGTAAGTCATTGAGGTGCCCTGACTTGCACCCGTTAACGTTTGACCCCCGAAAGTGCGTCATGACTTTTTTCAGCCTCGCTTACCTTCCGCGCTCCCTCCTGAGTGCTCATGAGCGCTCAGAGAACGCAGAGTGGAAGCACGATGACAATCTATCTTGACAGCCTGCCCTCGGAAGTCGCGAACAAGCGAGTACTGAGCGCGCCCGACGCGGCGCAGTTCTGCAACTTCAGCCTTCCACATTGGCGCCGTCTCACACGGGACGGCACCGGTCCAAAGCCGATCAAACTCAGCGCGCGGCGCGTTGGTTGGCAGTTGGGTGATCTGATCGCCTGGCTCGAAGCGAAGAAGGCTGCTTGAGCGGCGATGGAGCCGGCCGCGCTGGAGGGCGCGAACCGGCTCCGGGTGAGAGCGTAACTGCGTCAATCCCGAAACATAACTCGCCATCGCTCGACGCGGCTACGCACGCGCCGCGCAGCAGCAGCACCGTGCTGTATCGCGCGATCGTCGCCATCCTCGATCGGCGCATCCGGTCGCTGCGCTGGCCGATGCATGAATGCGATGACCGCAGCGGCCTGCAGGATGGATACACGGCCAAGCTGCTGCACCCCGACACTGCGAGCGGTCGGCAGGCGCGTTGGGAGTCTCTCCAGCTTTTAATCGACGCGCTCTACCCGCAGGGCTTCGTGATTTCGATGCGAGCAAGCGCTGGCATTGCCATGCGAGCAAGCGCAAGCAAAATAAATGCGCCCGTGCCCGCGCGCGCCAGCATGTACGTGCCGACGCCGGAACAGGCGCGCGAGATGGCGCGGAAGCGCTGGCAAGGCGTGCCTGAGAAGCGACGCAGAACGCTGGCCCGCCGAGCTGCGAACACCAGGTGGTCAAGGCACCGGTCCGAGCTCGCCGATATCCGCGACGGGGCCAAGTCATGACAGCCAAGTCGCAAACGAAACGCCGACCCAACACGCCAACGCTAACGGAGCCGGTCAAGATCGCCGAATTCTGGAAGAACCGGCGCGGCGAATCCGTTCGCGTCAGCCTTTCGACTTTCGAAGGCCACAACCTGGTCGATGTGCGGCAGTTCTTCACCGATGGCGCGGGACAAATGCAGGCGACCAGGAAGGGCATTGCAATGTCGGTGTACCGACTGCCCGAGCTGGCTGCAGCTATCGGCAAGGCGATCGCCAAGGCGCGTGAGCTCGGCCTTATCGATCCTGAGCCCAGCAAGGCCCAGCAGCGTGTCGAGGGCGAGCGCGCGTATGCCGAATGGAGCGGGCGCCGGACATGAATGCACCGGCCGATTTGTCACCAGCTGCCCGCGAGTTGACCGCGGCCAGGCGCGCCGTTGCCCTCGCGCTCGGCCCCGTCAAGAAACTGGAGGCCCTGCAGGCTGGCGCGCGTTCGCTGGCCATCCCCGTTCGACACGGTTTCATCGAGCGCCAGGTCGTGATCGACGGACTGCATGAGCAGGCTGAAAATTGCGGATTGCGCGACGATCCAGGCGACGAGGCTGTTGCCATTGCGATCCAGACCGGCCTCGAAGCCTTTGATGCAGACGGGGGGACCATCGACGACGGCGCATCGGCAGAGGTCGCCGAGATATTACCGCTGATCACCGTTGCCCCGACGTCATGGTCCGGCCCGGTGCCTGATCAGCAGTGGATCGCGCACCATAGAATTCCCCGCGGTGACGTCACCCTGTTTGCCGGTGACGGCGACGCCGGCAAGACGCTCGCCATGCTGCAGCTCAACGCGAATGTCGCCCGCGGTGCCCTCGATTGGCTCGGCGCCGTGATCGACGCCGGCCCCACGCTGTTCGTCAGTGGCGAAGAGCCTGAAGTGGAGATCCGCCGGCGGCTGGCCCGCATCGCAACCGCAGAGAACTTTGCGCTATCCGACCTATCGCGACTGCACCTGCATTTCCCCCCACCGGATGCGCCGGCGATGGCCGTGCGCGCACCTGACGGCGGGCTCAAGCGGACACCGTTTTTCCACCAGCTCGTCGCGACCATCGCGGATATCCGGCCGGTGCTGCTCACGGTCGACTCGGTTGCGGCGTTCTATGGCGGCGAGCAAAACCAGCGCAGCCACGTCCGGACGTTCGTCGGTTTTTTTAAGCGCCTGGCGCAGAGCTTCGACATGGCCGTGGTGCTGATCGACCATCCGAGCCTGAGCGGCATCGTGAACAAGACCGGCCGCGGCGGGAACATGGATTGGAGCAACAGCGTCCGCAGCCGCCTCTACCTGACACGCGACCTCGACGGCAGCGACGACACGGATCTTCGAGAGCTGAAGGTGATGAAGGCAAACTACAGCGCGCGCGGCGCCGTGACGCGACTGCGCTGGAGCGATGGTAGGTTCATCGTGGAGGGCGGCGACAATCCGCTTGAGCGCGCTGCTGGCGACGACAAAGCCGAGGCGGTGTTCATCCGGCTGCTGCTCGAGCGAAACACCCAAGGCCGTCACGTCAGCTCGAAGAAGGGCCCCGGCTACGCGCCCAAGGTTCTCGCCGAGATGCCCAACGCCGAGGGCTTCACGCCGAAGGCTCTGACAGCCGCGATGGAGCGCCTGTTCGTGGCCGGCCGACTTCTCGACGCCGAGTACGGGCCGCCCTCGAAACGCAGGAGCCAACTTATCGTCAGGCCGTCACCTTCCAACCGCCTTCCAACCGAATGAGCCGCCTTCCAACACCCCTACCAACCGCTATGCCGACCGCCTTCCAACCGCCTTCCATCCACTTCCAACGGGGTGTGTTCCAACCCCCCTTATACCCCCCGCCGGTTGGAAGGCCGGCTTGGCGCTGGCGCGCCCGCCGTCCACTCGATCCCCAAGACCATCAAAAATCACGCCGCGTGATAAAAGTGCGTTGTCGCCCCTCGATAAGCGCCCGCAGTCTCGCCGCATGAACGCGGTAGCGCCCACAACCACGGCCCCCACCGTCACTGAGCGGCGGATTTCGAAGCGCGTTCGTCACGCGTGTGACCTGCTCCTATCGGGAGAGGTCAAGACCATCAAAGCCGCAGCGGACCGAGCAAATCTGACACGAGAGCATCTATCACGGTCGCTCCAGGAACCTCACGTACGCACGTTTATCGCGCGCGAAATCGCCAAAAACATCGGCACGGCGCAGATGAGAGCCACCGGCGTGCTCGAAAAGCTGATGGATGAGGGCAAGAGCGAGCATGTCCGGCGCGACGTGTCGCGATATTTCCTCGAATTGGCGGGCCACACGGTCGCTCACAACGCGCAGAGCCTCAACATCAACGTGGACGTGAAGGCTGGCTACGTCATCGACCTGGCCGAGCCGAGCCGGGAGCCTGTCACGATCGACGCAAAGCCGGTGGAGCAGGTTCAGCCAGGCCGAGCGCTCCAGGTCGAGAACACCACGCCACACCGCACCAAGAACGCGCCGCAACAGATCCGCACCTTCGAAAGCGCGAATGAGCTGCTGGCTGCCGAAGCTGCCGAACGTGGGTGGCGACGATGAATGTTTCCCCCTCGCTTCCCAGATCGGCCGGTCGAATGATTTTAGCGCGTTCATCGCGCGAAACGCAGCCTGACCCTCAGTCAATAAAGCTGGGGGCGGCCTCGATTCCTGGCGCGCGCTCGTCAGGACGGCCGGGGGGCAAAAATGGCCTCTCTCCCGCGCACGAACCTTTCACGCGCGACAATCTCCCAAAAGGTCGGCGCTGTACGGTTTTAGTTTTTCCTCAAAACGGCGGGGCTGGCTGATGGCGCGATGGATGGTGGTCGGGCGTTTTTACGGCAAGGCCGACGATTGCTTGGTGCCAGTCATGCACAACGTCGGCGACGTGATCGATTACAGCACCGGAACTGCGAGCACCGCGCTGGCGCCGCTTGACGCGGCCGCGCGCGCGCAGCGCGACGCCCATCGTTCCCTGCTCCAAAACCAGGGACTGACCGCACAGTGGGATTTGGCCTACCTGCGGAATCTCTCAAACCTCAATGCGCGGCAGCGGCAAACAGTCGACGCAGCCGCGGCGTAACCCCCCGAAAGGAAACAACGATGCCACGCTACCGGATCACTGACGACAACACTCCCGTCCTGGGTGTGCTGCGCATCAAGGGCGCCGTGATGGACTTCGACGGTTGGCCCGTGCGCGGCATGGAGCCGGTCGACGACGAGGCCCACCGCATCCATCGATACTGGGAGAAAAACCGGCTCAGCGGCGCACTGCCTTTGACGCCACGCGACGAACTGACCGGCAAATTCTTTTTGCCACAGATCCTCCCGAACATTGCCGGTAGTGAACTCTATGGCGAAGCGCGACCGGATCAGCAAAAGCCGGGCATGCCGCGATACCGCTTCCGGCACGTCAAGGTGTTCGGCGACGCCTACAGCCCGCAAACCTTCGCTGCCGGCCAGGAGATTGTTTTTCTTGGCTGGCCCGTGCCGTCGCTGGAGCCGCTGAATGACGAGGCGCGCCAGGTCATCGAATACTACGCCGCCAACAAGGATCGCGGCGACCTGCGGTCGTGTCCGTGGAACTGGTTCGACGACACGCTCTACCTGCCGGACCTGGCCGGCCGCTCCACAACGCCTCCGCCGCCCATGCGGCATGCTGGAAAATTCGTCAATGCCGCTGCCTGACGACATCGACGTAGAAATCCAGGAGGAAATCATCGCGCTGCGCAAGCAGTTCGCGGCCTCGATGGACGTGCTGCGGGGTCCGGTGATGCTCCTCGAGCTGGTCGTGGAGCTCAAGCTGCACCGCGCCGTCGCGATGAAGGAGGCTCGTCATGGCCGAAGAGCCGATTGACCTTGCCGCGGCGCGCCGGCGCAAGGAACGTCCGACTGAGCTGGAGCAGTCGCTGGCGATCATCGATCTGATCCGGTGCGGGGGCGATCCGCCGCCGCGAGACGCCGAACTCGCCTCCAGCCACCTCAGCGGTTACGCGCTCGGCGAGAGCGTCGCCTACGCGCGCTTTCAGCAAGCTATGGCTGCTGCGGGTGTGCCTTTTGGTGCGCAGAGCGCCATCCGGAGTGAGTACGTTTTGCTGCGGGCCACGGATGGCGCGCTCAGCCAGGCTCAGCCGAAGGACGGCGCATAATGGCTGATCCGTTCTCGCTCATGGCAACTGCGGCGCTCGTCGGCGGCACGGCGCTGTCGGCGACGTCGCAGATTATGAAGGGCCGCGAGGAAAGCACCGCGGCTGCATTCGAGCGGCAGCAACTCCTGACGCAACAGGAGCAATACAAAATCCAGGAGGGTCAGCAGCGCACCGCCGCGATGCAGGATGAGACCCGGCGCCGTAACGAACTGACGTCGAACCTCGAAACAATTCAGGCCATGCGCGCCGGGCGCGGCGTCGGTCTTTCGAGCCCGACCGGCATGGCGATCCTCGATAGCGTCACCGAGGGCGCCGAAGGCGACATTCGGACATCGCGGCTGAATTTTCTTGAGCGGGCGGACTCGGCTCGCATCGCCGGGGAATATTCCGGCGGTGCCGCGGTGATGGCCGGTCGCAAGGCGCGCATGTCGCTTATTTCCGGCTATCTCGGCGCCGCCTCGACCGTCGCCAGTGCCGGCTTCAAATATTGGGCCGCCACCACGTCGCCGGGCGGCGGCGGCGCGCGGTCGAGCTATGACCCATCGAGAGCTGGAGCGCTGTACTGATGGCCGGAACTGGACTGCCGATCCCGAAATCTGGCGACGTGCTGGCGCTTGCGTCGCCGGTCGCGCAGGTGTTCGACGTCGACAGGTATTCGAGCGCAAAAGCTTGGGGCGAGATTGCGCAGCACGGAAGCCAGCTCGCCAATAGCGGCGCGGATGCGTTGAAGATCGCCGAGCATCAAGCCGTGGTCTCGGCCGTTGCCAACATGGAAGTCGAAGGCCGCGATTTCTTCCGCACCGCCCGTGACCGGAACGCCTTCAATCCGCGCGGGTTCGAGGCTGAGACCAACGGCTACATCGACGGCAAGCTGAGCACAATGGAGCCGCGGCTTGTCCCCCACGCAAGGCAGTTCTTTTCGCGGGAGATCGACGCCGGCTCAACCGCAATCCTCTCCGAAACGCGTTCGCGCGACCAACAGCGAGCCAAGGAATCGGTCACGGCGCTCGAAGCGCAGTCCCGCGACGATGTGATCGGGCACGCGATGACCGGGACGTTCAACACCGACGAGGGCATGGCGGCCCTTGAAAAATACAAAGGCGTGCTGGCGTCGGCTGTCACAAGCCAACTGTTGAGCCCGGAGGAAATGGACCGACGCGTGATCGACGTTACGAACCGCGCGACGGGTGAAGTGATCGTTAAGGACATCGGAGACCAATACCGGGCGATGCGAGCAAACGGCGAGGCAGCCGGGCCGGCCGCCATGCGGGCCGCCGAGGAGCAATTGCTGCGCAGCCCGACCCTGAATCTCAGCCAGGGTCAGCGGTATACGTTCTACCGCAAGGCCACCGCCGAGATTCACGCGCTGGAAGCCGAACGCAAACAAGACCTGAAGGACGCCCGCGCCGGCGCCAATGATGCGCTCTATGCGCTGTCGCGCGGCGTGAGGATCGATCCCGCGACCGTCGACCGCCTGGCCGAAACGCTCAATGCCGCCGGTGGCCAGGCCGATACCGCCCGGTTACGAGGCGCCGCCGCGCGTGCCGACCAGCTCGAGAGCTTCAACAGGCTGCCGCTGGGTGATCAGGCGCGGACAATCGCTACCTTTGACGCGGCTACCGGCGCCAGCGCACCGCCCGCCGTGCGTGCCGCGATCGAAGAGGCCGCGGCCGCAACTGGCGTCTCGCCGGCCTATCTGTTTCGTACAGCCTCCCGCGAGTCGCGCTTCGATCCGAACGCCCGTGCCACGACGTCGAGCGCTGGCGGATTGTTTCAGTTCACCGACCGCACCTGGTCGGACACCCTCGCTGCCCACGGCGCCAAATATGGCCTTGCGCCGAACACTCCCAAGACGGACGCGCGCGCAAGCGCACTGATGGCGGCCGAGCTCACGAAGGCCAACGCCGACGCGCTCAAATCGGCCGGCTTCACAGTCTCGCTCGACGACGCTCACATGCCGGTGTCCGGCAACGTGCTGTATCTTGCGCACTTCGCGGGCGCGGAGGGAGCGACGAAGCTTCTCAGATCGGACCCTGGTGCGTCCGCCGCGGACGTGCTCCCTGCCGCCGCCGGCGCCAACCGCTCGCTGTTCTACGGCACTGATGGAAAGCCGCGCGCAGTCGGAGACGTTCTCGACCGCCTAAGCCTTTCGCAAAGTACTGGTGGTCGCATCACGCCGGCAATGGGTACCGATCTACGGACGTTCGCCGGGCTGCAAAAGTCGCTCAACGAAAAGACTGAAACGGCCTGGACCGCCATCGCGGCCGACATGGACAAGGGCATGCGGCCGGCGCCTGGCGTGCTCGACCAGGTGATCCAAGGCGCCACGCTCGCCAACAATCACGCGCTCCTCGAAACCGTCGCAGATCGGGTCGAGCGTTTCGACCAAAGCGTCGCGCTCGGCCGCGCGCCACTACCGACGCAGCAGTCGGCGATCGGCGAACTGAACCGCGCCGCGGCCGCCGGCGAGCTGTCCCCCGGCGCCGCCGCCTGGAAACGCGACATCGAAGCGCGCCACGCCGCGGTGACGAGCGGCCTGGACAGCAATCCAGTGAGCACCACCGTGGCGCATTTCCCGGAGCGGTTTCAGCAACCGGCGCCGCTCGACGTCGTCAACAGCGACAATTTTCGGGCGGGGCTTGCGGCGCGCGCCCAGATCGCACGGTTCGGCGCTCAGAACTGGCAGAGCCGCGAGCTGCCCGCGCTGGACCAGGCCGACCTGACCCGCGTCCATGCGGCGCTCGATGCTGCTGACCCGGCCGGCAAGACGCGGATCTTCAGTGACCTGACGGCGGCGCTGCCAGAAGGCACCCGCCACGCGACCCTCGCCAAGCTCGGCGAGAAAGGGCCGGCCGCCATGGTCGACGCCTTCGCCGGCGCGCTCTACAGCCAGGCGCCGGACGTGGCCACCGGAATTATCACTGGCTGGCGCGCGCTCACGGCGGAAACCCGCTTCGACCCGTTGAAGGACGACAAGAGCACGTTCAATCAAAAATTCGATGAAGCGCTCCCGGCTTCGACGTTCGGCATTGGGGCGCGCACCTCAGAGACAGGGGCGCTGCTGACCATCAAAAATTCCGCGCGGGCGCTGTACGCCTACAAGTCGGCGCAGCTCGGCGACACGTCCGGCGATATCAACGAGGCGCGGGTGCAGCAGTCCGTCGAGGCGGTGACTGGCGGTGTGCTCAAGCTCAACGGCGGCTCGCTGATCGCGCCGGTGCGGGGCATGTCCCAGCGGCAGTTCGACGGCGTGGTGGCCGGCATCACCGACCAAGACCTGGCCGGCGTGACGACGCTCAGCGGGCAACCGATCACGGCGGCATATCTGCGCGGCTCGGCGAAACTCGAAAGCGTCGGCGATGGCCGATACCTCATCAGGCTCGGCAATGACGCCGAGCGCCCGATCTACGCCTTCAGCAACGCCAGCACAGAAAGCCCCACGCCGTACGAGCTCGACCTGCGAGGCCGCCGGCCTCTGCCCGGCTTCACGCCGACGCCGGGCGTTCAAGGCAAACCGTATCCGAGGGGCTGACCATGCCGCTCGATATGTTCCAGGCGGACCGCGACGAGGCCGTGAACTATGCGACGCGGCAGAGCGCGCCGGCGTTGCCAGCGACCTTCGGCGATACCTTCACCGCCGCCTGGAACGAGGGCATGTATTTTGGCCAGTCGGTCGCTGGCCAGAACGCCCGCAAGTCCGCGGTCAGCGACCTGGCCGACGAATATTTCCGCCGCACCGGCGACGATCCAGAACGGCGGATGGAGGCCTGGGGCGAGAGCCAGCGCTACGGCTCCAGCGTCGACTATCTCAACGCCAAGATTGCCGAGCAGCGGCAGGCCGATCCGTCATTCGACATGGTCCCGATCACCGACGAGGAAATCGAGCGCCGCGCGGTGGCGAAAGGCCAACAGGCGCGAAGCGAGTCGGCCGCGCTCGGCGCACGCGAAAAGACGACAGGCGGCACGATCGGCGGCTACGCTGGGTCCGCCGCGATCGGCGCCGTCGATCCCGTCAACGTCCTGACGTTTCCGCTTGCTGCCCCGGGAGGCCTGGGCATCCTGCGAACGGCGTTGGCGTGGGGCGGGATTGCCGGCGGGACGCAGGCCGGAATCGAAGTGCTGGGCGCGCCGTTCCGCGAGCAAGTGCAGCCGGGCTACGGCGCGAGCGGCGAGCCGGCGGCGAACATTCTCGGCGCCGCTGCTTTTGGCGGTGCGATCGGCGGCACGATCAAGACCACCTCAACGCTGTGGTCGCGGCTAAAGACCGGCGACTGGCCGCAATCGGTGCGGGACGCAGGGCACGCCGTCGACAGCGAAGCCAACGTTGGCGAGACCAATATTTTCCCAGGCGCCGAAGGCGAGACCGCGCACCGTGCGGCGCTGACGAAGGCGATCGACGATGTGGCCGCCGGTCGGCCGGCCGATGTGGATTCGATCATTCCGCCTGAGCTGCAGAACGCCTATCAGGCGCGCTTCACGTCGATCGACGAGGCGCGGCAACGCGCCATCGAGACGAAGGCCCCGGAAGATGTGGGCGACGTCGCATTCGAGCTGCAGGGCATTGCCCGAGAAGCCGGGTACGCACTGCCGCGGCAGGAGGCCGATCAGATCGCCGCGCGCCTCGTCACCGTGTCGGATGATCAGGCGCGCGCCATGCTCGACGAATTCCTGATGCGGCCCCGCACGCTCGCCGACACTTTGCCGGAAACGTCGGCTGGCGCGGCCGCAACCGGCACGCGCGCGCTGACCACGGCGCTGGATCGCGACCGCCTGGCGCCAGCTGAGGTCGCTTCAATGCGAGAGGATCCGGGACTTGCCGGCGCCGTGACCCATGACGCCGAGCTGCTGCTGCAAAAACACGGCGACGTGCAATTCCCATCGGGCGAGACCGTCGACGCGGCCGGCAACCGTGCGCCGGCCATGCGGTCGCTGAAGGAAGCGCTTGCAGAAGCGAACCGCAAAGAGCGCGCCGGGGACGAACTGCTGGCCTGCCTTCGGCCGCACGGAGAGGTCTAATGTCCATCGCAGATTGCGTCGCGCAGTTGGTGACGTCCGGCCGCATATCGCGCATCGACGGCGAAGAGGCGCTGGCGCTCTACAAGAGATCGCGCGGCCAATTCGCCGAGCACATGGGGCCGGCCGATGCGGACGCGGCAGCGTCTCTCGCAGCTGCACGGGCGATGCAGGCGGGCGGCCGGCAACTCGCCAACGACGCGACAAAACAAGCCGTGGCGTTCGCCAACTTCGAACGGACAGCGATGCAGCACCCGGACGGCCTGGTCGCCGGCACGCTCGACCAGCTCGCATCAAGCCTTCGCGGGCGCGGCACGCGCAACGTCGACTCGGTGCGCGAGGACATCTGGGCGCGCCTCTCGTCGATGTTCGGCGACGCCATGGCGAAATACTCGCCGGGCCTGGTCGGCGTGTCCAAGGATCAGATCGCCAGCGCGAAGAACCTCATCCGCGAGGTGTTCGGCGTGCCGACCAACGACAACGTGGCTGCCTCTGCGGGCAAGGCCTGGAACGAGCTGAAGGCCTACGCCGAGGACCGCGCCCGCGCCGCCGGTCGGAATTTCGAGCCGAACGAGAACTGGCGCGTGCCGCAGCCCTGGCAGTCCGAACAGGTCCGTAAGTTTTCGGTGCAGCAGTTCAAGCAGGACTTCCGGGAGGCGCTGGCCAGCGGCGGCATCCGCCGGCTGTGGGACCGCGACACCGGCGACATCGCGCCGGCGGGCCGCCACGACTTCATCCTTGATCGGGCTTACCACGACATCATCACCACCGGCTCTTCGGGCACGTTCGCACGCGAAATGCGCACCTTCGAATTTGCGCCCGGCCGCGCCGGCGCCGAGGCCTGGCTGAAGCTTCAGGAGAAGTACGGCGTCGGTGACGGCGTGTTCGCGATGTTGACCGGCCACATGCAGCGCATGGCCTCCGAGATCGCGCTGGCGGAAGTTGTGGGGCCGAACCATCGCGCGATCGTCGCCGCCATGATGCCCCGCCTCAAGCGCGAAGAAGCGAAGCTCGGCACGCTCGGCCGGTTGAATCCGACCCGCCTTCTCGAAAGCTCGTCGATGGTGCAGCGGACCTACGATGTGCTGTCCGGCCGCGCCAACGCCGTGGAAGGACCGCTGCTCGCCGGCGTGCTCGGCGGGCTGCGCAGCCTGTCCACCGCGGCGCAGCTCAAAGGCGCGGTCCTCTCGGCCGTCCCCGGGGATACCGTCACCACCATGCTCGCGTCGTCCTACAACGGGATTCCCGCGACGCGCGTCCTGGCCGGCGTCGTCCGGGAGCTCGCCCGCGGCGGCGACGAAAGCAGAGCGCTGGCCGCCCGGCTCCAGCTCACCGCTCACGCGGCGATGGATTACGGCCACGGCTACCGGTTTTTTCAGGACCAGGTGGCCGGTCCGGCACAACTGCGCTGGCTCGCCACCACCATGATCCGCGCCCAAGGCCTGCAGGCCTGGACCGAGATGATGAAGCGCGTTTTCACGATGGAGTTCACTGGCCACCTCAGCGACCACGCGCGCCACAACGCGCTGACACTCTCGCGGGTCAATCGGCCGCTGTACGACTTCCTGAAGCGCTATGGGATCAGCTCGGCCGACTGGGACACGATCCGCGCCACGCCTGCGATGGAGGTCGACGGAGCGCGCTTCCTCGACACGGCCGCGCTCGCCGACCAGGCGCTGGCCGAGAAGCTGCGGACCGGTATCATCCAGGAACGGCGCTTCGCCGTGCTCGAGCCGGACGCCCGCGTGCGGGCGATCACCACCGGCGGCCTGCCGCAGGGCACCTTCATGGGCGAGCTCAGCCGCAACCTGTTCCTGTTCAAGTCCTTCAGCATGACGATGGCCGCAACCCACCTGATGCGCATCGTGAGCCAGGACAGCGCGGCCGGCATGGCCAAGCTCGCGTTGCCGTTCGTTATGATGCACCTGGTCGCCGGCGCCGCCGCGATGCAGGCGAAGAACATCGTTTTCGGCAAAGACCCGCAGGACATGGGCACGCCGAAGTTCTGGCTGCAGGCGCTCGCCCAAGGCGGTGGGCTGGGCATCTATGGCGACATGCTGAACAGCGCGTCGGTCCGCACCGGGCGGTCGCCGCTCGCCGAGTTCGGCGGGCCCGTCGCCGGCATGGCAGAGGACGCGGCGCGGCTGAGCTTCGGACAGGCGCGCAAGAGCTTCGAAGGCAACGACACCACGTTCGGCGCCGAGCTCACGCGCGTCGGCCGACGCTACACGCCCGGCACGTTCTACACCAAGCTCGCCGTCGACCGACTGCTGTGGGACCAACTGCAGATCCTCGCTGACCCGGACTATCGCGGCTCGTTCAAGCGGATGGAGCAGCGGTTGCGGCAGGATACCGGGCAGCAATTCTGGTGGAGGCCGGGGCGAGCGCCGCAGCGCGGGCCGGAGATCAGCGCGGCGCAGTGACAATGGTTGGGCGGTTGCCAGCCTTCATAAGGCTGCTGAGCCCGTTGCGACTTGTCGGGTCACATGTGAAGCCGAGTATGATAGTCATCACTCGTGTGACCTCGTAGCTCAGTTGGATAGAGCAGCCGCCTTCTAAGCGGCAGGTCGCTGGTTCGAATCCAGCCGAGGTCGCCACACTGCCAACCCGAATTGGAGCGTCTAAACGCATTGCTCGGCTCGGCGATGGCGGCTCGGCTTCCCAGGTGCTTCCCGGCGCCAATTCCTGGGAAGCTTAGGGGCGAGAAAACAGCGATTTTATTGGGCTATTTCAAGTTTCTTTGGCATTCGATTTCAGCTTAGAAGGCTGATGCTCTATCCATCTGAGCTACGGGCTCGTTGCGCCGGCATGCTGATTTAGCCGGACCCGGGGCCGCAGCATAGGGCCGCTGTGGGTGGCCGGGGCATCCGCCGAAGCCCTGCCCAAATCCTGGGCTGGATCAACCGGATAGCGCCTGTCCTCGGCCGCCAAAAGTCCGCCCCGGCTCGGCCACGACCTCGACACGATTCAGGATTGTGCTTGGATGGTCGCCCCCTCGGAAATTTCCCGCCGGAGGGGGGAGGAGGATCCAAGCCCATGTTCGCGCATTTCCGCGCAGGCCTCGTTGCCGCGCTCGTCACACTTGCGTCCGTTGCCTTAAGTTCCATGGCCGCGCAGGCCGCCGACAAGGCGTTCCAGCGGGCCGAGCTCGACGCCGCCGCGATCGTGCTCGAAGCCGAGATCAAGAACGACGCAGGGACTCCGGCCAAGCCGCTCGCGCAACTGCGGCGCGACGCCGACGCGGCGTTCCAGAAGAACGACGTGCGCAGCGGCATCGTGGTGCTTGGCCAGATCATCGCGCTCGCGCCCGACGAAAGCGCCAACTGGCTGCGGCTGTCCCGCGCCGTGCAGCAGCTCCGCTCGGCCAACGACCGCGAGCGCGCGACCTTGCTCGAGCGGGCCGGCATCTCGGCCTACATCGCCTATCAGCGGGCGAAGAACCGCAACGAGGAGGTCGACTCCCTGGTGATCGTCGGCCGCACCTTCGGCGACCGCAGAGTCTGGCGCCCGGCGCTCGATGCGCTGCGCGTTTCGCTGGAGCTGCGCGAGGTGGCGGACGTCCGCGCGCTCTATGAGAAGATGCGCGAGGACCACGGCTTCCGTCTGCTTGACTATACGGTCGATGCGGATTCGGCCTCGCCGCGCGCCTGCTTCCAGTTTTCCGAGACGCTGCCCGGCAAGCGCACCGACTTCTCGCCGTTCGTCGCGGTCGCGGGCGTGGACAAGCCCGCGCTCTCCGCCGACGACAAGCAGCTCTGCGTCGAGGGGCTCAAGCACGGCGAACGCTACAGCGTGACCCTGCGCTCGGGCCTGCCATCCACGGTCAAGGAGACGCTGCCCAAGTCGGCCGAACTCACGGTCTACGTGCGCGACCGCAAGCCGATGGCGCGCCTGTCGGGCAAGGCCTATGTGCTGCCGCGCACCGGCCAGCGCGGCATTCCGGTGGTCAGCGTCAACACCCGTGCGGTGAACGTCGCGGTCTACCGCATCAGCGACCGCAACCTGATCGAGACCGTGCTCGGCCGCGACTTCCAGCGCAATCTCTATGCCTATGAGATCGAGCGCCTGACCGACAGCCGCGGCATCAAGGTGTGGAGCGGCGAACTCGCGGTCGAGCAGACGCTCAACACCGAGATCACCATGGCATTTCCGGTCGATCAGGCGATCGGCGACGTGGCGCCCGGCGTCTATGTGATGACGGCGGAGGCCAAGGAGTCCACGTCCGACGATTACGGCTCGCTTTCGACGCAATGGTTCATCGTCTCCGACATGGGGCTTGCGGCCTATTCCGGCAACGACGGCATCAACGTGTTCGTCAACTCGCTCGCCACGACCGAGCCCAAGGGGCAGGTCGAGGTGCGGCTGATGTCGCGCGGCAACGAGATCCTGGGCACCAAGCGGAGCGATGCCGCGGGCCGGGTGGCGTTCGAGGCGGGGCTGTCGCGCGGCGAGGGCGCGCTTTCACCCGCCATGCTGGTCGCCTCAGATATGAAGGGCGACTACGCCTTCCTCAATCTGAAGGGACCGGCGTTCGATCTGAGCGATCGGGGCGTATCGGGACGGCCGGCCGCCGCCGGGCTCGATGCCTTCGTCGTGACCGAGCGCGGCGTCTACCGCTCGGGCGAAACCGTGCACATCACGTCGCTGCTGCGCGATGCGCAGGGCGCGGCGTCGGCGAATGTGCCGCTGACGCTGGTGGTCGAGCGCCCCGACGGCATCGAATATCGCCGCGTCACCGTGGCCGATCAGGGCGTCGGCGGGCGTTCGCTCAGCGTTCCGATCAACCCGGCCGCCTCGACCGGCACCTGGCGCGTGCGCGCCTTCACCGATCCGAAGCGTCCGGCGGTCGGCGAGACCACCTTCCTGGTCGAGGACTACGTGCCCGACCGGCTGGAGTTCGAATTGGCGGCCCCCGGCGGCAAGATCGCCCGCAACGCGCCGGCAACGCTGACGGTCGATGGCCGCTATCTCTATGGCGCGCCGGCCTCCGCTCTCGATCTCGAAGGCGAGATCGTCATCGCTCCGGCCAAGGAGCGGCCGGGCCTGACCGGCTACCGGTTCGGCCAGGCCGACGAGGAGGTCAGTTCCGAGCGAAAGGCTCTCGAAGACCTGCCGCAGACCGACGACAAGGGCAAGGCGCGCTTCGAGGTCGCGCTCGACAAGATTCCCGCGACGTCGCGTCCGCTCGAAGCGCAGGTGACCGTGCGGCTGACGGAAGCCGGCGGCCGCGCGGTGGAGCGCAAGATCACGCTGCCGGTGGTGGCCTCGGCCAACATGATCGGCGTGAAGCCCTTGTTCTCCGGCCGCTCGCTCGGCGAGGGCGAGACTGCGAGCTTCGACGTCGCGCTGGTCGCGCCCGACGGCAAGATGCTGGCGGCGCAAGGCCTGCGCTTCGAACTGCTCAAGGTCGAGACGCGCTATCAGTGGTATCGCCGCGACGGCCGCTGGGACTATGAGCCGATCAAGACCACGCGGCGCGTCGCCGACGGCCGGATCGATGTGGCGCCGGACAAGCCCGGACGCATCGCGGCACCCGTGCAATGGGGCCGCTACCGCCTCGAAGTGTCGAGCGGCGACACCGACGGGCCGGTGACCTCGACCGGCTTCGATGCCGGCTGGTACACCGAGGCCACCGCCGACACGCCGGACATGCTGGAGATCGCGCTCGACAAGCCGGAATACAGGCCGGGCGAGACCATGTCGGTGGCGGTGACGGCGCGAACGGCCGGTCGCGTGACGCTCAACGTCATGGGCGACAAGCTTTTGAGCTCCGTCACCCAGGAGGTGACGCCCGGCACCGCGCGCATCCGCGTGCCGGTCGGCGCCGATTGGGGCACCGGCGCCTATGTGGTGGCGACGCTTCGCCGCCCGCTCGACGCGCAGGCCCAGCGCATGCCGGGGCGCGCCATCGGCGTGCAATGGTTCGCCATCGACCGCAAGGCCAGGACGCTGGCGCTCGACATGACGTTGCCGCCGCTGCAGCGGCCGAACACGTCATTGCGCGTGCCGATCAAGATCGACGGCCTCGGCCGGGGCGATCAGGCCCGCGTGGTCGTTGCGGCGGTCGATGTCGGTATTCTCAACCTGACCAACTACAAGCCGCCGGCGCCCGACGACCACTATCTCGGCCAGCGCCAGATGTCGGCCGAGGTCCGCGATCTCTACGGCCAGCTCATCGACGGCATGCAGGGCACGCGCGGCCAGATCAGGACCGGCGGCGACGCCGGCGCCGAATTGAACGGCAGCCCGCCGTCGCAGGCGCCGCTCGCACTCTACTCCGGCATCGTCGAGGTGCGCGCCGGACAGGCCGAGGTCGTGTTCGAGATTCCGGCCTTCGCCGGCACCGTGCGCGTCATGGCGATGGCCTGGAGCAAGGACAAGGTCGGCCGCGCCTCGGGCGACGTCACCGTGCGCGATCCGGTGGTGCTGACTGCGACCTTGCCGCGCTTCCTGCTCACCGGCGACAGGAGCACGATGAACCTCGACCTCGACAACGTCGAGGGCGCGGCGGGCGCCTACAGCCTCACGGTCAGCGCCGAGGGCACCATCGCCGCGGGCGCCGGCGCCACCGGCAGCCTGCAACTGCGCGCCAAGCAGCGCGACCGCGTGGTGGTGCCGCTGACCGCGTCAGGGGCGGGCCCGGCGACCGTCAAGGTCCGGATCGCGGGGCCTGGCAACTTCGCGCTGGAGCGAAGCTACGTCATGAACGTCAAGCCTTCGACGCAAGTGCTGGCGCGGCGCACGGTGAAGCCGATCGCGAAAGGCGAAAGCCTGACGCTGTCGAGCGATCTGTTCGCCGATCTCGTGCCCGGCACCGGCGGCGTGTCCTTGTCGGTCGGCGTCTCGACCGCGCTCGACGCCGCATCGCTCCTCAAGGCGCTCGACCGCTATCCCTATGGCTGCTCGGAACAGATCACCAGCCGGGCCTTGCCTCTGCTCTACGTCAATGAGCTTGCGAGCGCCGCGCACCTGGCCCTCGACGACGCCATCGACCAGCGCATCCGCGACGCCATCGACCGCGTGCTGGCGCGCCAGTCGTCGAACGGCTCGTTCGGCCTCTGGGGCATCGGCGGCGACGATGCCTGGCTCGACGCCTATGTGACCGACTTTCTGACCCGCGCGCGCGAGCGCGGTTTCACGGTGCCGGACACGGCGTTCAAGCTTGCGCTCGACCGGCTCCGCAACGTCGTCGGCACGTCCCAGGACGTGTCGAAGGACGGCGGCCGCAATCTCGCCTACGCGCTCTATGTGCTGGCGCGGAACGGCGCGGCCCCGCTCGGCGATCTGCGCTATCTCGCCGACGCCAAGCTCGCCGATCTCGGAACGCCCATTGCCAAGGCGCAGGTCGCCGCGGCCCTGGGCCTCTTGGGCGACCGCACCCGCGCCGAGCGGGTCTACAAGGCAGCCCTCGACGATCTGAAGCCGCCGGCGGCAACGGATCTGTTCAGCCGCGAGGATTACGGCTCGAACCTGCGTGATGCTGCCGCATTAGTAACGCTCGCGAGCGAGGCCGGCGGCTCGCGGCCCATGATCGTCAACGCGGTGGCCAAGATCGAGGAGGCGAGGGCGCGAGCGCCTTACACCTCGACGCAGGAGAACGCCTGGCTGGTCATGGCGGCGCGCGCGATGGCGAAGGACTCCGGCGCCGTCTCGGTCAGCGTCGGCGGCGACAACGTCAAGGGCGCGCTTTACCGCAGCGTCAAGGCGGGCGAGCTCGCGCGGCCTTTGACGGTGACCAACTCCGGCGAGACTACGCTGCAGGCGGTGGTCTCGGTGTCCGGCGCGCCGACCGTGCCGGAGCCCGCGGCGGAGCGCGGCTTCAAGATCGAGCGGCTCTACTACACGCTCGACGGCGAGGAGGCCGATCCGAGCAAGGCCAGGCAGAACCAGCGCTTCGTCGTGGTGCTGAAGATCACCGAGCCGCAGGCCCAGTTCGGCCGCGTGCTGGTCGCCGACTATCTGCCGGCGGGCTTCGAGATCGACAACCCGCGGCTCGTCTCCTCGGGCGAGACCGGAACGCTGTCTTGGATCGAGAACGCCAAGGAGCCCGCCTACTCCGAATTCCGCGACGAAAGGTTCAGTGCGGCATTCGAGCGCGGGCCGAAGGACCCGCCGGTGTTCAGCGTCGCCTATGTGGTGCGCGCGGTGTCGCCGGGGCGCTACGTGCTGCCGCAGGCCTATGTGGAGGACATGTACCGGCCCGACCGCTTCGGCCGCACCGGCACGGGCACGATCGAGATCGCGCCCAAATGAGACCGACGTGAGCACGCGATGAGACTCGTTCGCATCACTCTTGCAACTGTCGGCGCCGCGGCGATGGCCGCGGTGCTTGCGGGTGCGTGGTGGGTGCGGACGCTTCCGCCGCTGCGGGGAATTGCCGAGGCCGAGCTTTCGACCCAGGTGCTCGACCGCAACGGCACCCTGTTGCGGGCCTATGCGACGCCGGAAGGCCGCTGGCGGTTGCCGGCGACGGTGGACGACGTCGATCCGCGCTTCATCGAGATGCTGCGGACCTACGAAGACCGGCGCTTCCGCGAGCACGCGGGCGTCGATCCACGGGCGATGCTGCGCGCGGCGTGGCAGTTCGTCAGCAACGGCCGCATCATCTCCGGCGGATCGACCCTGACGATGCAGGTGGCGCGGCTGCTGGAGCCGCGCACCGAGCGAACGCTTGCGGCAAAGCTCCGCCAGATCGTGCGGGCCATTGAGATCGAGCGCAGCATGAGCAAGGCCGAGGTGCTTTCGCTCTACCTGACGCTCGCGCCCTATGGCGGCAATCTCGAAGGCATCCGCGCGGCGTCGCTCGCCTATTTCGGCAAGGAGCCGAAGAAGCTTTCGCTCGCAGAAGCGGCGCTTCTGGTCGCGCTGCCGCAATCGCCGGAATGGCGGCGGCCGGACCGCTCAGCCGCCACGGCGCGCGCCGCCCGCGACCGCGTGCTCGATCGTATCGCCAAGGCAGGGCTCATTCCCGCCGACGAAGTGGCGTTCGCCAAGGCTGAGGCTGTCGCGGACGGCCGCCGCCCCATGCCCGCGCTGGCGCCGCACGCCGCCGATCAGGCGATTGCGGCTTTGCCGCAGCAGAAGCTCCATCGGCTGACCGTGGACGCGGGCTTGCAGAAAAACCTCGAAGATCTGGCGCGCGAACGGGCGCGTGCGCTCGGGCCCAACCTTTCGGTCGCGATCATGGCGGTGGACAACGCCACCGGCGAGGTGCTGGCGCGGGTGGCGTCGTCGGATTACTTCGACGAGCGCCGCGCCGGGCAGGTCGACATGACGGAGGCGCTGCGCTCGCCCGGCTCGGCATTGAAGCCTTTCATCTACGGGCTCGCCTTCGAGGACGGCATTGCGCATCCGGAAACGCTGATCGAGGACCGGCCGGTGCGTTACGGCGCCTACGCGCCGGAGAATTTCGATCTCACGTTCCAGGGAACGGTGACGGCGCGCCGCGCGCTGCAACTGTCGCTCAACGTGCCTGCGGTGGCGCTGCTCGACGGCGTCGGCGCGAGCCGGCTGAACGCGCGCATCTCTCAGGCGGGTGGGACGCTGGTGCTGCCGAAGGGCGAGGCGCCGGGCCTGGCCATGGCGCTCGGCGGGCTCGGCATCAAGCTCTCGGACCTGACGATGCTCTATGTGGGCCTCGCGCGCGGCGGCAACGCCGTGCCGCTCACCGAGCGATTGACCGGCGCCGCGCCACTGGCGTCGCGCCGCCTGCTCGATCCGGTCGCGGCCTGGTACGTCGGCAATGTCCTCATCGGGACACCGCCGCCGGAGAACGCCGCCGGCGGCCGCATCGCCTACAAGACCGGCACGTCCTACGGCTATCGCGACGCCTGGTCGGTCGGCTTCGACGGCAGGCGTACCATCGGCGTATGGGTCGGTCGGCCGGACGGCTCGCCGGTCGCGGGCCTGATCGGGCGCGTGGCCGCGGCGCCGATCCTGTTCGACGCCTTCGCGCGAACCGGGGAGAAACCCGCGCCGCTGGCTCCCGCGCCGCACGGCGCGCTGTTCTCCACCAGCGGGAAGCTGCCGGTGCCGCTGCGGAATTTCCGCCCCCAAGGCGTCGTCGCGGGCGACTGCACGGCGCAGCCGCTCCGCATAGCCTTCCCGCCGAACAATTCCCGCGTCGAACTCACGACATTCGACGGCAAGCCCGATCCGCTGGCGCTGAAAATCGCCGGCGGCGTCGAGCCGCTGACCGTGCTGGTCAACGGCGTGCCGGCGGCCGTACGCGCGGACCGCCGGACGCTGTTCGTCGAGCCCGACGGCCTGGGCTTCCTGCGGCTGACGGTGATCGACGCCAAAGGCGCGGCCGACAGCGTCATGGTACGGCTGCAATAAAGCGCGTTTCCATCGCCCCACCGGCGTTGTAACGTCCCGAACCGAAGTGGGGAGGGCTCTGAATGCTGCTGGATCATCGCACCTACACCGTGCGCGTGGGCACGCTGAAGAAGCAGCTCGCGCTCTACGAGAAGCACGGTCTTGCCGTTCAGAAGCGCCACCTGGGCGAGCCGCTCGCGTGGCTCGTCAGCGAGACCGGCGATGTCAACACCTACGTCCACATCTGGGTCTCCGAGGACGCCAACGACCGCAACCGCCGGCGCGATGCGCTCTACAAGGACCCGGAGTGGCAGGCCTATATCGCGATGAACGCGGAGGCCGGCTACCTGATCAAGCAGGAGAGCAAGCTGATGTCGCCGGCGCCGTTCGCGCCGATCAAGCGGTGAAAAACAGACATATCGTGGGAGAGAAATCGTGACTGGATCGCGTGTGATGCTTTGGCTGGCGGCCGGCGTGGCCGCTTTTGCGGTCGCCGGGCCTGCGGCGGCGCAGGAATTTCCGTCGCGGACGGTCAAGATCGTCATGGGCTTCGGCGCGGGTGGCCTGGGCGATATCGCCGGCCGCGCCATCGGCGAGGTGATGTCGAAATCGATCGGCCAGCCGGTCATCATCGAGAACATGCCGGGCGCGGGCGGCGCGACCGCCGCGCTCGCCGTCGCGCGCGCCGCGCCGGATGGCCATTCCATGCTCTGGGTGAGCAGCCAGAACGCCATCGCCCCGTCGATGTTCAAGTCGATGCCCTACGAATGGTCGCGGGATTTCACGCCGATCGGACCGATGGCGACCTTCGACTTCGTGCTGTTCGTGCACAAGGACAGCCCGCTCAAGACCGTGCAGGACGTCATCGCCCTGGCGAAGAAGGACCCCGACAAGTTCAACTTCGGCTCGATCGCGGTCGGCACCGCGCAGAACCTTTCGACCCTGCAGTTCGTGTCGATGGCGGGCCTGAAGGTGCCGACGGTGCCGTTCCGCACCACTGGCGAGGTGATGACCGGGCTCATTTCCGGCAACATCCAGGCGGCATTCGAGACGATCCCCGGCGCCATCGGCCAGATCAACAGTGGCCAGATGCGGGCGATCGCCGTGTCTTCGACCAAGCGCAATCCGTTCCTGCCGGACATCCCGACCATCGCCGAGAGCGGCGTGCCGAACTACCTGACCTACTCCTGGAACGGCATGGTCCTGCCGGCCAAGACGCCGCGCAACGTCGTGATGCGGGTGAACAAGGAGATCAACAGCGCCATCGCGACGCCGGAGATTCAGAAGCGTTTCCGCGAGCTGATCATGGAGCCGCGCACCGGCACGCCGGAGGATCTGCAGAAGATCTACGAGACCGACGTGACGGTGTGGCGCAAGATCATCACCGAGGCTAAAATCCAGCCCAATTGAATCGGCCCACCGCGGAGCCCTGCCATGGGAGACCTGCCATGAACGAGATCCCGAAGATCGACACCGCGACTGCGCGGCCCGCGAACATCGATTCCGCCGAATGGGAGACCCGCGTCGATCTCGCCGCCTGCTACCGGCTGGTCGATCTCTATGGAATGACCGACCTGCACCTCAACCACATCTCGGCGCGGGTGCCGGGCAGCGAGGAGCATTTCCTGATCAACCCGTTCGGCATGATGTACGAGGAGATCACGGCGTCCTCGCTGATCAAGGTCGATCTCGACGGCAAGGTCATCGCCAATTCCAATCCGGAATACGGCGTCAATCTGGCGGGCTACGTGATCCACAGCGCGATCCACGGCGCGCGCCACGACGTCGGCTGCGTGCTGCACACCCACACCAACGCCGGCATGGCGGTGTCGGTGCTCAAGTGCGGGCTCCTGCCGCTGACGCAAACCGCGATGCGCTGGGGCAAGGTCGCCTATCACGACTTCGAGGGCGTGGCGGTCGAGGTCGATGAGCGGCAGCGGCTGGTCGACGATCTCGGCGACTGCGAGGTGATGATCCTGCGCAACCACGGCCTGCTTTCGGTGGGCCAGACCATCGGCCAGGCCTTCAACAGCATCTATCGCCTGGAGCGCGCCTGCGAGACCCAGTTGCTGGCGATGGCCTGCAACAGCGAGAT
>CAMAWG010000026.1 GCA_945861855.1 Rhodoplanes serenus
CCGGTGACGAAGAGCCGTGTCCGAGAAGCGGCGAAAGCGCAAACCAGTCAAGCCAAAACGCAGGTTTGCGCGACGGGAGAGTCAATGGGATGAATAATGCGGGCTAGTCGGAATAATACTTCGAGTACGCCTTGTTATAGTAACCGTACGCATATCCATATCCGTAATACGCATAACTCGACATCAACTTCAGATCGCCGTTATTCAAAATGATGCCGGCCACCTTATGGGATGGATTGTCGATGGCCTGAATGGCGCGCTGAACCAAATCTCGGGGCGTTGCGCGCCACCTCACCACAAAGACAACCTTATCGACCAGTTTGGAAAGCATGGCGCTGTCGATCACGGGAGTGACTGGAGGCGCGTCAATGATCACCAGGTCGTACGCCTCTCGCAGCATACCCAACAACTGACGCATACGCTCCGACCCGATGAGGTCCGGCGGATTCCGGGTCGTCGAGCCGGCTGGCAGGATGGTCAGTGTCGGCAACGCTCCCTGGAAGAAGGCGCGTTCGGCGGTCACCTGGCCTAACAGCAGGTCGCTAAGGCCAGGCCGATCGGACATGTTGAGAAGCTTGGTGGTCGAGGGATGCCGAAGGTCGCAATCGACCATCAGGACGCGCTGGTTCGCGGCGGCCGCAGAATAGGCCAAGGCAAGGGCTATCGTGGTCTTGCCCTCGGAGGGGGCGGTCGACGTGACCTGGATGAGACGCGGCGGATGAACGACGTCGGACATGTTCGTGCTGACGCGTGCGGTACGAATACTTTCGCCGAAGTACGAAAGCGGCTTGTGAACGGAATACTCGTGAACCAAGACAGGTTTGCCATCGACTTCGCGCTGGCCTTCCGCCAAGTGTGGCACGACCGCGTACACTGGAACGGAGAGGATCTGCTCCGTCTGTTCGACGGTAAGAAACCCAGATTCGAGATTCTCGAGAAGAAATGCAGCGCCGGCTCCCAATACAAGACCGCCGAGCAATCCCAAGATGATAAAGCGCTGCCTGTCGGGATAGCCCGGGGCACCAGGCACCATCGCCGGGCCTACGATTCTTGCTTCGGTGGGAGGAAGTGCCGTCTGATGTTCTGCCTGTTTGGATCGCGCGAGCATGGAATCGTAGACAGCCTTATCGTCGCGGCAGCGTAAATTGGAACAATTTGGAGAAAGGCGATCATGGTCAGTCCGAAGACGACGCCAGTCACCATCAAAACCACGCGCCAACGGCGAATGGCAATTCCTAACAACCGACGCGGATCCATAGCGATCGCGTAGTACGGTGTTCCCGTTGGGTGTGATCGTTGGGCACATATGTGGGTCCTTCTTTCCATTAAGGTATAGCGAGACCTTGCATGTGCGGTTTGGCCGGCTGGCTCAACTGGTCGGGTCGACCCGATGCTACGGCCGTCGAGCGCATGACGACTGCGCTGGCGCATCGGGGCCCGGATGCCGCCGGGCTCCATGCGAAGGGACCCATCGCGCTGGGGCACCGGCGACTTTCGATCATCGATGTCGCAGTCAACAACAACCAGCCGCTGGCCGATCAGGACGAAAAACTCTGGATCGTGTTCAACGGCGAGATCTACAATTTTCGCGACATTCGCAGGGACCTGGAAGGCCACGGCACACGGTTCCGCACCCAGGGCGACACTGAAGTCATCATCGAAGCCTATCGGCGCTGGGGCGTTGATTGTCTTGCCCGGTTCAACGGGATGTTCGCGTTCGCGCTTTGGGATGAAGATCGTCGTGAACTGTTTGTTGCGCGCGATCGCGCCGGGGAAAAGCCGTTCTTCTTCTCCGAACTGACGGATGGCAGACGGATGGCAGCTTTGTCTTCGCGTCCGAGCCGCAAGCTCTGCGGCGGCACGCCTTGAGAAACACGCAAATCGATCCCGCGGCGCTGGCGAGCTATCTGGCCCTTGGCTACGTGGCCGGCGACGGATCGCTGACGCTCGGAATTCGTTCGCTGCCGCCGGGCCACTATATGCTCCTGGCGCAGGGGCGCACTGCAAAGCCCCAGCGCTATTGGGACGTGGCGCAGAACTTCCGGCAGAAGCGCGGTTTTCCAAATGAGGCAGCCGCAGCGGAAGAACTCCAGGCGCTCGTCGACGACGCCGTCCGACTGCGGCTGGTCAGCGACGTCCCGCTTGGCGCCTTCCTCAGCGGCGGCATCGATTCGTCCACCACGGTGGCGGCGATGGCCCATCTAGGCGACCGGGGGCGCGTTCAGACCTTTTGCGCCGGCTTTGCCGAGCGCGGCTATTCCGAGACCGCCAACGCCCGCGCGGTCGCTGCGCATCTGCAGGTCGATCATCACGATTGCGAGGTCGCGGCCGAAGCAGCGACTCTGATTCCGGCTTTTATCGCAGCCGGTGCCGAACCGTTTGCCGATACATCGGCGTTACCGATGTATCTCGTCGCCGGGTTCGCCCGCAAGCGCGTCACGGTGTGCCTTTCGGGCGACGGCGCCGACGAGATTTTCGCAGGCTATGAAACCTATGTCGCCGACAAGGCGCACGCCATGCTGAACTGGGTGCCGCACTGGGGACGGCGGAGCTTTCGCTTTCTTGCTGAAAGCCTGCTGCCGGTCACCCACGGCAAAGTGGGCATCGATTTCAAGATCCGGCAATTCGCCAATGGGCTGCTGTGCGATGCAGCTCGCGCGCACTACACTTGGCGCCTGCTCATCGACCGCGACGAGCGCGCGGCGTTGCTGCGTCCGGAATGGCAACAAGCCGTCGCCGATACAGATCCTTTTGCCGCCTTTGCGCCCCACTTCTGCGAAGTTGACGATTGCGATCCGATCGACCAGGCGATGTATGTCGACCTCAAGACTTGGCTCCCCAACGACATTCTTGTTAAGGTCGACCGAATGACAATGGCCCATTCACTCGAGGCCCGGGCGCCGTTTCTGGATCATCGCTTGATCGAGTTTGCGGCCTCGCTGCCGGTCTCGGCAAAGCTCCGGGGGTTGCGGAAAAAGCATCTCTTGAAGAAAAGTCAGGAGGGTCGCCTCCCCCGGGACGTTTTGGCGAGGAGGAAATTGGGTTTCAATGCTCCGGTATCACCCTGGCTGTTGGGGCCGTTGCGCGAATTCGCGCGGGACACGCTTGTCGACCGGCAGATGGACACCTGGTTCCGGCGCAGGGCGGTAGATAAGCTCTGGGATGACCACGAAGGCCGGCGGCGCGATAACGGAATGCGTTTGATGAACCTCCTCTGTTTCGCGCTATGGCTCAGATCGGTATGAACACAGATATTCCTTTGGTGACTGAGACCTCTCCTTTGCGAAGTTGCTTGATTGATCGGATGACCCGCTCGCTCTTCAACTCTGCCATTGGTGTTGTGCGAAGAACATGATCAGCATCGTCATACCGGCTTTTAACGAAGAAGGCGCTATCGCCAAAACGGTTACGCAGCTCCGGGGCACACTTGAAACGTCAGGGTTGAGCGACATTGAAATAGTGGTTGTTGACGACGGCTCGACAGATCGGACCTCCGCGGAAGCAACCGCCGCCGGCGCGACGGTATTGCGGCATCCGCATAACGTAGGTTACGGCCTCTCTGTGTCGCTCCGGTAGCGGTTCAATCCCAATAGCGACGTAACTTTCAAGACAGACGCACGGATGAATCTATCGACGACTTCAATACCAGTGACGAAATTCAACGCGACATTCAGCACCACATTATCCAGCGTCTGTCTGACTCCATGGCTCGCGTTGGTCATCATCGAGCTTAATTTCGGAGACGTCATCGATCCGTATGTCGAAAGATTGCGGCCGACGTACGGCCCCACAATTGTTGCCAGGATCAGAGCACCCCAATCAACAGCGTCAACCAAGACAATGTCTCGCGTCTTGTGACCGACAGGTCGATGTGTTTTGCTACCGCCGTTGATAAGGCGCTCGAGAATATCGATTGCATGAGTGCGATCCTTCGCTGCCAGACAAAGAATCGCTTTTATGAATCAACTCAACGCCTTATCCAACTGCGTCGAGTACTATGCCTCCTGACGTTCCTTTTCATAATCGAGCAAAAACCGGGAAGTAAAAAAAGCCCCGCGCGAGGCGGGGCTTCGTATTCCGTAACGAACGCGGCCGCTACTTCACCTTGATGTTTTCCGCCGATTCCTTGCCCTTGTTGGCAACGATCTCGTATTCGATAACCGCGCCTTCATTGAGCGTGCTGAGCCCCGCCCGCTCCACGGCCGAGATGTGCACGAACACATCCTTCCCTCCACCCTGAGGCTGGACGAAGCCATATCCCTTGGTCGGGTTGAACCACTTCACGGTACCTGTCGCCACTGCTGCTCTCCACTGTTGGCCTCGAAGGAATGGTCGGGGCGCCAGACCATACCGCAACGCGGCGGCAGCCGATACCGCGTCAAAGGCGATCCTTGAGGGAACCAAATCAAGCGGCAGCGGATACCACCGCAGGCCGTGGAACGGGCTTTTCGACGATCGGCAGATTGATGATCGCCGATGCGATGCCGAAGAAGATCGTGCCCCACCAGATCGCGTCATAGGAGCCGCTGACCTCGAACAGCACGCCGCCGAGCCATACGCCGAGGAATCCGCCGACCTGATGGCTGAAGAACGCCAGCCCCAGCAGCATGGTCAGCCAGCGGTTGCCGAACATGATCGCCACCAGCGCCGAGGTCGGCGGGATGGTCGACAGCCAGAGCAGGCCCATGACGCCGCCGAAGATCAGCGTCGCGGCGGGGCTTGGCGGCAGCAGGATGAAAACGAGAATGGCCAGCGAGCGACCGAAGTAGATCGCCGACAGCAGGTAGCGCTTGGGCATCACGTTGGCGATGTAGCCCGACGCGATCGAGCCGACGATGTTGAAAAGGCCGATCACGGCGATGGTCCAGCCGCCGACCGAGGCCGGCAACCCACGGTCGATCAGATAGGCCGGCAGGTGCACGGTGATGAAGAAGAGCTGAAAGCCGCAGGTGAAGTAGCCGAGAATGAGCAGAACGTAGCTGCGGTGCCCGAGCGCCTCCGCCAAGGCCTGCTTCACGCTCTGCCCGGGGGGCATGTACGAAGGCGCGCCGGGGGCCCTGCGCGGCGCCGCGAGCGCAAGCGACAGCGGTAGCATCGTCAGCAGCATAACGCTGAAGATCAGCAGCGTGTTTTGCCAGCCGAACTGATCGATCAGCGCGATCGCCAGCGGCGAGAACAGGAATTGCCCGAACGATCCGGCCGCCGTGCCCATGCCGAAGGCCAGGGTGTGCCATTCGCGAGGCAGGAGCTTGGCGAAGGCGCCGATCACCAGCGCGAACGAGCAGCCGCCGAGGCCGAGACCGATCATCACCCCCGCCGACAGGTGAAATTCGAGCGGCGTCGTGGCGTAGGCCATCCAGACGATGCCCGCCACATACAGCACCGCGCCGGCCATGAGCACCTGGGCCGCACCGAAACGGTCGGCGAGCGCGCCGGCAAACGGCTGCGCCGCGCCCCACAGCAGAATTTCGATGGCGAGCGCCAGCGCGAACACGTCGCGGCCCCAGCCGTTGGCCGTCGTCATCGGCGTCAGGAAAAACCCGAACGTCGAGCGCGGCCCGAAGCTGATCAGGCTGATCAAGCATCCGCAGAGCACGATGACGATCGGCGTGCGCCAATGGGAAAGGCGGTCGGACATTGCAGGATTATGCCGCCGCGGCCACCGGCCGCGCCACCGGCTTCTCGACGATCGGCAGATTGATGACCGCCGACGCCACGCCAAAGAACACCGACAGCCACCAGACGAGGTCGTAGGAGCCGGTCGCCTCGAAGGCCAGGCCGCCGAGCCACACGCCGAGGAAGCCGCCGACTTGATGGCTGAAGAAGGCGAACCCGAACAGCATGGTGAGCCAGCGGGTGCCGAACATCAGCGCCACCAGCCCCGACGTCGGCGGCACGGTCGAGAGCCAGAGCAGGCCGGTGATGGCGCCGAACACCAGCGTCGACGCCGTGCTGGGCGGCAGCACGATCAAGGCGACGATCGAGAGTGCACGGCCGAAGTAGATGATCGACAGCAGATAGCGCTTGGGCATTCGCCCGGACAGCCAGCCCGACCCGAGGGAGCCCACGATATTGAACAGGCCGATCAGCGCGATGGTCCAGGCGCCGGCATCGGCGCCGAGACCGCGATCGACCAGATAGGACGGCAGGTGAACCGTGACGAAGGCAAGCTGGAAGCCGCAGGTGAAGAAGCCGATCACCAGCAGAACGTAGCTGCGGTGACCGAAAGCTTCGATCAGCGCGTGCCGTGACGACTGGAGCTGCGGAGCGCCGGCGGCGCGCGGCGGGGCCGACGGCGTCGCCAGCACCAGCGACAGCGGCAGCACCAGCAGCAGCGTGCCGGCAAACACTAGAAGCGTGGTTTGCCAGGAGAAGGCTTCGATCAGGCCATGCGCCAGCGGCGAGTAGAGGAACTGGCCGAACGAGCCCGCCGCGGTGCCGGCGCCGAAGGCAAACCCGCGCCAGCTCTCCGGCACGAGCTTGCCGAGCGCACCGACCACCATCGGGAACGAGCAGCCCGCCAGCCCGAAGCCGATAACCACGCCGGCCGAGACGTCGAGCATCAGTGTCGAGGTCGCGGTGGCCATCCCGACCAGACCGATGGCGTAGAGGATGGCGCCTGCGGACAGCACGCGGACCGGGCCGAAGCGGTCTGCGACGGCGCCGGCGAACGGCTGCGCTGCGCCCCAGAGCAAATTCTGAAGCGCAATCGCGAAGGAGAAGGTCTCGCGGCCCCAGCCGCGGTCGAATGACATCGGGGTGAGAAACTGACCGAGCGCCGATCGCGGGCCGAAGGCGATGAGCGCGATTGCACAGCCGACCGCGATCAGCACGACCGGCGTCCGCCATGTGTGTCCCATCGGCGCGGACGCGGTCGCAGTGGACATATGGCTCTCCGGAGGGGCCGCGCCGGACCGGCGCGGGATGGCGGCAGCGATACTTAGTCTTTCGCGCCCAGGCGCCCAAGCGAAAGTTCGTGATGTGTCCGATTTCCGCGGCGCATGGCTGCATGGCTGGGTCGCAAGGAACGATGGGAGGGGACTGGCGCCCGGTCCGCCGAAGTGCTATATGATTTGCTCGAAGTGAGAATAATTGGTCCGAAGATGCCGGCTGCGAGCCGGATGTTTTCGTCCCCTAATATGCTCATAATGAGCATATCAACAGTGCCCGTGGAGGACACTGCAATGCCGGTCCTGGACATTGTCGGCCCCCTGACGGCGCGCCAGCCCGGGCGCCCGCCTGCCGCATCGGGCAGCGCGGCCCTGCGCAAATTCGGCGCGCGGCCGATGCCTCCCCTGGAATGGAACGCCGAGGTCGAGCGCGATACCGCGCATCTCTACGCACGCATCCAGAACGTCGTGCCTTCGGTCGAATGGCCGTTCTTCGCGCCTTACGTGCGCGCGATCAACGCGCTGAAGAAGGAGCGCAACGCCGTCATCCTGGCGCACAACTACCAGACGCCGGAGATCTACCACTGCGTTGCCGATTTCGTCGGCGACTCGCTCCAGCACGCGCGCGAGGCCACCAAGGTCAAAGCCGACGTGATCGTGCAGGCAGGCGTGCACTTCATGGCCGAGACGGCGAAGATCCTGAATCCTGACAAGACCGTGCTGATTCCCGACGTCCGGGCCGGCTGCTCGCTCGCCGAAGCCATCACCGGCGAGGACGTGCGGCTGTTGCGCGAGCGCTTCCCGGGCGTGCCGGTGGTCACCTATGTCAACACCTCGGCCGAGGTGAAGGCCGAGAGCGACATCACCTGCACATCGTCGAATGCGCTGCAGGTGGTGGAGAGCCTCGGCGTCGACAAGGTGATCTTCGTGCCGGATCAATACCTGGCGAAATATGTGGCGTCGCAGACCAAGGTAAAGATCATCGCCTGGAAGGGCTCGTGCGAGGTGCACGAGCGCTTCACCGGCGACGAGTTGTCGCTGATCCGGTCGAACGACCCGTCGGTGCAGATCATCGCGCATCCGGAGTGCCCGCCGGATGTGATCGCGGCCTCCGACTTCACCGGCTCGACCGCGCACATGATCGACTGGGTGCGCAAGAATAGACCTAAGCGCGTCGTGCTGGTCACCGAATGCTCGATGGCCGACAACGTGGCGGCCGAATTGCCGGACGTGGAGTTCACGCGGCCGTGCAACCTCTGCCCGCACATGAAGCGCATCACGCTGCCGAAGATTCTCGACAGCCTGCTGAACATGAAGGAGGAGGTCGTGGTCGATCCCGCGATCGCCGAGAAGGCACGCCGCGCGGTCGAGCGCATGATCTATATGAAGTCCTGAACGGACGGGTGCGAACATGCTGACACGGGCGACGGAAACCCTGATCGAGCAGTCCCTGCTCTATCCCGGCGGCTTCATCTCGCCGCTGGAGATCGAGGATGCGGTGCACCGCGCGCTGGCCGAGGATCTCGGCCGCGCCGGCGACGTCACCTCGATCGCCACGATCCCGCCCGGCACGCCGAGCCGCACGGTGATGGTGGCGCGCAAGGCCGGCACCATCGCCGGCCTGCCGCTCGCCGCCGCCTGCTTCCGCAAGCTCGCGCCCGACATCGAGATCGTGCCCGTGGTGCGCGACGGCGCGAGTGTCGGGGCGAAAACCGTACTGATGCACATCAACGGCGACGCGCGGGCCGTGCTTTCGGCCGAGCGCGTGGCGCTCAACTTCCTGCAGCATCTATCGGGGATCGCCACCGCGACCGCCGCCTATGTCCAAAGGGTGGGCACGGGAAAAACTCGCATCTGCTGCACGCGGAAAACCACGCCGGGGCTGCGCGCGCTGGAAAAATACGCCGTGCGCTGCGGCGGCGGCTTTAACCACCGCTTCGGGCTCGACGACGCCATTCTGATCAAGGACAACCACATCGCAGTCGCGGGCGGCATCCGCGCCGTGCTGGAGCGCGCCAGAGCCAGTGCCGGCCACCTGGTCAAGATCGAGATCGAGGTCGACTCGCTCGATCAGTTGCAGGAGGTGCTCGACTGCGGCCTCGCCGACGTGGTGCTGATCGACAATTTCGACATCGCGTCGATGAAAAAGGCCGTGGCGCTGGTCGCGGGCCGGCTGGTGATCGAGGCGTCCGGCGGCATCACGCTCGACAGCATCGCGGACATTGCCGCAACCGGCGTGGACTACGCCTCGTCCGGCGCGCTGACCCATTCGGCGCCGGCGCTGGATGTCGGGCTTGATATCGAAATCTAGCAGCTAGTGTCCCGAGCGCAGCGCAGCACGAGCAACGCGAAGTGGTGCGCTGCGGACCCCGGACCCCGGTTCACTAAAAAGCATAAGCAAGCTGGGTCCCGGATCAGCGTCGCACCGTTTCGCGCTTCGCGCTCACGCTGCGCCGCATCCGGGACAAGGAAGCTGCCTTTACAGCCGCGCCCTGTTCGGGTCGTCCGCGACCGGCGCCTGCGACTGGTTGAGTGGCGGCACTTCCGAGCCGTCGCCCCAGTTGCGCGGGCGGTAGAAGCTGTGCACGCCGATCTTGTAGAGCCGCTTCATCTCGTTCACCCAGGACGGATGCACCCAGTAGGCGTGGTAGTGCGTGGAGTGGCCGATCTCCGACAGCCACAGCTTGCCGTCGAGCATGTCGCGAGCGATCTCGTTGGCCTGCGCCCACATGTCGGGCTCGGTGATCACGTCGGGGATGCCGTCGCAGGCGAATGTGAACTGGCAGGCGAGCTTGCGATGCTTGTTCTGATAGACGACGCCGCAGACATTGGTCGGGTAGTAGCCGGAGAACACCCGGTTCATCACCACCTGGGCGACCGCGATCTGGCCGCGCTTCACCTCCCCGCGCGACTCGAAATAGATGGCCTCGGCGAGGCATTTTTCGGACTTGGGTCTGGATATGGCATTGAGGCCGAGCCGCTCGGCCGGGGTCCTCGGCCGCTTGCCGGCTCCGGTGACCTCGCCTTTGGGCGCGACGGTTTCGCCCGGCACCGCCGGGGGCATCTCGAATTTGAGGTCCGCCGGGGGCGACGCGAGCGCCGAGCGCTTGATGTCGGGATCGTGCGCGGGCGCCTCGATCAGCACCTGCTCGTCCGCCGGCCAAGGCTGGATGATGCCGACCGCCTCGCCGAACGGGCTATTGCCGAAATAGAGCCTTCCGAGCCGCACAGCCGCGTTGTTCTCGGCCTCGCCGTCGGCAGGTCTGGGGAACGACACGGTCTTCACCCGCCCGGGCGTGAGGTCGCGGGTGCCGCCAGCCGGCCATTCGTCCTCGCGGGGTCGCGAAACCAGAAGGTCGCCCTTGAGCCTGCGGTTAACCGCCGGAAACCCGAGCGGCGGCCGCTGCGCCGGCCCCGCCGCGCCGGAGGGATCGCGCCCGAGCGAGCCGGTGACTTCGAGATCGGTGGTGCCGATGCTGGCCAGCCGATAGGATGGCGGCTCGGGGATCAGGGTGCCAATGGGCTGCGGAAAGCTGAAGGTCGCGGCGTGGATCGTACCGAACGGCGAGGCCAGCATGTGCGCGCGGGCGCGCTGCGACACCTCGGTCTGCCGAGCCATGAGCGCCACGAGGTCCTGGTAGCCGATCGACTTCGGCATCAGGCTCATCATCAGGACGCTGAGGCCGAAGGGACCGTAGTATCGGATTCCCTTCGGCCTTTTACGCAACGCTACCATCCCCACGCTCACGCAACGGACGCAACAACTCGGTACGCAACGCGACGCAACACACGCGTCAACACCGGGCGCCACTGTGGCTCCAATGCGACATGTTCTTTTATGGTCGGATTAACCTTGCGAAGCCGTTAATCGCGGCGCGCTGTGCGGCGCGGCGGCGTCATAGCGCGCAGGCGATGGCGCACAGGCGATGGCGCCGCTGGGCGCAGGCAGTGGTAAATGTTTTGTCAACCAATGCGCGCCGTCACAGCGGGGACGACAGCACCGCCGAGAAAAAATTGCCGATCAGAAACGACGCAAGGCCGAGCGCACAGCCGATTCCAAGCGCACGGTCCGGGATCACCTCGGGCACCGGCCGCGCCAGCAGGGCGCGCAGCGCAAGCAAGGCCACGCCGACCAGGATAAAGAACAACACCACCGGATGGGCGAACACGCCGTCGCCGAGCGGCCGCCATTCGCCGAACAAGCCGAAACCCAGTCCGCCCAGCACCATCGGGCCATACCAGGCCCAAAGCGAAAACGGCCGGCCGGTTTCATCCCGGCCGGCCGTCCTTGAAGGGAGCTTGCGCTCCTTCACATCTTCACGCCCTTGTCGGAGAAGTATTTCGTCGCGCCCGGATGCCACGGGATCGGCGAGTGCTTCGGCGTCTGGTTGGCGAGCTCGATGGCCTTGGCCTCGCCGTGCACGGCGATCAGCTCGTCCTTCTTCTCGATGAAGGTCTTGACGATGTCGTAGGCGACCTTGTCCGGCAGGCTGGCGTTGGCGACCAGGATGTTCTGCACGATGGTGATCTTGTTGTCCTTGTCCTGGCCCGGATAGGTCTTCGCCGGGATGACGCCGGTGGTGTAGATGCCGCCGTACTTCTTGTTCATGGCATCGACCGCTTCGGTGTGATCGATCAGCTTGATCTTGACGCCTGGCGACGCGCCGAGATCGGTCACCGCAGCGGTCGGCAGGCCGCCAACCCAGAAGTAGGCGTCGATCTTGCCGTCCTTGATCGCGTTGGTGGACTCGGCGACACCGAGCCGCTCGCGCTTCATGTCCTTGTCCTTGTCGAGACCCGCGCCCTCGATCACGCGGAACGCCATGACTTCGGTCGCGCTGCCGGGCGAGCCGGTGGAGACGCGCTTGCCCTTGAGGTCCGACATCTTCTCGATGCCCCTGCCCTCGACCGTCACGACATGCATGCGGTTCGGATAAAGCACCATCAGGGTGCGTACATCGACCTTGTTGCCCTTGAACTTGTCCTCGCCGTTGAGCGCGTCGAGGGCTGCGTCCACCATCACCAGGGCGACTTCGCTCTGCTTGGAGCCAATCAGCTTGAGGTTGTCCACCGAGCCGCCTGTGACACGGGCGGTCGCGGCGTAGCCCGGCACATGTTTGGTCAGCACGTTGGCCATGCCGCCGCCGAGCGGGTAGTAAACGCCGCCGGTGCCGCCGGTGGCGATCGCGATGTTGACCTGTTGGGCCAACGCCCCGCCGGCAACGAGCGCGGCGCCCGCGACCAGAGCGCCGAAGATCAGTCCTTTGCGTTTCATCATGTTCTCCCTTTCGATTGCTTTAGATACCGGCTGCCGGGGCTCCTGGAGGCCCCGGTTGCATGCGCTGTTTTAGCAGGACCGCGGCGGCAATCGCCAAGCCAAATGTCGCGGTGTAGCTGATATCGCGCCCGATAACGGCCTCCAAAAGCGCCTCGACCAGGCTCGGGAACACCAGCAGAAGGCCAGCGAGCGTCAATAGCGAGCGTTCGCTCAGCGTTGTGCGGCGCAGCGCCCAGCCTTGGGCGGCGGACGCCAGGGCCGCGAGGCCGAGCGCGGTCTTGACCGTGATTTCGACGATATCGACCCAGGAGCCGCCCGCCGGAACCTTGAGCAGGAGGCCGAGCCCCTGCGGATCGAGCACGAATACGAACGGCACCAGGAACGCCGGTAGCGTGTACTTCCAAGCCTGCAGCGTCGTCTTGTAAGGATCGCCGCCGGTGATCGCGGCCGCCGCGAACGGCGACAGCGCCGTCGGGGGCGAGACCTCCGAGAGCACCGAATAATAGAAGATGAACATATGCGCGGCGACATCGGGCACGCCGAGCTTCATCAGCGCCGGCGCCGCGATCACGGCGCAGATGATGTAGGAGGCGGTGACCGGCACGGCAAGGCCGACGATCCAGACGATCAGCGCGGTATAGATCGCGGTAAGCAGGAGGCTGCCGCCCGCGTAGTCGATGACGATCGCCGAGAACTTCAGGCCAAGGCCCGTGAGCGTGACCACACCGACGATGATGCCGGCGGTGGCGCAGGTGGTGGCCGCGGTCAGCACCTGGGTGGAGCCGTCCGAAAGCGCCTTGACCAGGCGCTTCGGCGTGATCGCGGTCTCGCGGGTGAGAAAGCTCATCCCGAACGTCAGCACGGTGGACCAGAACACCGAGAGCGTCGGCGAATAGCCCCACAACATGAAGATGACGACTGAGATCAGCGACAGGAAGTGGAAACCGTAGCGCGAGGTGAGCTGCCAGAGCGACAGATCCTGCGAAGTATCGACGATGCGAGCGCCGTATTTCTTGGCGTCGAGCTCCACCATGAACAGGAGCGCGAGGTAGTAAAGGCAGGTGGGGATGGTCGCCATCCAGATCACGTCGAGGTAGCTGATCTTGAGGAACTCGGCGATCAGGAAGGCGGCGGCGCCGAGCACCGGCGGCGAAATGATGGCGCCGAGCCCGCCCGCGGCCAGCAATCCGCCGGCCGCGTTCTTCTCGAAGCCCGCGCGCTCCATCATCGGATAGGCGACCGCGCCGACCGTCACAGTGGTGGCGACGCCCGAGCCCGACGGCCCGCCGAGCAGAAACGAGGACAGCACCACGGTGCGGCCGGCGCTGTTGGCCTTGTTGCCCATCAGCGCCATCGAGAAGTCGATGAAGAATTTTCCCGCGCCGGAATGCTGCAGGAAGGAGCCGTAGATCGTGAACAGGATGATCAGCGACGACGATACGTCGACCGGCACGCCAAAGATGCCCTCCAGCGTGATGAACAGATGGCCGATGAGTTGACCGACGTCGAAGCCACGGTGAGTCCAGGGCTGCGGCAGATACGGCCCGAAATAGGAATAGGCCACGAATCCCAGCGCCACGACCGGAACGATCCAGCCCGTGGTGCGCCGCGTCGCCTCCAACAATAGAATGATGAACACCACGCCGAGGATGGTGTCGAGCTGCGTCGGCGAGGTGGCGCGGTCGGTGAAATCCTCGCCGCCCTCGATGGCGTAGACGAGGATGCCGGCGCAGATCAGCCCGAGCACCACGTCCCACCAGCGGATGCGGTTGCGGAAGCGCAGGCTCATCGGGAACAGAAGGAAACTCAGCACCAGGACGAAGGCGACATGCGCATAGCGCAGCGGCTGCGTCGAAATGATGGGGAAGTCGTTGAACGGCCACGCGCCGGCGATTGCCGCATAGAGGTGGAACACCGACATCACCACCGCGATCGTGGTGGCGACATTGCCTGCCGTCCCGGACAGCCGGTTGAACGTCCCCTCGTCAGCCTCGATGAATTGCTCGGCCTTTTTCAGCGCCTCCTCGGATATGCCCGATGGCGCAGCCGTGGCCGGTATCGCCCCCTCCGCCATTGTCCCCCTCTGCCCGCCTCTATTGGGCGTTACGACGCGCGTCCCCAAGAGACGCTAGCATGGCATCGGGGCAGCCGAATACCCGACGAACGTATTGACGACACCGGCGGTTTGCTGGGAACCGGGCGACCTACGCCTCGCCCGCGGCCTTCTTGCCGAGCGCCGCCTGCGCCGCGGCAAGCCGCGCGATCGGCACGCGGAACGGCGAGCAGGACACGTAGTCGAGCCCGATCTCGTGGCAGAACGCGACCGACGCCGGATCGCCGCCGTGCTCGCCGCAGATGCCGACCTTGAGCTTCTTGCGGACGCTGCGCCCGCGCTCGACGCCGATCTGAACCAGCGCGCCGACGCCTTCGCGGTCGATCGAGACAAAGGGGTCACACGGCAAAATTCCACGCGAAGTGTAGATGCCGAGGAACGAGGCTGCGTCGTCGCGGCTGATGCCGAAGGTGGTCTGCGTCAAGTCGTTGGTTCCGAACGAGAAGAACTCCGCCGTCTGCGCAATCTGGTCGGCGATCAGCACCGCGCGCGGCAGTTCGATCATGGTGCCGACCTGGTAGTCGAGCTTCGCTCCGGTTTCCTTCTTCACCGCTTCGGCCATCGCGTCGATGCGCGCCTTGACGATGTCGAACTCGGCCTTGGTCGCGATCAGCGGCACCATGACCTCCGGCACCACCGGCTTGCCGGTCCGCTTGCCCGCCTCGACCGCGGCCTCGAAGATCGCGCGCGCCTGCATCTCGGCGATCTCAGGATAGGCAATGGCGATGCGGCAGCCGCGGAAGCCGAGCATCGGGTTGAATTCGGCCAGATCCTTGGCGCGGTGCTCGATCTTCTTGGCGTCCACGCCCATGGCGGCGGCGACCTCGGCGATGTCGTCGGCGCCGTGCGGCAGGAACTCGTGCAGCGGCGGATCGAGCAGCCGGATCGTGACCGGCAGACCCTGCATGATCTCGAACAGCTCGATGAAGTCGCCGCGCTGCATGGGCAGAAGCTTGTCGATCGCCCTGCGCCGCGACCTCTCGTCGTCGGCGAGGATCATCTCGCGCACCGCCTGGATGCGCGCCTCGTCGAAGAACATATGCTCGGTGCGGCAAAGCCCGATGCCTTCGGCGCCGAACTTGACGGCGACGCGGGCGTCCGCCGGCGTATCGGCGTTGGCGCGCACGCCGAGCTTGCGCGCCTTGTCGGCCCAGCCCATCAGCGTGCCGAACTCGCCCGACATCGCGGGTTCCGTCATCGGCACCCGGCCCAAAAGCACCTGGCCGGTCGAGCCGTCGATGGTGACGGTCTCACCGCGCTTCAGCACAGTGTTGCCGGCCTGCATGGTCTGCGCGTTGTAGTCGACCCGCAACGAGCCCGCGCCGGAGACGCAGGGCTTGCCCATGCCGCGCGCGACGACCGCCGCGTGCGAGGTCATGCCGCCGCGCGTCGTCAGGATGCCTTCGGCGGCGTGCATGCCGTGGATGTCCTCGGGACTTGTCTCGACGCGGACCAGGATCACCCTCTTGCCGTCGGCCTTGAGCTTGGCCGCCTCGTCGGAGTTGAACACAATCTCGCCGGAGGCGGCTCCCGGCGAGGCCGACAGGCCGGTGGCGATCACATTGCGCTCGGCGTTCGGATCGATGGTCGGGTGCAGGAGCTGGTCGAGGGAGCCCGGCTCGATGCGCGCCACCGCCTCGTCGCGGGTGATCAGCTTTTCGTTCGCAAGCTCCACCGCGATGCGGAGCGCGGCCTTGGCCGTGCGCTTGCCGTTCCGCGTCTGCAGCATCCACAGCTTGCCCTGCTCGACGGTGAACTCCATGTCCTGCATGTCGCGGTAGTGCTTTTCCAGCGCGCCGTAGATGCGGGTGAGTTCCTTGAAAGCCTCCGGCATCGCCTGTTCCATCGATGGCTTGTCGGAGCCCGCCTCCTTCCGCGCGATCTCGGTGATCTCCTGCGGCGTGCGGATGCCGGCGACCACGTCCTCGCCCTGGGCGTTGATCAGGAATTCGCCGTAGAGCCGCTTCTCGCCGGTGGAAGGGTTGCGGGTGAAGGCCACGCCCGTCGCCGAAGTGTCGCCCATGTTGCCGAACACCATCGCCTGCACGTTGACCGCGGTGCCCCAGCTTTCCGGAATGGCGTGCAGGCGGCGGTAGGTGATGGCGCGCGCGTTCATCCACGAGCCGAACACCGCGCCGATCGCGCCCCACAATTGCGCCCGCGGGTCCTGCGGGAACGGCTCGCCCTTGTCCTCCCGCACGCGCTCCTGATAGCGCGCGACCACATCGACCCAGTCCTCGGCGGTGAGCTCGGTGTCGAGCGTGTAGCCCGCGCGCGACTTGTGGTCCTCCAGAATGTCCTCGAAATTGTGATGCTCGATGTCGAGCACCACGTTGGAATACATCTGGATGAAGCGGCGGTAGGAATCGTAGGCGAAGCGCCGGTCGCCGGACTGCTTGGCCAGCGCCTCGACGGTTTCGTCGTTGAGCCCGAGGTTGAGCACCGTGTCCATCATGCCGGGCATCGAGGCGCGGGCGCCGGAGCGCACTGAGACGAGCAGCGGATTGGCAGGATCGCCGAAGGTGCGGCCGGTGATGCGGGCGATGTGGGCGAGGCCCGCATCGATCTGCGCGCGAAGCGCTGCGGGATAGGTCTGCTTGTTCGCATAGTAATGCGTGCAGACCGCCGTGGTGATGGTGAAGCCCGGCGGCACCGGCAGGCCTAAGTTGGCCATCTCGGCGAGGTTGGCGCCCTTGCCGCCCAGGAGATCCTTCATGCCGGAGCGGCCCTGCGCCTTGCCGCCGCCGAAGGCGTAGACCCACTGGCCGGCGTTGCCGCCGACTGGTGTAGGGTTCCTGGCGCTTTTCTTTGCGGTCTTTTTTGTGCTCGGGCGCGCGGGCGTGCCGCCCGCCCTGGCGGATTTCCTAGCCTTTGACTTCTTAGAGGAGGAAGGACGGCGTGCCATCAAATACTCTCGCTGTCGCAATTAGGGTTCTTGTGACCCTTCCCCGGCGTTTCCTCAATCGGCTTTAGCTTGTGTAGCTCAGCCTTTCCACGTCATGGCCGGGCTTGTCCCGGCCATCCACGTCTTTCTGTTATGCCATGGCGTGGATGCCCGGCACAAGGCCGGGCATGACGAACTTAACTGCCTTCGATCTTGGAGAAATCCGCCACGGTCCTTGTCGCCTCTCTAATTTCATTCAGCAACCGCAGCCGGTTGGCGCGCAATTTCCCGTCATCGACGTTGACCGTGACCTTTTCGAAGAACGCATCCACATGCGGGCGGAGCTTCGACATGGCGGTCATGGCGGAGGCGAAATCCTCGCGCTTGACCGCTTGGTCCGCCTCCGCCTTTGCGGCGCCGATGGCGCGGGCGAGTTCCTTTTCCTCGGGCAGTTGGAGCAGGCTCGCGTCCGGCGCGCCGGAGTAGGAGGCGTTGTCCTTCTTCTCCTCGATGCGGAGGATGTTTGCGGCGCGCTTCGTTCCGGCGAGGAGGTTCTTGCCGTCGTCGGTGTCGAGGAATTTGGCCAGCGCCTCTATGCGGCGAACGATCAGAACAAGATCGTCCTGGCCTTCGAGCGCGAATACGGCGTCGACGAGGTCATGCCGCGCGCCTTGCTCGCGGAGTTGGACCTTGAGGCGGTCGGCGAAGAAGGCGAGGAGGTCGACGCTATTTTTTCGAACCTGTTTGCCCGCCCAAGGCACTGCGCCGTGACCAATCGCAACCGTATAGAGCCCACCCTGTTTTGCCCCTCTTTCGCGCGCAAGCTGTTCAAATGAACTATCAACATTTATAGCTTGTGCATCAAACACGGATACAAGGCTCAGCCTAAGTTTGCTTTCCAACAATAGCCGGATCACACCCAACGCTGCCCGACGGAGCGCATACGGGTCTTTTGATCCAGTCGGCTTTTCGTCAATCATCCAGAAGCCTACGAGGATGTCGATCTTGTCTGCGAGCGCGACCGCAACCGACACCGGATCTGCGGGCACGAGGTCGTCCGGGCCCTTCGGCTTGTAGTGATCCTCGATAGCGTGAGCGACGGCTTCATCTTCACCCTGCGCTTCGGCGTAATAGCGCCCAATCAAGCCTTGAAGCTCGGGGAATTCAGCAACCATTTCTGTAAGCAGATCAGCTTTCGAAATTTGCGCAGCGCGTTGCACGTTATTTAGATATCGCGCGGAACTGCCTTGATAGTGTCTCTGACCAATCTGCTGCTGGTTTTCCATCACTTCTGAGATCACGCTAGCGAGTTTCACAATTCTCCCGATGCGCTCAGCCTGCGTGCCGAGCTTTTCGTGGAATACGATCTGCGAAAACTTCGGCAGGCGGTCTTCCAACCGGGTCTTGAGATCGGTCTCGTAGAAGAATTTCGCATCCGACAGCCGCGCGCGGATCACGCGCTCATTGCCGGCGACGATCGCCGCACCGCCGTCGCTCGCCTCGATATTGGCTGTCAGGATGAATTTGTTGGTGAGCTTTGCCGTCTGCGGGTCGCGCACGACAAAGCATTTCTGGTTGTTGCGGATGGTCGCGCGAATGACTTCTTCCGGGATCGAGAGGAACACCTTGTCGAACGAGCCCATCAGCACCACCGGCCATTCGACGAGGCCCGCGACCTCGGCGAGCAGACCCTCGTCCTCGACCAGTTCGAAGCCCTGCGCGAAGGCGAGCGTCTTTGCGTCGGTCAAAATCATCTGCGCGCGGCGTGCGGGATCGACCACGACCTTGGCGGCATCGAGCTTGGCCATGTAGTCGTCGAGCCGCTTCACCCTGATCGGTGCGGGCGAAAGGAAACGGTGGCCGTAGGTGGTGTCGCCTGCGGCGACATCCCCGACCGTGAACGGCACGACATCAGGCTCCTCGGTCTCCGGGCCGAACATCGCGACGATGGAATGCAGCGGCCGCACCCAGTTGAGCGCGCCGGGCTTGCCCGACGCCTCGCCCCAGCGCATCGCCTTCGGCCAGGGAAATGCCTTCGCCACCTCCGGCACGATGCCGGCGATCACCTCGATGGCCGGCCTACCCGGCTTGTCGATCACCGCGACATAGAAATCGCCCTTCTTGTCGGGCTGCACCTTCGCCTGATCGATCGAGGTCAGCCCCGCGCCTTTCAAGAATCCGGCGATGGCCTGTTCGGGGGCGCCGACGCGCGGGCCCTTCTTCTCGTCCTTGATGTCGGGCTGGCGCACCGGAATGCCGGCGACCGCGAGCGCCAGCCGCCGCGGCGTCGCGAAAGCCTTGGCGCCGTCGTAAGTGAGCCCCGCGGCCACCAGTTTGTCGGTGACGAGCTTCTTCAAATCCTCCGCCGCCCGCGCCTGCATCCGCGCGGGGATTTCCTCGGAGAAGAATTCGAGAAGAAGGTCGGGCATGGCGGCTCTATTCCCCTCCCCCTTGTGGGGAGGGGTCAGGGGTGGGGGTCGAAGTCATGGCACGCTGGATGTCATCGAGCACGCCATCGATATTCGATAGAACGTCGTTGTTCCAATAGCGCAACACGCGGTAGCCGTGCGTCTCGAAAACCTTGGTGCGCTCGGCATCGGATGCAGCGCGCTCGACGTGCTGGCCGCCGTCGATCTCGATAACCAGCTTTGCCTTGTGACTGACGAAGTCGGCGATATATCGGCCGATCTGGACCTGCCGGCGGAAATGGGTTCCGGACGCTGTCAAGCGGTGGCGGAGATGCAGCCAGAACTTTCGCTCAGCATCGGTGGGATTTGCGCGCATCGAGCGCGCATGAATGCGCTGCGGCGATTCAACCGTGCGATCACGTTTTGCCCAGGTTCGATTTTCGCCGCGCGTTGGCATTATCGTTTCCGTATCACCGCATCACCCCCACCCCCGACCCCTCCCCACAAGGGGGAGGGGAGCGGAGAGGCCGTGCATTACAACTTCTTGTGGCTGCCGTCGCACAATGGCGGCTTGGCGGTCCGCTTGCAGGTGCAGAACCAGACCTCGCCGGTCGCGTCAGGCTTGAACTCGCTCGGGCCGAACGCCGTGCCCTTGTGCGAGCCGTCGCAGAACGGCTGCGATTTGGAGCGGCCGCAAGCGCACCACCAGTAGCTTTTTTCCGCCTCGACGTTGACCGGCAAGGGCCTGCGCCCGCCGATGTCCGGTATATCGCTCATGACGCCCCTCCTGCTTCGGTTTTCAGCCAAGCCTCGCCGCAGGCCTTCGCCAGTTCGCGGACGCGTAAAATGTAGCTCTGCCGCTCGGTCACCGAGATCACGCCGCGGGCATCGAGCAGGTTGAAGACGTGGCTCGCCTTGATGCACTGGTCATAGGCCGGCAGCGCCATCAGATGGCGGCTCTTGTCAGGCGCCCAGCCCGCGCGGAGATATTTCTTGCAGGCTTCTTCGGCCATCGTGAATTGCTTGAAGAGCATCTCGGCGTCGGAGTGCTCGAAATTGTGCCGCGAGTATTCCTGCTCGGCCTGCAGGAACACGTCGCCGTAGCTGACCTTGTCGGCGCCCTCGCGGCCGTTGAAGTTGAGATCGTAGACGCGGTCGACGCCCTGCACATACATGGCGAGACGCTCCAGCCCGTATGTCAGTTCGCCCGCGACCGGCGCGCACTCGAAACCCGCGACCTGCTGGAAATATGTGAACTGGCTGACCTCCATGCCGTCGCACCAGCACTCCCAGCCGAGCCCCCAGGCGCCCAAGGTCGGGCTCTCCCAGTCGTCCTCGACGAAGCGGATATCGTGCAGCCCGGAGTCGACGCCGATGGCGGCGAGCGATTTGAGATAGAGGTCCTGGATGTCTGGCGGCGACGGCTTCAGGATCACCTGGAACTGGTAGTAGTGCTGCAGCCGGTTCGGGTTCTCGCCGTAGCGGCCGTCCTTCGGCCGGCGCGAGGGCTGCACGTAGGCCGCGTTCCAGCGCTTCGGCCCGAGCGCCCGCAGCGTGGTCGCCGGATGGAAGGTGCCGGCGCCGACCTCCATGTCGTAGGGCTGCAGGATGACGCAGCCCTGGTCGGCCCAGAAGCGCTGCAGCGCCAGGATCAGGCCCTGAAACGAGCGCTCCGGGCGCATATGGGCGGGAAGATCGTCGGCCATGAGGGATCCAGGCGCGGGCGCGCGGGGTGAGACGTAACGGCGCACCGGCGGGGGGTCAAGGCAAGCAACGGGCCTCCCCACACACGATGAGGCGCGCTAGGGTGCCGCAAAACACGGGAGGATTCACGATGCGTCTCGCCAAGCTCGCTTCGGCTTTCCTGATGCTTGCCGCCGCGACCCCCGCAGCGCTGGCGCAGGACCTCCCCAACAAGCCGATCCGTATTGTGATCGCCTTCCCGCCCGGCGGACCCACCGATTTCGTCGGCCGCCTGGTCGCCGACAAGGTGAAGGACATCCTCGGCCAGACCATCCTCATCGAGAACAAGCCCGGCGCCAACGGCGCGATCGGCGCGGACTTTGTGGCGAAGTCGCCGCCCGACGGCACCACGCTGTTCCTCACCACGGTCGGCGCGGTCGCCATCACGCCGAACATGCGCACCGACCTGCCCTACGACGTGCTGCGCGACTTCGCGCCGGTGACGCTGGTGGTGCGCAACACCACCGTCGTCGTCGTGCGTGCCGACAGCTCCGCCAATTCCACCAAGGACCTCGTGGCGATGGCCAAGGCCAAGCCGGGAGAGATTCCATTTGCCTCGACCGGCGTCGGCTCGACCACGCATCTGGCGCTGGAGCTGTTCTCGACCGCAGCCGGCGTCAAATTCGTGCATGTGCCCTATCGCGGCGCCGCTCCCGCCCTCACCGATCTGCTCGGCGGCCAGGTCCAGGCCTTCTCCGCCGATGTGCCGGTGCTGATGCCGCAGATCGCCGCGGGCAAGGTCAGGGCGCTGGGCGCGGCGTCCGGCCAGCGCAATCCGAAACTGCCAAACGTATCGACACTCGCCGAGCAGGGCTATCCCGACACGTCGTCGGACAACTGGTACGGGCTGCTGGCGCCGGCCAAGACACCGCCGGCGGCGATCGCCAAGCTCCATGCCGCCTTCGTCGCCGCGATCAACGATCCGGCGGTGAAGCAGAAGCTCATCGATTCGGGTGCAGTGCCGGTGGCGGATACGCCGGAGCAGTTCGGCAAGTTCCTCAAGGAGGAGCTCGCGCGCTGGGGCAAGGTCGTGCGCGAGAAGGGCATCAAGGAGCCGGGCTGACGACTATTATTTGAGCATGATCTTGTCCGAAAACCGGTTCCCACTTTTCGGGATCATGCTTTAGCGGTCGGCCCGGTACTCGCCGGTCGCGGGGTCGCGGCGCAGCGTCGGCACGCCGGCGCGCTCGGGGTCGGACACGCGCGCCGGATGCGCGCGGTCGAGCTCGGCGTTGACGCGCTGCCATTCCCGGCTGAACAGCTTGATCAGGATGACGGCACCGATTGCGCCAAGCGCCCAAGCGACGACAGGCATCACCACCTCCTACAATCCGTAGCGCGACCATAGGGCGCGCGCCTCGAGCGTCGCAACCATGTCGTCCGCGAGACTCGGTCCGTTCCACAGCTGATCGAAACCGCCATGGCTCAGCCCCAGCACCCGCCGGCCGAACAGGCCGCGTTCCGCGATCAGCGGCGTGCGCACCTTATCGCCAAAGCGCTCGCGTAGCACCGTGCGCAGATCGCCGACGGCATCGACGAGGCCCAGTTCACGGCCCCGTTGACCCGTCCAATATGCTCCAGAGAACAAGGCGGTTTCGCGGCTGTCGAGCTTGTCGGCCCGCCGCGACTTCACCAGCGCGATGAAGCTTTCGTGAATTTCGCGCTGGATGGCCTTGAGGCGCTCGACGTCCTCGGGCTTCTCCGGCAGGAACGGATCGAGCATCGCCTTGTTCTCGCCGGACGTGTAGAGCCGCCGCTCGATGCCGATCTTCTCGATCAACTTGTCGAATCCGAACGAGCCGCCGACCACGCCGATCGAGCCGACGATCGAGGAGGCATCGGCGACGATCTCGTCGGCGGCGCAGGCGATCATGTAGCCGCCGGATGCCGCGACGTCCTCGACGAAGGCCAGGACCGGAATCTTTTTCTCGTCGGCAAGCGCGCGGATTCGCCGGTGAATCAGATGCGACTGTGCCGCAGCCCCTCCTGGCGAGTTGATGAGAAGCGCGACCGCGCGAATGTGTCGCATCGAGAACGCACGCTCCAGCGAGCGCGCCACATTGGCGAGCGTAAGCCCGGGCTTGAGCGGGCTGGAGATACCGATCGCGCCGGACAGCCGGACCACAGGCACTATGGGAATGTCCGAGCGGAAGCGCGCCGGCAGCAGGCTGCGCAGCGCGGCACGAACTCGATCGAACGCGGAGGTCTCTGCCATGTTTTGGTCACATATGCGTCAGTGGGCTCAGCCTCAAGTCATCGCTTGTTAACACAACGCGGGCAAGTTGCCGGGAACGATGGATTTCGTGACGCGTTGTCGTCACATAACGAAATCGGCAACGAAAATGAAAACTCTCTTCCTGTGTTTCCTGATGGCATCGATCCTGATCGCGTCGTACTACGGTTCGACCGCTCCAGCGATGCGGCGGCGATTGATCAGTCGCTAGCCAGCGGCAGCGCTCCGGCGCCGCGCAGGACCGCTTCGGCCTCGGCGGTCGGCGTTCCCTCTTCGTCGTTCAGCATCAATCCCGGTAGCAGCGCGAGCGGCGCACGGCTGCCCTTGCGCGCACGCACCAGGACGCGGATCGCCGGCAATCCGGCGCGGCCATGGACGGGCAGCACCGCAATATCGCCGAAGCGGCCGTCCAGCGCGGCCAGGACGTCCGCCAGGCCGTCCGCGCGCCAGATCAGGGTGAGCGCGCCTGCGGAATGCAGGACCCACGACGCCCCTGCCACCCACGCGGCAAGCAGTCCGTCGCCTGCGGTATGCGCAGCACGGCGAACGGGGTCGGGCGAAACGTTCTGACGCGCCGGATCGTTGAACGGCGGATTCATCAGCACCCGATCGGCCGAGCCGGGCCCGATGCCCCGGGCGGCGAATTCGTCCGCAGGCGCGGTGACGTCGAGGGTAACGGCCCGCACCCGCTGTTCGAGGCCGTTTCGCACGACGTTCTCCGCAGCGATGTCGGCCAGCTCCGGATCGAGTTCCAGGAGTGTCACGTCTACTTCGGGAACCCGTACCGCGAGCGCGAGGCCGGCCGCGCCGACGCCCGCGCCGAATTCGACCGCGCGGTCGCCGGGTCTCGCGGCGGTCGCCGCGGCCAGCAGGATGGCGTCATGCCCCACCCGGTGGCCGCGCTTCCTCTGCTTGAGCCGCAGGCGCCCGCCGAGCACGGCGTCGTCGGTCAGATCGGATTGCGAATCAGGCGTCGGCCCGGCGGATGACGGCCGCAGTTCGTGCGCCAGCCCCGCGTCCTCCAGGAGTTGGCGCGCCGTCGCCCAATCCCCGTCATCGACTACAATACGCCGCGGCAACATGCCGAGCGAGCCTTCCAGCACGCTCATGTGCTGATCCAGAACCATGTGCGGGATGTCGGCGCTCTTGAGCAGCGCCTCGATCGCGGTGATCAGCACCGCATTGTTGGTCCGGACGAGTTCCTGCAACGTCGACCTTTCAGACCATGACCTTATCCGAAAACCGGTATCCACTTTTCGGGGTCATGGCCGGCTCCGCCGCCGCTCTTCGGCCGGCGCGCGCTGCGCCAGATACGCCAGGAGCTTGAGCTCACGCCGCCCGCGCGTCACCGTGTCAAGGATCAGGCCGCAGGCGATCGACAGGAAGGCCAGGAGCATTACGCCGGTGGACAGCACCGCAGATGGCAGCCGCGGCACGATCCCGTCCTGGATATAGGTGATGAAGATCGGGATCGCGATGCCGATGGCGACGATGGCGAGCGACACTCCGAGGCCGGTGAACAGGGGCAGCGGGCGCTCGGCGCGATAGAGCCGCAGCACGGTCCGCAGGATACGGAAACCGTCGCGCCAGGTGCTAAGCTTGGAGGCCGAGCCCACCGGCCGCGAATAGTACGGCGTCCGCAGCTCGCCCACCGGCAATTCGAGCTCGAGCGCATGGACGGTCAGCTCGGTCTCGATCTCGAAGCCGCCCGAGAGCGCCGGGAAGGACTTTACGAAGCGCCGGGTAAACACCCGATAGCCTGACAGCATGTCGGTGAAGGACTGGCCGAACACGTGGGCGACGAAGCCGGTGAGCAGCCGGTTGCCGGCGCGATGACCGAGCCGGTAGGCCGCCTGATCGCGATCGACCCTGACCGCGCAGACCATGTCGAGCCGCTCGGTTACGAGCATGTCGATCATCCCCCGCGCGCTCGGCGCATCGTAGGTGGCGTCACCGTCGACCAGCACATAGATGTCGGCGTCGATGTCGGTGAACATGCGGCGCACCACCCGGCCCTTGCCCTGGTGCTGCTCGCGCCGGACGATCGCGCCGGCGCCCTGCGCCACCTCGACGGTGCGGTCGGTGGAGTTGTTGTCGTAGACGTAAATGGCGGCGTCCGGCAGCGCCGAGCGGAAATCGGCTATAACCTTGCCGATAGCCGCCTCCTCGTTGTAGCAAGGCACCAGCACCGCGATCCGGCTGCGGCCCACAATTTCAACGGCGGAGTTCGCATTTCCGTCGGTTGGCAACTCGCTGGGCATCATCGGGTCGTCTCCCGCCGGCCGTATCCTGGAGCCAATGGTCACATTTACGGCAAGCGCACTTGCTGGCATATCATAGCGTTTCTATCCTCTAGCGTACCACTCGACGAAATCCGGAGACCGCATTTGGCCGTCGTCATCCCATTCAGTCCGGCCGACGCCACCATCGACCGCCTGGTGGAGTTCGTCACGCCCGACATGCAGCGGGTCAACGCCCAGATTCTGACCCGCACGGGCTCCGAGGTGACGATGATCCCGGAGGTCGCCAACCATCTGATCTCATCCGGCGGCAAGCGGCTGCGGCCGATGCTGACGCTGGCGATGGCGAGTCTGACAGGCTACTCCGGCGACGGCCACATCAAGCTCGCAGCAGCCGTCGAGTTCATGCACACCGCGACGCTGCTTCACGACGACGTGGTGGACGAAAGCGACATGCGCCGCGGCAGGCCCGCTGCGCGCAAGCTCTGGGGCAATGAGGCGAGCGTTCTGGTCGGCGATTTCCTGCTCGGCCAGGCGTTCAAGATGATGGTCGAGGTCGGCTCGTTGCAGGCGCTGGGCATCCTGTCGAACGCCGCGGCCATCATCGCCGAAGGCGAGGTGATGCAGCTCGGCGCCGCCAAGAACACCGCGACCACCGAGGACGAATATCTCGCCGTGATCCGCGCCAAGACCGCCGAGCTGTTCGCCGCCGCCTGCGAGGTGGGTCCGGTCCTGACCAATCGGCCAAAGGCGGAGCACGCCGCCTGCCGCTCGTTCGGCATGAACCTCGGCATCGCGTTCCAGCTCGTCGATGACGTGCTCGACTATGGCGGCAAGTCGGCCAAGCTCGGCAAGAACGTCGGCGACGACTTCCGCGAGGGCAAGATCACGCTGCCGGTGGTGCTGTCGTTCCGTCGCGGCTCGGAGTCCGAGCGCGGCTTCTGGTCCCGCGCGCTCGAGCAGGGCGAGATCACCGAGAGCGATCTGGAGACCGCGGTCGGCCTGATGATCAAGCACCGCGCGCTGGAGGACACCATCAAGCGCGCCCAGCATTACGGCGCCATCGCCCGCGACGCGCTGGCGCTGTTTCCGGCCTCGGAGATGAAGCAGGCGCTCGAGGAGGCGGTGGAGTTCTGCACCGCCCGGACGTATTAGGCCGAGCGACCTTCGCGGCCACGCGGGCGATTGCTAAGGTGGCAGGGCAAATGTCTCATCGTTGACGATTGGAACGGTTACGGGGCAATTGCTTACGCACCGCCGTAAAAAATATGACGGCCAGAAGAATGAGGCTTGGTGCATAGACAGCCATCAGGCCCATCAGGAGTGCTTGCCAGGTTGCCATCGTCGCCCTTGATGAATCCGCACACGCAGGTGACGGACACACGAATGCCGATCAGTGCCCGATGTTCACCAGGTCTGATCGGGGCAACTGTTCCCAATTGCTCACTTGGGAAAATAAACTCAGGGCCGCGGTAGCCTCGTACCGATCTCCACCGGTTTTTTAGCCGAACGCCGTCGCCTTCACCCACCAGCGCGGATGCACGGCCGAAATACCGCGCGCCGCCGCCGCCGCCGCGCGCGAGGACGCAAACAATCCAAAGCAGGTGGCGCCGGAGCCGGACATGCGGGCGAGGTCGCAACCCCGCTGACCGCGCAGCACCGCGAGCACCCGCGCGATCACCGGCTGGAGCGTGACGGCGGCAGGCTCCAGATCGTTGCGTTCGCCCGCCAGATATTCAACGAAGCCGTCGCGGTCGCGCGGCAGCGCCAGCGCCCGCCCCGCCCGCCGCGCTTCGCCGGATTTTCGTCCCAGGATCGCGAACACGTCCCTGGTCGGCACCGCGACGCCGGGATTGACCAGCACCGCCGCGAGTTTCGGGATCGCCAGCGGCCCGGAAAGAATTTCGCCGATCCCGCGCATCCGCCGCGGGCGCGGATCGACGCAGACCGGCACATCGGCGCCGATGCGCCGCGCCACCTTGCGGAGCCGCGCGTCGTCGAGCGGCAGGCGGTTGGCGCGGGCCAGCAACCGGAGCGTCGCGCCGGCGTCGGACGATCCGCCGCCGAGACCTGCCGCCACCGGCAGGCGCTTATCCAGGGTGAACCGTCCGACCTTGAGACCGGGCACTTCCGCCGCGAGCGCCTTCGCCGCCTTGAGCACGAGATTGTCGTCGAGCGGGCCCGCCTGCGTCGTGGTCATGCCGCGAACCGCGAGCGAAAGCGACCCGCCGGGGATCAAGGTCAGCCGATCGCCAATGCCGGCGAATGCAACAAGGCTGTCGAGCAGGTGATAGCCGTCGGTGCGCCGGCCGAGCACCGCGAGCGTCAGATTGACCTTGGCCGGGGCGTGTTCGACGAGGGCAGCCATGCAAGACATTTATCCGCAGCGGCGGCGATTGTCGCTACCCGCGCCGTGCCGGCCGCAAAACACGATGCCCGGCACAAGGCCGGGCATCAGGCAGAACGTCAAGCGCTCGAGCCGTGTCAGCCGCCGTCGCCGGGCTTCTTCTTCTGGGAGTTGGACGCCGACGATGTCTCTTCGGGCAGGCCGGCCGCCAGCTTCTGCTTGATCTTGACGAGTTCCTCGGGCTCCGGCTTGAGGTCGCGGGCGTGCGACCACTGGAATTCCGCTTCGATCAAGCGGCCCGTCTTCCAATAGGCGTCGCCCAGGTGATCGTTGATGGTCGGATCGTCGGGCTTGAGCTCGACCGCGCGCTCCAGGTGCTTCACCGCCTCGTCGTAGTTGCCGAGCCGGTAGTGCGCCCAGCCGAGCGAGTCGACGATATAGCCGTCGTCCGGCCGCTGCTCGACGGCGCGGCGGATCATCCGCATGCCCTCGTCGAGATTGATGCCCTGGTCGATCCACGAATAGCCGAGATAGTTCAGCACATGCGGCTGGTCCGGGTAGAGCTTGAGGGCCTGCTTCAAGTCGCCCTCGGCTGCATCCCATTTCTTGGCGCGCTCGTTGCAGATGCCGCGGAAGTAGAAGATCAGCCAGTTCGGCCGATCCGGATTGGCGATGGTGGCCACGCCCTTGCCGTAGACCTGGGCGCATTCCTCGAAGGCCTTGCGGCCGCGCAGGATGCTGCCGAGCGCCATGATCGCGTCGATGTCGTCGGGACGCTCGGTGAGAAGCTTGTTCAGACGCTGCTTGGCTTCGTCGGTCTTCTCGATGGTGTCGAGATTGACCGCGAGCTGGATGTCGGCGTTGCGCCGCAGCGGCGAACTTTGCGGCATGCGCTCGTAGATCTTGATGGCGAGCTGGGGGTTCTTCACCTGCTCGTAGAGATCGGCGAGCGAAAGCAGCGCGAGCGGCTGATTGGGCGCGAGATAGAGCGCGAGCTGCAGATAAACGAGCCCGAGGTCCTCGCCGCCGCGGCGGCCCAGCGCCGCGCCGAGCCCATAGAGCAATTCGGCCGCCCCGGCCTGCGCATCGACGACCAGCGGCGGAAGCTGCTTGCCGTTGTTGATGTTGTCCATGTCCGCGACGATCAGCGGATGGCGCGGCAACTGGGCGTCGAAGGCCTTGAACAGCTTCAGCGCCGCATCCTTCTGGCCGTTGCGCGAGAGCCAGGAGCCGTGCGCCTCAACCAGCCGGAGCGCGGTGGCATCGAGCTTCTGGGCCCGGTCGAAGCGCTTGCCGGCTTCCTTCTTGTTGCCGGACAGGTCGAGAATGAGGCCGGCGTGCAAATCCTTGAACAGCGCATACCATTCGGCGCCCTGCAGCTTGTCGATCGACTCGACGGCGCCCTTGGCGTCGCCCGCGCCGTAGCTCGCCCATCCGGCGAGCAGCGTGGCGGCGAGATCGGTGATCGGGCCGCGAATCGACTGTGCGAAATTCGTCTTGGCGACGACGTATTTCTTCTGCTTGAGCGCGTGGACGCCGATCACCAGCCGGGCGATGCGGTCGTTCTTGTCGAGGCGGATGACCTGGTCGGCGAGGCGAACCGCCTCCTCGACGTCGCCCTCCGCCAGCACCGACAGGAAGGCGCGCTCCAGCAACTCGGCGTTCTTCGGGTCGCCGCGGAGCGCCGCGCGGTAATAGGCGGCAGCGGCGCCGGCATCGCGCTGGGTGCCGGCGTGGCGCGCGGCGAGATAGCTCCCGGAGGCCGAAAGGCGCGACAGTTCCTGCGCCGTGGGCTGGTGGGTGGAGATTTGCGCGTCTTGCACCGCTCCCTGGGCGGATACCCCGACCGGCCAAAGCAGCGTTGCGGCGCCCAGCACGACGCCCGCCAGGCATCGGAACGAAGTCGGAACAATCACGAGTGGCTGCCTCCATGGGCGGCGGTGCGCCTGCCCTCCGAGTCGGGCTCAGAATGGCCTTTTTGCACTCCGCCCGCAAGGAGAGGAATGCGGCAGCACCGCACGGGCGATCATGCCAATCGCGGTGTGGCGGGATCGTGACGGGGGTAGGGAACCGGCTCATCTGCGAAAAAACCTTGACCCCCTCCACCTTCGCTATACATGTATAGCAACGCAAGGGAGTCCCTCATGCTCGCGCTTCGCCTATCGCCAGAAATTGAAAAGCGCCTGGACATCTTGGCTAAAAGGACCGGACGAACCAAAAGTTTCTACGCGCGCGAGGCCATCGTACGCCATATCGAAGACTTGGAGGATTACCACCTTGCCCGCCGTCGCGTTGACCGCGGCGGCGATCGCATCACACTTGAAGAACTCGAAGCCGAGATCGACAACGCCTCCTGAACCGGCGCCAAAGCATGGATCGTGTCTGGCGTGTGGAGTTTCTCGCCGAGGCTGCGCGCGAACTGCGCAAGCTCGGCCCCGGCCCCGAACAACACATCGTGAAGTATCTGCGGCAGCGCATCGTCGTCGCCGAAGACCCACGCCGGTTCGGGCGCCCGCTGACCGGCGACCTGAAGGGATTCTGGCGTTACCGGGTCGGCGACTACCGCATCGTGGCATCAATCGAAGATGACCGGTTCATCGTGCTGGTGGTGACGGTGGGCCACCGGCGCGAGGTGTACGACTGACGTTGCCCCGCGCGAAACAGCAAGCCGATCACATATTGGAATATTTCGGGCCGCCGCCGCCCTCCGGCGGCACCCAGGTGATGTTGCGGTTGGGGTCCTTGATGTCGCAGGTTTTGCAGTGGACGCAGTTTTGCGCGTTGATGACGAACCGCGGCTTACCCGCCTCCTCGACCCACTCGTACACGCCGGCCGGGCAATAGCGCGCCGACGGCCCGGCATAGACGTCATGCTCGGACGCCTGCTGGAGCGCCATGTCGGCGACGTGCAGATGCGGCGGCTGATCCTCCTCGTGATTGGTGCTGGAGATGAACACCGACGACAGCCGGTCGAAGGTGAGCTTGCCGTCCGGCTTCGGATAGGCGATCGGGCGGCACTCGTTGGCGGGCTTGAGGGTTTCGGCATCGGCCTTGCCGTGGCCTAGCGTTCCGATCAGCGAGAAGCCCAGCGTATTGCTCCACATGTCGATGCCGCCGGCAGCGATTCCCAGGACGGTGCCGAGCTTCGACCACAGCGGCTTGGCGTTGCGGACCCGCCACAGGTCGCGGCCGATGTCGCCGTCCTGCCAGGCATCGTCGTAGCTCGCGAGTTCGTCATTGGCGCGGCCTTCGGACAGCGCCTCCGCGGCATGTTCGGCCGCGAGCATTCCGGACAGGATCGCGTTGTGGCTGCCCTTGATGCGCGGCACGTTGACGAAGCCCGCCGCGCAGCCGATCAGCGCGCCGCCCGGGAATGAAAGCTTCGGCACCGACTGATAGCCGCCCTCGGTGATGACGCGCGCGCCGTAAGACAGCCGCTTGCCGCCCTCGAAGGTGGCGCGGATCGCCGGATGGGTCTTGAAGCGCTGGAATTCCTCGAACGGCGAGATGTACGGATTGGCGTAGTTGAGGTGAACCACGAAGCCGACAGAAACGAGATTGTCGTCGAAGTGGTAGAGGAACGAGCCGCCGCCGGTGGAATTGTCGAGCGGCCAGCCGAACGAGTGCTGCACCAGGCCCGGCTTGTGCTTGTCCGGCGCGACCTGCCAGAGCTCCTTCAACCCGAGCCCGAATTTCTGCGGCTCGCGGCCCTGGTCGAGCCCATATTTTGCGATCAGCGTCTTCGACAGATTGCCGCGCGCTCCCTCGGCAAACAGGGTGTACTTGGCGCGCAGTTCCATGCCGCGGGTGAAACTCGCATTCGGCTTGCCGTCCTTGCCGATGCCCATATCGCCGGTGGCGATGCCCATGACCGCGCCGTTCTCGGTCAGCACTTCGGTTGCGGCGAAGCCCGGATAGATCTCGACGCCGAGCGCCTCGGCCTTGGTCGCCAGCCAGCGGCAGACGTTGCCGAGCGAGACGATGTAGTTGCCGTGGTTCGACATCAGCGGCGGCATCAAGAAATTCGGCAGCCGCAGCGCCGCCGACTGCCCGAGCCAGTAGAAGCGGTCGTCGCTGACCGCGGTCTTGATCGGGGTGTCTTCCGTGCGCCACTCCGGCAGAAGCCGGTCGAGGCCAACGGGATCGATCACCGCGCCGGAGAGGATATGCGCCCCCACCTCGGAGCCCTTCTCGACCACCACCACGCCGAGTTCGGGCGAGAGCTGCTTGAGCCGGATGGCTGCGGCAAGTCCCGCCGGTCCGGCGCCCACGATGACGACGTCGAACTCCATGGATTCTCGGGCAGGCATGTCGTCGGCCATGGCGTTCTTGCAATCCCTTCTTACAGCTAGACTGGGCCAGCAGAGCTATCGGCGGATAACAATGATACCCTGTGCGGAAGCGTGAGAGGCAATCCTATGGCGAAAGGCCACCATTTGGAAAAGGACCGCTTGGCCCAATGTTATAGCGGCGAGCCAAATTTTGGGCGTTTCCGACCGGCACCGTAACGATCGAACATGATCCCCAGCAGCAAGACCGCCCGCGACCTGCTTGCCTTCTACGCCGAAGCCGGCGTCGACACGGCCATCGGCGAGGACGCCAAGGACTGGCTGTCTGGCGATGAGCCCAAGGCCGCAGCGCCGCCCGCGACAGCACCGCGCGTTGGCGGCGGGGATTCGACTCTGGCGCCCGGCATCCGGACCGGCAACGCTCCGGCGAAAGCCCCCGCCGCCCCGCCTCCCCCCACGCCCGACGCTGCCGTCATGGCGGCGCGCGAAGCCGCGCGCAGCGCCGCAAGCCTCGACGAATTGCGCGCCATCCTGGATCGCTTCGAAGGCTGCAGCCTGAAGGGCGGGGCGAGCCGCCTCGTGTTCGCCGACGGCACGCCCGGATCGCGGCTGATGTTCGTCGGTGAGGCGCCCGGTGCGGAGGAGGACAAGCAGGGACTGCCGTTCGTCGGCCGCTCGGGGCAGTTGCTCGACCGGATGCTTGCGGCGATCGGTCTCGACCGCACCAAGGTCTACATCGCCAACATCGTGCCGTGGCGGCCGCCGGGAAACCGCACGCCGACGCCGGTCGAGACGCAAATCTGCCTGCCGTTCATCCAGCGGCAGATCGAGCTGTGCAATCCGGAAATCCTGGTGACGGTCGGTCAGCCGTCCACCGGCGCGCTGCTCGGCATCCAGGGCATCATGAAGAACCGCGGCCGCTGGTTTCCCTACCGGACCGGCACCCGCGAGATCCGCGCCATGCCGATGCTGCATCCGGCGTATCTTCTGCGCTCGCCGATCGGCAAGCGGCTCGCCTGGCGCGACATGCTGGCGATCAAGAAGGCGCTCAGCTAAGGCGGCGTGGCCGCAGGTCGCGGAGAAGAAAGATCAATCCGCCGACCGCGAGCACGATCGGCACGCCGGTGTCGAGCGTGAACACGCCGACCGCGAGGCCGAAGTCCGCGAGCCGCTGCGAGAATTTCGTGGCGCAGGTCACGCCGATCTCGGTCAGCGGCGGGCATTGGCCGTTAACCTTGACGGCGATGAGGGCGGCGCCCGCGGCAAGCACAATCGCGAGCGCCGGATAGCAAATTAACCTGAGCAGCAAAAAGAAAACGGTTTTCATTGCGTTTCTTCGCTCCGGCGCGATGATGCTCGCATGATCGAGACCAATACGCCATCGGCATCGCGCGGCGCGAAAGTCGCGCTGCGATCGACCATTCGGTTTTCGGCGATTGCGCTTGCATGTGCCGCAAGCAGCGTCGCGGACGCGCAGTCGCAATTCCAGCAGCGCCCGGCCTACCGGCAAGCACCGACCTACCAGCAGGCTCCGACCTATCGCACCGCTCCAAGCCCGCAGCCGGCCCAGCCCCGCGTGACGACGCAGCCTTCGGGTTCATCGCAATCCGCGCCATCGCCGATGGCGGCGCAGCCTGCGCCGAGCGAGCCGCAACGCCGGCCCCAGGCGCTCGGATCGAGCGCGGCGTCGGCACAGGCCGCCGCCTCCTGCATGAACGAGCGAAAATCGGCTTCGGCCGATGACTCGATCAAGAGCTGCGACGCGGTGATCGGCGAGACGCTCAAGAATCTCGCCAACGCCTACTATTTCCGGGCCAGCGCGAAGTTCGGCAAGAACGACTTCGACGGCGCGATCGGCGACTACGGCCAGGCGCTACGCCTTGATCCGGTGGACGCCGAATATCTCAACAGCCGCGCCGCGGCCTACGAGGCCAAGAAGGATTTCGACCGCGCGCTCGCCGACTACAACGCAGCGATCCAGACCAATCCCAATTCCGTCTACGCCTACAACAGTCGCGGCTCGGCCTATCAGCGAAAAGGCGACTTCGCCCGCGCCGCCGCCGACTACGGCGAGGTGACGCGGCTGCAGCCGAACAACATGGATGCCTGGAGCGCGCGCTGCTGGGTGCGCGCGATCAGCCCCGGCCAGACGCAGCAGGCGCTGGCGGACTGCAATGCGGCGCTCAAGATCAAGGCCGACGCGGCCGACGTGATCAACACCCGCGGCCTCATCTATCTCAAGCTCGGCCAGACCGACAACGCCATCAAAGATTACGACGCGGCCTTAAAACTCGACCCGAAGCTTGCAGGCTCGCTCTACGGTCGCGGCATCGCCAAGACCCGCAAGGGCGACCGCAACGGCGGCAACGTTGACTTCGCCGCGGCCAAAGCGATCAAGCCGGACATCGCCGAGGAATTCGCGCGCTACCGCCTACGCCCGCAGCGCTGGCCGATCCGACGGCGTCTCATCCCGTAATCGCGAACTTGATGCCAAACAGTATCGCCAGCACCACCACCGCGGGCTTGGCCTCGGCGAATTTCCCGGCGATGACCTTGCACAGCACATAGGTGATGAAGCCGAGCCCAATCCCGGTCGCGATCGAATAG
>CAMAWG010000027.1 GCA_945861855.1 Rhodoplanes serenus
TAGTGACTTTCGGACATGCTCGCGTTCAACTAATGGGCCAGCGATGGTTCAAACTGACCCGCGCCTCGTCGCTGCTCTGTGGACAGGCATCGTAGTCTGCCAGCCTGGTCCTCGGCTACGCCCGCACGCGGAGGCGACGGGCCATGAGCGCCATATGGAGCCTTGGGCCCTCCACCCTCGCATTGCGAGGGCATTCGCGCTACGCGCAGGGAGGAAAGCCCGCTTCTCTCTTCCTCGCGGTCTGCAGATGAGATGTGTGAATACGATAGCGCCATACGGGCGACAGAGGGGGCGGAAAGCGACACGGCTGTCCGCCAGTAGGGACCGTAATAGGTCCCCCGACGGCAAAGCTTCTATGGTCGCTCTATGCGCCTGGAGCTTCCCGCCGTTAATTCGATGTTATTTAAAGCGTCACTTTTCGTAACTCCTCCCGAAATTATACGCGGCTGGCATGCAGTTTGCCTGCGATGGCGCCAAGCGCACCAAAGCGCGGGAGGCAGCATGTCGATGTTCAAGGACCCGTTCGATCCCAAGACCCTGCTCGGCCGCTGCTCGTGCGGCGGCAAGCATGCCGCGGCCGATCATGCGCGGCTCTCTGCCGAGGCGGTGCCGGGGGCTGAGGAGGATCGCTGGAACCGGGTGGTCGATGCCGCCGTCCTGCGCGCGGTCTTCCCGGTCGATGCCCAACGCCGGCTGTTCCTGAAGACGGTCGGCGCCGGCACGGCGATGGCTGCCATTTCCTCGGTGCTGCCGCTCGGGGTAGCGCGCGAGGTCTTCGCCCAGGGCGGCGCGCCGGAGAAGAAGGACCTCAAGGTCGGCTTCATCCCCATCACCTGCGCCACGCCCATCATCATGGCCCATCCGATGGGCTTCTATTCCAAGCATGGTCTCAACGTCGAGGTGGTGAAGACGGCGGGCTGGGCGGTGATCCGCGACAAGTCGCTGGCCAAGGAATACGACGCCGCCCACATGCTCTCGCCCATGCCGCTCGCCATCTCGCTGGGCGTCGGCTCGAACCCGGTGCCGTGGACGATGCCGGCGATCGAGAACATCAACGGCCAGGCGATCACCTTGGCGATGAAGCACAAGGACAAGCGCGACCCCAAGGACTGGAAGGGCTTCAAGTTCGCCGTGCCCTTCGACTATTCGATGCACAACTACCTGCTGCGCTACTACGTGGCTGAGCACGGGCTCGATCCCGACCAGGACATCCAGATCCGCGCCGTGCCGCCGCCGGAAATGGTGGCGAACCTGCGCGCCGACAACATCGACGGCTTCCTCGGCCCGGATCCGATGAATCAGCGCGCCGTGTTCGACGGCGTTGGCTTCATCCATGTGTTGTCGAAAGACCTTTGGGAGGGGCACCCCTGCTGCGTGTTCGCGGCGTCAAAGGAATTCGTGACGCAGACGCCGAACACCTACGCGGCGCTGCTCAAGGCCATCATCGACGCCACGGCCTTCGCCACCAAGGCGGAGAACCGCAAGGCGATCGCCGAGGCGATTGCGCCGGCGAACTACATCAACCAGCCGGTCACGGTGCTGGAGCAGATCCTGACCGGCACCTTTGCCGACGGCCTTGGCAGCGTGCAGCGGGTCCCGAACCGCGTCGATTTCGACCCGTTCCCCTGGGAATCTTTCGCGGTCTGGATCATGACGCAGATGAAGCGCTGGGGTCAGATCAAGGGCGACGTCGACTATGCCGGCGTGGCCAAGCAGGTGTTCCTTGCCACCGACACGACCAGGCTGATGCGGGAGGTGGGCTTGACCCCGCCGACTGCCACGACGAAGAGCTTCTCGGTCATGGGCAAGACCTTCGACCCGTCCAAGCCCGAGGAATACATCAAGAGCTTCGCCATCAAGCGGGCGTAACGATGCTGCCGGGCATCGACGAAAAGGCTGCGCCATGACCCGCCGCTCGCTGAACCTGCGCGCGGCGCTGGTCTCCGTCCTGATCTTCGCCGCCTTCATCGGCGCCTGGCATCTCGCCACGCGCGGCATCGGCGCGGTCCAGCAGATGGACCCGGAATACGCCAAGCTGATGGGAGCGACCGCGACGCAGGGCAAGTCGGCGATGCCGGGGCCGCTCGACGTCGGCGCCAAGCTCTGGGAGCACCTCCGGCGGCCGTTCTACGACAATGGGCCGAACGACAAGGGCCTCGGCATCCAGATCGCCTATTCGATCGCGCGCGTCGCGATCGGCTATTTTCTGGCGATCGCCGTCGCGATCCCGATCGGATTCATGATCGGCATGTCGCCCCTGATGAACAAGGCGCTCGATCCGTTCATCCAGGTGCTCAAGCCGATCTCGCCGCTCGCCTGGATGCCGCTTGCGCTCTACACCATCAAGGATTCGGGGCTCTCGGCGATCTTCGTGATCTTCATCTGCTCGCTCTGGCCGATGATGATCAACACCGCGTTCGGCGTCTCCGCGGTGCGCAAGGAATGGCTCAACGTCGCGCGCACGCTCGAGGTCGGAACGCTGCGCCGCGCCTTCACCGTGATCCTGCCGGCCGCGGCGCCGACCATCGTCACCGGCATGCGCATCTCCATCGGCATCGCCTGGCTGGTGATCGTCGCGGCCGAGATGCTCGTCGGCGGGACCGGCATTGGCTACTTCGTTTGGAACGAATGGAATAATTTGTCGATTACGAATGTGATCAACGCGATCTTGCTGATCGGGCTGGTGGGGATGGTGTTGGATCAGATTCTGGCGCGGGCGGCGCGGCTGGTGACGTTCCCGGAGTGAGATGATGGCGGACAAGTTCATCTCGCTGGAAGGCATCGCCAAGCGCTACCCGGCGCCCGGTGGAACGACGACGATTTTTGAGAATCTGTGGCTCGCCATGAATCGCGGCGAGTTCACGTGTGTGATCGGGCATTCGGGGTGCGGGAAGACCACCGTGCTGAACATTCTGGCGGGGCTCGACCAGCCTTCCGAAGGCACCGTCATCGTCGACAATCTCGCGATCGAGGGCCCCAGCCTCGACCGCGCGGTGATCTTCCAGGGCCATTCGCTGCTGCCCTGGCGCACGGTGATGGGCAACGTCGCCTATGCGGTGTCGTCGAAATGGCGGCGCTGGAACGCCGCGCAGGTCCGCGCGCAGGCCCAGAAATTCATCGATCTGGTCGGCCTCACCGGCTCCGAGCACAAGCGCCCGTCGGAGCTCAGCGGCGGCATGAAGCAGCGCGTCGGCATCGCCCGCGCGCTGTCGATCCAGCCGAAGATGATGTTGATGGACGAGCCGTTCTCCGCGCTCGACGCGTTGACGCGCGGCACGCTGCAGGACGAGGTGCGCCGCATCTGCCAGGAGACCGGGCAGACCACCTTCATGATCACCCACGACGTCGACGAGGCGATCTACCTCGCCGACCGCATCGTGCTGATGACCAACGGCCCGGGCGCGGTGATGGCGGAGGTGGTGGAGAACCCGCTGCCGAAAAGCCGCGTGCGCATCGACATCCACAAGCACCCGCTCTACTACGCGGTGCGCAACCACATCATCGACTTCCTGGTCATGCGCAGCCGCACCTTCGTCGAGCAGACGCCGGGCTTCGACCCGCGCAAGGTGCCGGTGGTGCGGCCCGGCGTCGACGCGCCGCCGATGCCGCCGGATTCCACCGTGGTGCGGCTCGCGAGTCATGCGCACTAGAGCATGGCGATGCTGGATCGAAACGTTTCGGCACGTATCCCGGGCGCAGCGCAGCGTGAAACGGTGCGCTGCAGACCCGGGACCCCGGTTGTCCCGAACGCAACCGGGGTCCCGGATCGGCGGTGCACCGCTCCGCAAGTGCTCCGCGCTGCACCGCGTCCGGGACACGCGGCGCAGCCACCTCGGACCTGATCATCACACCGCTGGGAGAACGACCATGAAGCGCTCAGACCTCACCGAAAAGCTTCTCGACATCAAGCGCGAGAAGGGCTGGACCTGGAAGCACATCTGCGAGCAGATCGGCGGCATGTCGCCGGTGATGATCACCGGCGCGCTCTTGGGCAACCACAAGCTGACGAAGCCCCAGGCCGCGGCGGCCGCGAAGCTGTTCGGCCTCACCAAGTCCGAGCAGGCGATGCTCAACGAGGTGCCGAACCGCGCCGAGGGCGTGGCGATGCCGCCGACCGATCCGCTGATCTACCGCTTCTACGAGTTGGTGCTGGTCAACGGCCCGGCCTGGAAGGAGCTCATTCAGGAGGAGTTCGGCGACGGCATCATGTCGGCGATCGACTTCGACATGACGATGGAGCGGCTGCCCGACCCGAAGGGCGACCGCGTGAAGATCGCGATGTCGGGCAAATTCCTGCCGTTCAAGTATTACGGCGCGACGGGGAATGCGCAGGCGTATGGGTATAAGGAGGAATAGGGGGTAGCGCCGCGCCGGCGGATTTTCAGGCTCATTCACAATGCTCTCGACGTCATGCCCGGCCCTGTGCCGGGCATCCACGTCTTCCTTCTCTTCGTTTCAAGAATCAAGACGTGGATGGCCGGGACAAGCCCGGCCATGACGAGGGTTGACTTGGTGCGCTGGGGTGCGATGCGTCCCACGCAGCCCGCCCGGCGCGCTCCGGCGGCGTGGGCCGATTGCCAGCGCCCTGATGCCGTGTGACAACAAAAATCAACGCAGGACCGATCGATGCAATTCTCCGCCATGACGATGAATATGTGGTTCCCCAACACCGACGATGGGGGCGACGACAACCGCATCATCGGCATGGCCGCCGAGCAGGCGGTCTGGTTCGCCGAGCTCGGCTATCATGTGTGGTTCACCGATCACCACTTCCGGGGGCCGTGGCACTCGAACCCGATGCAGTTCGCGTCCTATATCGCGCCGCTCATTCCGCGCGACCGCTACATGGGCTTCGGCGTGCTCTCCATCCCGTTCTATCATCCGGTGCGGCTCGTGGAGAGCATGAACCTGCTCGACCACCTGACCAAAGGCCGGGTGCTGTTCGGCGTCGGCTCCGGCTGGCAGGGCACCGAGCCCAACGGGCTCGGCATCGACGCCGAGGCCCACGCCTCGGGCCGTCTCGCGGAGGAAACGCTCGACGTGATGGAGAAGCTGCAGAGCTTCAAATATGGCGATCCGGAGCTGAGCTTCTCGGTCGGCAACTTCAGCGGCCGCATCAAGCGGCGCGTCACGCCGGGGCCGTATTCGAAGCCGTATCCCACGCTGATCCGCGTCGCGACCCGCGAGGCGGGGATCGTGCGCGCGGCGCAGAAGGGCTGGCCGGTGTTCGTCGGCGTGCTCGGCGCCGACCTCCGCGAGCAGATGCAGATCTACCGGCGCGCGCTCGACGCGGCCAATCATCCGCAGCACGTGAAGGACAACTGCCTGCGCTGGTGCTCGTACGACTGGGTCGGCGTGACGGTGGCGGAGACGGAGGAGAAGGCGCTGGAGCGCGAGAAGCTCGCGCGCGCCGAGACGATGGCGATCCGGACGAGCTACGTGAAGCGGCACGGCCCGACGGATGGGCCGGCGATGAAGTCCGCGTCGGCGCAATCGCGGCCGGACGAATACGCCAAGGGCGGCGACATGAAGATGACCATCGCCGGCACCCCCGACACGGTCGCCGCCAAGGTCAGGCTACTGGCGGAGATGGGCGTCAATCACCTGCATCTGCGCTTCATGGGCGAGATCGACGGCGAGACCGCTCACATCTGCAAGACCTCGGCGGAATTGTTTGCGAAGGAGGTGATGCCGCGGTTTGCGGAAGCGCAGCCTGAGGTACAGCCCGCGTTGGCGGCGGTGCTGTAACCTCTCCGCCGTCATTGCGGCCTGTCCCGGCGGTCCGATTGACAATGTAGGGTGGCCCACCATGGAGTTTGCAGTTGGCGTTCAGTCGGTGGGTTACGCGCCGTCGGCACTAACCCACCCTACGCGCTGATACCAATGTTTGAACGCGCCCCTTTTCATAACTGCCCCGCCTGTAGAGCCAAAGCAACATTCGGCATTCTCAGTGCAGGCGGCGATTCTGTTCGACGCCGCTGTACGGCCTGCCGTTACGCTCACAACGAGATTTTGCCAGTGCCGGACAAAAAGGTCATTTATCTCGACCAACCAGCAATCAGTGGCATCTTCAAAGTGAAATCCGGCATTCGACGTGCCGGTGATCGTAACTTCGCGACGTGGGAGCGTGTTGAGCGTGCGGTCAATCGCGTCAGCCTTTTGCAACGCGCGATCTTTCCCCAGTCTAGCATCCACCGAGACGAGACTATTGTGTGGCAGCACGGCAACGAACTCACCATCGCGCATGAAATGTTGGGCGGTGAAACCAAATTCAAGGATCATTACGACATTGAATTGGATCAAGTTCTGAAATTTGCACGGGCGTACATAGATAAAACGCAGCCTCAAGTTTCATTCGATGTTGACGATATTCTAGAAGGCCATCGAAATAGTTGGCTTCCCGATCTTCACATCACCGTGGACATGGATTGGTCCGCCATTGCCGACGATGTAAAAGCCCGTGCTGATTCGACCGTTCCCGAATGGAGGTCGCTCTATAATTTTTGGAAAGATAAGAAGCTAACATTTGAACAAGTCTTGTCGCATGAACTAAATAGCTTCCGAACTGCGAAGGTCGGCGCAGTCGATTCGATTCGCACGAAGCTTGATGCTGCTATTGACGCGGGTAACGCATACGAAGCTTTGAATGTCTCACATTACCCAGTCGTGCGCGAAGTCAACGCGCTAAAGCGCATGTTTGCAGCATCGGGAGTACCGTCCGATCAACTTGGAAATGCGGTTACGACGTTTTGGGATTGGCAAGGTAACAAAGCCATGCCAGTTCACCGGATATCTGCATACTTATTCGCTGCTATCGCAAGGAAGTTAGCAACAGGTCAAAAACGATTGCCAACCCGTGGAATGTCAAACGACATTGTAGCGATCTCAACTTATGGCCCGTATGTCGATGCAATGTTCCTCGACAACGAATGCGCAGCCCTTCTTTCCGAGGAACCGCTGAAAAGCGAAATCGGAATCACCGCACATATTTTCAGCTTAAATTCCGCAGAAGTGTTTTTGGAATATCTAGCTTCGCTTGCCGATTCAACGCCACGCGAGATACGCGAAGAAGCGATAGAAATATATGGTATTGAATAAGCTTTCGCTGCAAAGTCCGTAGCCTGTAGCGCGGAAACGCCATGGCTGACGCTGTCAAAATAGCTTGGGATGTTCTTCGCAACTATGAATCTTCCGACCTAGTGCGGTCGGCGTTCAAAGCACGACACGGCAGGGAACTAAATGCAAGCAAAGCGCGCGAAATCTGCGCTGCCATAACGCAAGCGCGAAACTACATGACCTCTGCAAGGGGCGCGACCAGCGACGTCCGCCCCTTGCTCACTTACTACGGCGTGTTGAGCATATGCCGGGGACTCATCCTGTTTCTGTCGCATACACTTCGCGAGAATGGCCTGTCGCAAGCCCACGGGCTCACAGTCAAATGTTGGGGGGAGGAGTTAGCCAAGGACACGGGCGATGTCGCTAGGCTAACGATTACGCTGAACGCCAACGGCACTCTGGCACAACTTGTTGAGGCGACTAAGCGCGTCTCGCTGCTGCGGAACAACTCCAGCAAGCCAAACTTCACATCCATCTGTGACCCTTTTCCGGTCGACAGCGAGGTCAAACTCATCGACCTGCTTTCGCGCATTCCTGAGGCGCGTTCGCAGCTGATGCGGTGGCGAGTGGAGCGAAATGCCGTCGCCATCTGGCCCCAGGGGAAGCAAGCCGATGGGTTAGCGCACATTCGCGTGGACGCGCCTTACACGAAGGAAGACGTGAAAGCGGTGTTGGGCGACAACGTAACCTTCGTATCGCAACAGGGCGGCGTTCTTACCTGCGCGGTGCGAACCGACTTCGCCCTTTATTGCACTGATTGTGCAGGCCCGCCTTGGGATATTGGCACTTTGGTGGCGCTGCGGCCCATGCAGGGGGCTTGGAGTTGTCAAAACTCGCTATGGCGTTCGCGGCGTCCTATGCGTTGGGAATGTTGGTTCGCTATTATCCATCGCACTGGGTGTCAATATTACAGAACGTCAAGCATGATGGCGTATTGCCCACACTGCTGGCTGTGTTGGAGCACATAGACCATGACGTGCCGCGCATGGTCGCGGAGTTCCTGGAGCAACCGTCAGCGCCATTGGACGCTTGAGAAGCGTCGTGCCCCCGCTTGGGTGGCGCTGACGCTTCACGCTCTCAACGATCCGGCCACCGCTCCAGCATCCGCGCATGCTCCCGCTCGCGCTTGGACATCCGCTTGGGCGGCGGCGCTCGGCTGGCGATGAAATCCTCCAGCGCGTCCTCCGGCGCGCGCTCGACCCGCACGCCGCCCGCGCGCAGGCCTTCCATCACGGCGCGCGGCGAGGCGTCGAAAATCCGCGAGCCTTTGGCGGCGGCGGCCCCCTGTCCGCTTGGTCCACTTGGCCCCTTTGGGCGCGGCTTGCGCGGGCGCGCGGCGAGCTTCGCCATCTTGAGACACTCCAGCGCCCCGGCGAGCTTATCGGGATCGACGCTGGCGCTCTCCTCCAGCTCGCGGATCATGCGCTCGGCCAGCGCCGCGAGGCGGGCGGCGAGCGTCCGCGCCTTCAGTTGCGCGCTGGCGCGCTCGCGCGGCACCGTGTCGGTCGCGCGCGGCGCGAACAGCGGCCGCTGCCATTCCCCGTCGCGCGTCCAGCGGCAGATGCTGGCGCGGCCGACGCCCGCGCGCGCCTCGATCTCGCCATAGGTCAGCGTGGTCTGCTCGATCAGGCGGCGCACCTCGGCGACCCTGGCGTCGCTGTGCGGACGCCGGGAGCCGCGCGGGCGGGATTGCGGCCCGATCACCGCGTCCGGCCTCTCGGAGCGGACGCCGATGCGGGCGATGGTGCGATAAAGGGGAGGGCGCATGGATAGGAATATAATCTATGTGCCGGTTGTTGCAACAGTCCCGTTCGTCCGGCGGACTCGCCGCCGCTCGTCCAGCGGACTCGCTTCGGCGGAGCAGGGATCGGGGAATTGCGCCGGTCACCGGGGATGCGCGCCCCAGTGACCGTCACGCCGCCGTGGGTTATTGCGGCAGTTCCTTGCCGGCCTGCTCCGCCACCATGTACTCGGCATACCAGTCCGCCCAGTTTGCATCCCGGCCCTGGCCGAGCCGCTTCTCGTACTCGCCATGCGCGGCCTCGGCCCGGCGCAGCGCGCCGGCCAGATCGGCCACCGAAGCGAACGCCGTCTGGCTCGGGTCCACGCGTCCGGGCGCCCGCGCGGTGATCTCCTGCAACAGCCAGCCGTTGCCATCCGGATCGCTGAACGAGGCGAATGAGCGGTAAGTGCGGCGCTCGGGGTCCGCACCGGGGACGCGGATCCGCCCGAACAGGTACGGCGCGTCCGAGCCTGTGAACGTGTCGCCCTCGTGGTGGAACACCTCGCTGACCGCGATGCCGCGCGCGAGCAGTTCCTTGCGGGCGGCGTCGATGTCGGAAACGACCAGGTAGAGGCCTTGGGCGGAGCCGGGCGCCGCCGGGGTGACGTTCTTGCCGAAGATGACCGAGGTCGCCGAGCCGGGCGGCGTGAACTGGATGACGCGGAAGTCGTCGCCGGTGGCGAAGTCGGCGTCGAGCCGCCAGCCGAGGTTGCTGTAGAACTGCTTGGCGCGATCGACGTCCGAAACCGGGATCACGGCGATCTCAAGCTTCATGTCGAGCGGGCGCGCATTGGCGATGGCGATGGTGGAGGGACGGACTTGGGCGTTCATGGTGAGCTCCTCAGGTTGGGCCGGTGGCCCGGTTAACTGTTAAGCGATTAGATCGCACGATAAGTATTCTCACATCCTATTTCCGTTGTCAAGCGCTTGCTATTAAATCGCTCGCAAACTATTTGTGGGATACGGAATGGCGGCGATACGCCCGTATTTGGAGGAACTTATGGCTTTGGCAAAGCGGCAACCCGGCCCGGACGAGGCGACAAAACTCGACGATTTCCTGTGTTTCGCGATCTATTCCGCGAACCTGGCTATGAACCGCCTCAACAAGCCCGTGCTCGACGAGCTGGGGCTGACCTATCCGCAATACATCGTGCTGGTCGCGCTGTACGAGCAGGACGACCAGACCGTCAGCGGTCTCGGCGACAAACTGTTCCTCGATTCAAGCACGCTCACTCCGCTGTTGAAGCGGATGGAGGTCATGGGACACCTGACCCGGCAACGCGATCCGGAGGACGAACGGCAGGTGCGGGTGCGCCTGACGCCGCAAGGTCGAAGCGTGCGCGAGCGGGCGCTCGCGTTTCGCAGCGAACTTGTCAAGGCGATCGGGCTCGACGCAGCGGAGTTTCGGCGGCTCCGAGAGGATATAGTGAAATTGCGGGCCAACGTGTCGGACGCGGTGCGCGCGAATCCGTAGGGCGGATTGGCGCAGCGAAATCCGTCATTTTGTGCAATCCCAATGCGGCGGGTGATGCTCTCCGCCTTCGCTCTTCGAGCTTTGGCGGACACGTTTTCTAACTCGTCCTACAAGCCTTTCATTGATCCGGCCACGGGTCCAACATCCTCGCGTGCTCCCGCTCGCGCTTGGACATTCGCCTGGGCGGCGGCGCGCGGCTCGCAATGAAATCTTCCAGCGCCTCCTCCGGCGCGCGCTCGACCTGGACGCCGCCCGCGCGCAGGCCTTGCATCACGGCGCGCGGCGAGGCGTCGAAAATCCGCGCGCCTTTGGCGGCTGTGGCGCCGTGTCCGCCTTGTCCCCTTGGTCCCTTTGGGCGCGGCTTGCGCGGACGCGCGGCGAGCTTCGCCATCTTGAGACACTCCAGCGCTGCGGCGAGCCTTTCGGGATCGACGCTGGCGCTGTCCTCCAACTCGCGGATCATGCGCTCGGCCAGCGCCGCGAGGCGGGCGAAGAGCGTCCGCGCCTTCAAATGCGCGCTGGCGCGTTCGCGCGGCACCGTGTCGGTCGCGCGCGGCGCGAACAGCGGCCGCCGCCATTCCCCGTCGCGCGTCCAGCGGCAGATGCTGGCGCGGCCGACGCCCGAGCGCGCCTCGATCTCGCCATAGGTCAGCGTGGTCTCCTCGATCAGGCGGCGCACCGCCGCGACCTTGGCGTCGCTGTGCGGACGCCGCGAGCCGCGCGGGCGCGATTGCTGTCCGGCCACGGCGTCCGGCCTCGCGGGCCGCACGCCGATGCGGGCGATGGAGGAATAAAGGGGAGGGCGCATGACGAGGAGGATAACGCCGTCCGGCGGACCGGGGATAAGTCGCCGCCACACGTGTCCCGGGCGAGCGGAGCGAGACCCGGGACCCCGGTTCACTTTCAGGGAAGCTGGGTCCCGGGTCTGCAGCGCACCGCCATAGCGGCGTCGAAGACGCGCGTGAACGCGCTTATGGCGCTGCGCTGCGCCCGGGACACGCGTTGCCGGCGCGCGCTTTCCCCCGAGAAGAGCGCAAACCGGCCGCAAGTCTGCTAACAACTGCCCATGAAAAAAATCGGCTTCCTCTCCTTCGGCCATTGGACCCCTTCGCCGCAGTCGCAGACGCGGACGGGCGCCGACGCGCTGCTGCAATCGATCGAGCTTGCCGTCGCGGCGGAAGAGCTCGGCGCGGACGGGGCCTACTTCCGGGTGCATCACTTCGCCCGCCAGCTCGGCTCGCCGTTTCCGCTGTTGGCCGCCTGCGGCGCGCGGACGAAAAAAATCGAGATCGGCACCGCGGTGATCGACATGCGCTACGAGAACCCGATGTACATGGCGGAGGATGCGGGCGCGGCCGACCTCATCGCCGGCGGGCGCCTGCAACTCGGCATCAGCCGCGGCTCGCCCGAGCAGGTGGTCGACGGCTGGCGCCACTTCGGCTTCGCCCCGCCCGAGGGGATGACCGATGCCGACATGGCGCGGCGCCACACCGAGGTGTTCCTGGAGGTGCTGAAGGGCGAGGGCTTCGCGCGGCCGAGCCCGAACCCGATGTTCCCGAACCCGCCGGGCCTGCTGCGCCTCGAGCCTTACGCGCCGGGCCTGCGCGACCGCATCTGGTGGGGCGCGGGCTCCAACGCCACCGCGGTCTGGGGGGCGAAGCTCGGGATGAATTTGCAAAGCTCCACGCTCAAGATGGTCGAGAGCGATCGTCCGTTCCACGTCCAGCAGGCCGAGCAGATCCGGGCGTTCCGCGCGGCGTGGAAGGAGGCAGGCCACATGCGCGAGCCGCGGGCGTCGGTGAGCCGCAGCATCTTCGCGCTGATGGACGACCGCGACCGCATGTATTTCGGACGCGGCAACGAGAACCGGGACCAGATCGGTTTTCTGGGCGACAACACGAAGGCGATTTTCGGCAGGAGCTACGCCGCGGAGCCGGACGTTCTGGTCAGGCAGCTTAAAGATGATGAGGCCATCGCCGAGGCCGACACGCTCTTGCTGACCGTGCCCAATCAGTTGGGCGTCGACTACAACGCCCACGTCATCGAGGCAATCCTGAAGCACGTCGCGCCCGGGCTTGGCTGGCGTTGATCGGTTGACGGCCCAGCGCCGGCGGCTTTCGCGCCGTCTTCACGGGCTTGTGCGGCCCATGGCCTTTGCAGCCCCTGGCGGAGAGCGGTTTTTGGAATAGGTTGCGTGCCATGAACGACACGCAAACGCTGTTCGGCGCGCTGCGCAATTCGGCCGATCCTGAGGTCTTCGCCGCGATGGAGATCCTGGTCCGCGACGGCGAGGACCGGCATTTGTGCCGCATCAACGTGCTGGCGTTCGCTGCCAGGCACAGGCTCAACGAAGAAAAGGTCATCAGCGCCTTCCTGCACGCTGCGCGGCTCGGCCTGTTCGAGATGAACTGGAACGTGCTGTGCCCTGGCTGCGGCGGTGTGCTCGACTCAAGCCTGCAGCTCAAGTCGGTGCACAAGGAGGCTTACGACTGCGCGCTGTGCTCGCGCGCCTACGAGCCGACGCTCGACGAGATGGTCGAGGTCGCCTTCACCGTGAGCCCGCGCGTGCGGCGGATCGCGGCGCACGATCCGCATACGCTGCCGGTGTGGGAGTATTTCCGCCAGACCTTCTGGGGCACGGGGATCGATCTGCCCGAAGCCGGACTGGAACAGGTTCTGGAGGAGATCACCATCGACTCGATCGAGCTTGCCCCCGGCGAGAAGGGCCAGATTTCGGTGCAGCTACCGGCGGAGTTCATCATCGTGTTCGAGCCGGTGACGCATGCCGCGCACTTCATCGACGTCAAGGGCGAGCCGACCAAGGAGCGCCAAACGCTCTCGCTGATCTACGACAAGGTGCATGCCCACACCATCACCACCGAGATGCGGCCGGGTCCGCTGCGGCTCGCGCTCGACAACCGCAGCGACGTGCGCGCGCTGCCGTCGCTCTGGATCGCCGGCCACACCCTGCACGACCTGCTCGGCAAGCGCCGGCCGTTCCTGACGGCAAAGCTGCTGCTCACCAATCAGACCTTCCGCGACATCTATCGCACCGACACGCTCGACGTCGATCAGGGGCTGAAGATCACGAGCCTGACGTTTCTGTTCACCGACCTCAAGGGCTCCACCGAGCTCTACGAGCGGGTCGGCGACATCGTCGCCTACGATCTGGTGCGCGAGCATTTCCGCGTGCTGGGCGAGATCGTTGCCGCCGAGGCCGGCGCCGTGGTCAAGACCATCGGCGACGCGGTGATGGCGACGTTCCCGACGCCGGACCGGGCGCTGGCCGCGGCGCTCCGCATGCGCGACTCGGTGCGGGCGCTCAAGAAGGATCTGCTGATCAAGATCGGCATCCACGAGGGGCCGTGCCTCGCGGTGACGCTCAACGACCGGCTCGACTACTTCGGCCAGACCGTGAACATCGCCGCCCGCGTGCAGGGCCTGGCCCACGAGCGTGCGATCTTCGCCACCAAGCCGGTGATCGAGCATCCGCAGGTCGTCAAGATGATCGCGGCGAACAAGCTCGTGCCGACCGAACAGCTCGCCGCGCTGCGCGGCGTCGCCGACAAGATGGCGGTGTTTCAGATACCGTGACTCTCCACTGTCATTCCGGCCGAGCGAAGCGAGAGCCGGAATCCATAATCCCTGTCTCAGTGGCTATGGAAACACAGTGGGTATGGATTCCGGGCTCGCGCCTCCGGCGCGCCCCGGAATGACAAACTCTAAAATTTCATCCAGTCGCCCGACCTCTCGAACGCCGCGCTGGCGCGATAGATCGTGCGCTCGTCGAAGTGCCGGCCGACCAGCATCAGCCCGATCGGCCGGCCGTCCTCCATGCCGCAGGGGATGCTGATCGCCGGATGGCCGGTGGCGTTGAACGGGCAGGTGTTGCGCGTGCCCTCCCAGCTTCGCCGCGTGATCTCCTGCGGGCTCGCGTTTTTCGCCGGGATCGGCGTCGCCTTCATCGCCGTGGTCGGCAACAGCAGCAGGTCGTGTGAGGCGAGCGCCGCGTCGTAGGCCGCGCGCAGCCGCCGCCGCAGGTTCTGCGCCTTGGCGTAGTAGTGCCCGCCGTAGCGGTCGAGCGTGTATTTCGAGAAGATCGTCGCGATCTTCAAGGTGTCGGCGAACTCGTCGGCGTGGTCGCGCCATTTCATGTTCGCCTGGATCGCGCTCAGCGGATAGAGCCCCTCGTATCCGAGACCGAAGCCGTTCATTTCGAGCAGCGTGACGCAGGCGGCGTCGCCGCGGATCGCCGCCCACACCGGAAATCCCAAGGTGTGATGCTCCGGCACCGACACATCCTCGACGCTCGCGCCGAGCGATTTGAATCGCTCCGCCGCCGCGCGGACTTTCGCGTCCACATCGGGCTCGGAGTTGCGGTGCCCGAAGCCCTCCTTCAGCACGCCGATGCGCAAGCCCTTCACGCCCTGGCGCAGCGACTCGGTGTATTTGTCCACCCGGGCCTGATGCTGGCGCGCGTCGAGACCGTCCGGTCCCGCGAGCACCTCCAGCAGCAGCGCGTTGTCGGCAACGTTGGCGGTCATCGGGCCTGCGGTGTCGAGCGTGATCTCCAGCGGGCCTATTCCGGTGTAGGGCACGAGGCCGAACGTGGGCTTCATGCCGACGATGCCGCAGTAGCTCGCGGGGATGCGGATCGAGCCGGCCTGGTCGCCGCCGATCGCCATCGGCACTTCGCCGGAGGCCACAAGCGCCGCGCTGCCGGACGACGAGCCGCCGGTGGTGAAGCCAAGCTTCCGCGGATTCTGCACCGGGCCGGTCGAACTCGTGTGGCTGCCGCCGGACACGCAGTAGTATTCGCAAACGGCCTTCCCCGCGATCTCGCCGCCCGCGTCGAGGATGCGGGTGACGATCGTGGCGTCGATGTCGGGCATCGAGCCTGCGAGGAATCCCGCGCCGACCATCATCGGCACGTCGGCGAGGCAGACGTTGTCCTTCAGCGCCACGCGGCGGCCTGCGAGTTTGCCGCCGGGCTTTCCCTTGATCGATGTTTTCACATACCATGCGCCGAGCTTGTTGTCCTCGGGCGCGGGCCGTATCCCGCCGTCGCGCGGATATTTCACGGCGGGCTTCTCGTCGGGCACCGCGTCGAGCGCGGCATAGGCCGCGACCAGCGGGGCGACGATGTCTTGCATGGTGTTGAGGTACAGCATGCTCGGATTCATGCCGAGTTGATCCGCGGCATGGCGCAGATCGGCGACTGAAGGCTTTTCAAAGGCCATCGAAATACTCCGGCGTCGTCGCCGGGCTCGCCCCGGCGGTCCCGCTCAGGATGGCACAGTGCTGGGGGCAGGGGACAGCGGCCGGGAAGGCCCTGCCTCCGGTCCATCGGTTTTGCTCTCGACAGTTTGATCTCAAACTAATTGCTGATAAGCTTTTGCGCAGTCGGTGCCTACGGTCCGGAGGTTTCGATGGCGCGTCGGCCGTTGATGAAAGCGAAAGCGCCACCGCGGCCGAAGCCTGCCGCGCAGCACCCGGTCGAGCTCGGCTGGCTCGGCGGCACCGCCGGCTTCTACCTGCGCACGGCGCAGGAGGCCGCGTTCCAGGCCTTCGCGAGAAGGGCCAACGGCGCGGATGCGCGACCCTGGCGCTTTGCGGTGCTCGCGCTCATCGATGCCAATCCCGGATTGACGCAGGGCGAACTCGCGGCGGCGATACGGCGCAACACGTCGAGTCTTACACCCGTGCTCGACGATTTATGCCGACAGGGATACGTGAGCCGCCAGCGGCTTGAAAGCGACCGCAGAACCTACGCTCTCAAGCTCATGCCGAAAGGCAATGCGGCACGGATCAAGCTCTTGGCCAGCGCCGTCGAACACGAGCGTGAGCTCGACCGGATCGTCGGATCCAATCGCGCGCAGTTCATCCGGATTCTGCAAAAGGTCGCTACAGCCTTCGCGCAGGACGCGACCTCAAAATGAAGCCGGAAGATTCCGTATCAGAAGCACGGAGGACGGATGATCAAGCCATGGGTCTTTGAGTTTTTTCCCGAGCTCGGAGGCGAGGGTCACGACCCGGAGCCGCGCGAGGTGGCAGCCTACTTCGCGCGCTATCTCGATCTCTGGGTCAGGGACGAAGCGCTCGGTTTTGAGGGCATCTTTTTCAGCGAGCACCATTTCGGCGGATCGTTCTCAGCGTCTCCGAACCTCCTGATCGCCACGGTCGCCGCGCGCACACGCAGGCTTCGTCTCGGGGTCATGGGCGTGGTGCTGCCGTACTATCACCCGGCGCGCGTCATCGAGGAACTGGGATTGCTGGATTACCTGACCGGCGGCCGCCTCGAACTCGGGACCGCCATCGGCGTGCCGCAGGAACTGGCACGCCTCAACATCAGCATGGAAGAAGCGCGGGAGCGTAGCAACGAAATCACCGATGCGATCGATGCGTCGCTGAGCGGCAAGGCCATTTCGCTGAACGGCAAGCACTTCGCCTTTTCCAACCTGCGGCTTCTGCCGCGCACCTTCCAACGGCCGTCGCCGCCACGATGGACCACGGTGGTGAGCGCCGAGTCGGCCCGGAGGGCTGCACGCCGAGGGTGGAAAATCTCGACCGGCTTCAATTCGACGGCGACGGTCAAGACGATTTTCGACGCCTATCGCGACGAAGCCAAAGCGGCCGGCCTTGCCGCCGGGCCCGATTGCCTCGCGCTGCGGCGGCGGGTGACGATTGCGCCCACACCGGACGAGGCGCAGAGCTATGGCGCTGCCGTGGCCAAGCGCCTGAAAGCCTATGTGGCACAGGATTCCAGAGTCACTCAGAGCGTTCCGGACAGCCCGGCACGGTCCGGCGGTTTCACCGTCAGCGACGATGAGTTCATCACCGGAACGCCGAAGCAGGTTGCGACTCAAATCATCGAGCAGTGCCGCGCCGTCGGAGCGGGGCATTTTTTGACGGTGCTGCACTGGAGCGCGCCGGTCGATGAAGTCTCACAGGCGCACGAGTTATTCGGCCGAGAGGCCATCCCGCTAATGCGAGCGGCTCCGCCGTGACCGCCGGGGTCTCCGCTACCCCGGCGTCACTTCGATCTTGTCGACGCGGTTCGGATAGAACGCCAAGTGCCCTTCGATCTCCTTCATCGCGGGGAACGGGGTCTCGTAGCTCCAGATCGCATTCTCGGCCGCGCGGTCGCCGACCTTGATCGTATAGTAGGACGCGTCGCCCTTGTAGGGGCAGTGCGTCGAATTCGCGGTGCGCTCGAATAGCGCCGTCTGCGCGTCCTCGCGCGGAATGTAGAACACCGGCTTGTAGGCCGCCTCCTGCAGCACCAGCGCGCGTTTCGTGTCGGCGACGACCGTGCCGTTGAAGGTCACGCGCACGCGCTCGGGCGACGGCGTGATGGCGATCGGATGATCGGGCCCAGGAATCTTCATTGCAGACTCATCTTCATAACACCCTCATCTTCATTGTGGCCTCCTTTGAGATTCGGTGTCGGCCAGCACGTCGCGGTTGATCTCGGCGACGCTTTTGACGCCGCACAGCGCCATGGTGATGTCGAGCTCCTTGCCGAGGATCTCGATCGCGCGGGAGACGCCGGCCTGCCCGCCCGCGCCGAGCCCGTAGATATAGGACCGCCCGACGATGCAGGAGCGTGCGCCGAGCGCCAGCGCCCGCATGATGTCGGCGCCGGTGCGGACGCCGGAATCGAACATCACCTCGATCTCGGAGCCGACCGCATCCACCACGCGCGGCAATGACGAGATCGCCGACGGCGCGCCGTCGAGCTGGCGGCCGCCGTGATTGGACACGCTGATGGCGTCGGCGCCGGTCGTCACCGCGATCTTGGCGTCGTCCACGTCGAGGATGCCCTTGAGAATGAGCTTGCCCGGCCACAGGCTCTTCACCCACTCCACGTCCTTCCAGCTCAAGGTCGGGTCGAACTGGCTCGCGGTCCATGCGGCCAGCGAATTGATGTTCTCCATGCCCTTCACGTGGCCCGCGAGGTTGCCGAAGGTCTTGCGCTTGCCCTTGAGGATGGAGAGCGCCCAGGCGGGCTTGGTGGCGATGTCGATGACGTTCCTGAGCTTGATCTCCGGCGGCACGGTGAGCCCGTTGCGCACGTCGTTGTGCCGCTGGCCCAGCACCTGAAGATCGACCGTCAGCATCAGCGCGCTGCATTTCGCCGCCGCCGCGCGCTGGATCAGTTCGCGGATGAAGCCGCGGTCGCGCATGACGTAGAGCTGGAACCAGAACGGCTTGTCGACCGACTGGGCCACATCCTCGATCGAATTGATCGACATGGTGGACAGCGTGTAGGGGATGCCCGCCGCCTGCGCCGCGCGGCAGGCCATGATCTCGCCGTCGCCGTACATCATGCCGCCGAGCCCGATCGGGCCCAGCGCTAGCGGCACCGGCACCTTCTCGCCCAGGATCGTGGTGGCGGTGCTGCGCTGGTCGACGTCCCGCAGCACGCGTTGCCGTAGCTTGATGCGCTCCATGTCGGAGCGGTTGGCGCGCAGCGTTTCCTCGCTGTAGGAGCCGGCCTCGGCGTAATCGAAGAACATCTTCGGGACATTGCGCCGCGCGCGGAGCCGCAGGTCCTCGATGCTGGGAAAAGACTTCATGGCGGGAGCATCCGTGTGGGAACCGCCCTATCGATAGCATGAAAAGGCCGGTCCGGCCGCCTGTTGGGCCTCGTCTGGGGGGCCGGGGAACGCAACCGCCCGGTCGTGCGTTGGTATGGACTGAATTCACCGGGAAGGAGAAACTTATGGCGCATCCCGCGACCACCAAACGCGGCGGCGATCCGGACGTGAAGCACAAGCCGCGGCACGAGAAGCCGGACGACGCAATGGAGCGGAAGCTCGAAGAAGGCCTGGAGGAATCGATGGCGGGGTCCGACCCCGTGAGCATCACCCAGCCGTCCCCCAGCAAAGTCGATAAGGAGCGTTCGGAAAAGGAGCGCTCCAACTGAACGGAACTGTTGTTTTTCGCAAAAGCCGGCCATTTTGGCCGGCTTTTGCATGATTGCCCGTTCTCCGGTAAACCCTCTGATAAGGTTACTCACGTCGCCTTGCGGCGGCGCCACGATCAAAACATTTCTTGAAGGCGTCCGGTGTATGCCACCGTGGGGTGGGGCGTGGACAAAGAGAATTCCGGTTCGGGGACATTCGGCGTGGTTCGCAAATATTTCGGCACCGATGGTATCCGCGGGCGCGCCAATGGCACGATCACGCCGGAGCTTGCGCTGAAGGTCGGCCAGGCCGCGGGGCTCTTGTTCCAGAACGGCGACCACCGGCATCGCGTCCTGATCGGCAAGGACACGCGGCTGTCCGGCTACATGATCGAGAACGCTCTGGTGGCGGGCTTCACCTCGGTCGGGATGGACGTGCTGCTCACCGGCCCGATGCCGACGCCGTCGGTTGCCATGCTGACGCGCTCCATGCGCGCCGATCTCGGCGTGATGATCTCCGCCTCGCACAACCCCTACGACGACAACGGCATCAAGCTGTTCGGGCCGGACGGCTACAAGCTGTCCGACGAGCTCGAGCTGAAGATCGAGAAGCTGATCGACGGCGATCTCACCAAGCGGCTGGCGAAGTCGCCCGATCTCGGACGCGCCAAGCGCATCGACGGGGTGCAAGACCGTTACATCGAATTCGCCAAGCGCACTCTGCCGCGCAACATGTCGCTGGAGGGCCTGCGCATCGTGATCGACTGCGCCCACGGCGCCGCCTATCAGGTGGCGCCCGACGCGTTGTGGGAACTGGGCGCCGAGGTCATCAAATTCGGCGTCGAGCCCGACGGCTTCAACATCAACAAGGATTGCGGCTCGACCGAGCCCGGCGCGCTGGCCGGCAAGGTGCGCGAGGTGCGCGCCGACATCGGCATCGCCCTCGACGGCGACGCCGACCGGATGCTCATCGTCGACGAGCGCGGGCACGTCGTCGATGGCGACCAGATCATGGCGGTGATCGCGGAAAGCTGGCACGCCGACGGCCGTCTCTCGAAGCCCGGCGTCGTCGCAACGGTGATGTCGAACCTCGGCCTCGAGCGCCATCTCGGCGCGCTCGGCCTGACGCTCGCGCGGACCGCGGTCGGCGACCGCTACGTGCTCGAGTACATGCGCGAGCATGGTTACAACGTCGGCGGCGAAGCCTCCGGCCACATCATTCTATCGGACTATGCTACCACCGGGGATGGCCTGGTCGCCGCGCTGCAGGTGCTGGCGGTGGTCCAGAAGCAAAACAAGCCGGTGTCGCAGGTCTGTCACCGCTTCGAGCCGCTGCCGCAGATCTTGCGCAACGTCCGCTACAAGAAGGGCAAGCCGCTGGAAGACGCCAAGGTCCGGCTTGCCATCAAGAGCGCCGAGCAGAAGCTCAACGGCCAGGGTCGCCTGGTGATCCGCCCCTCCGGCACCGAGCCGGTGATCCGGGTGATGGGCGAGGGGGACGACAAGTCCCTGGTCGAGGACGCGGTGGACGGCATCGTCGAGGCGCTGACCGCGGTTGCCGCGTAGGCGACGGCTCGGGCGCGGGGCTTGGTTGGCGGCCTGTGGTTAAAGCTCAAAACCCCAGCAAAACCGGCGTTTGACAGTTTAGACAACCTGTAAAATCGGTCGATTTCTTTTGCCCGCGGCCGGGTGCTGAAGTATCGATGGTTCCGCTCGGGACCTTTCCATGATCGTCTGCTCCTGCAATGTCTTGACGGACCACGATGTCCGCACCGCGGTCGCTGCGGAGTCGCGTCCGCGCTCGACCGGGCAGGTCTATGGCTGCCTCGGCTGCAGCGCCCAATGCGGGCGCTGCGCGCGCACCATCCGCAAGATCATGGACGAGGCGCTCGACGCCTCCGCTTCCGCCTGTGGCGGCTGCGCGGGGCACGCGGAATCCTGACGACTTTCGATTTCCGGTGGTGGAATGTGCGGTGGACGCCGCATATGTCCCGTGGCTGAAACCAATTCTATAATCTAGAATTGTTCTAACGACCGATGGACCCGGTCGCCCATCGGATCACAGCCACGGGAGTACAGCATGAAGGGCGATGCCAAGGTCGTCGAATTCCTCAACAAGGCGCTGCGGCACGAGCTCACCGCCGTCAATCAATACTGGCTGCACTACCGGCTCCTGGACAACTGGGGCCTCAAATCGCTGGCCAAGTACTGGCGCAAGGAATCCATCGAAGAGATGGAGCATGCCGACAAGCTGATCGAGCGCATCATTTTCCTCGACGGCTTTCCGAACCTGCAGGTGCTCGATCCGCTCCGCATCGGCCAGAACGTCAAGGAGGTGCTTGACTGCGACCTCGCGACCGAGATTTCCGCGCGCGCGCTCTACGAGGAGGCGGCGACGCATTGCCACGGCGTGCGCGATTACGTCACCCGCGATCTGTTCGAGAAGCTGATGCACGACGAGGAAGAGCACATCGACTTCCTCGAAACCCAGATCGATCTCGTCGCCAAGCTCGGCGTCGAACTCTACTCGCAGCACCATATCGGCGAGATCAAAGACTCCGATTGAGCGCCGCGCCATAGCGGTGAACGAGAGATTAACGGCCCGCGAATTCATCGGGAATTCGCGGGCCGTTTCGCATCGGCGCAGGCCTGAACCGTTAACAATCACGGTTAAGAAGTAAGGTTAATCTCCGCTTAAACATTCGCTGCCATCCTCACCCTCGTTGGTGATCCCCGCGGAGTCGCGATGCATGACTCCGCGCGACGAGAGGGTGATGTCATGGTGAGCGTGAAAGTGGCGTCGGTTGCCGGAGCCGTCGCGCTGTTTGCGACAGCGGCGAATGCGGCGGACATGCCGCAACTGCCCCCGGTCTATATTCCGCAGATCGAGGAATACTCCGCCTCGGGATGGTATCTCCGCGGCGACATCGGCATGAGCAATCAGCGCGTCGGCAGCATGTTCAACGTGCTCTACGACACGGCATCCTCGGTCACCAACGTCCAGAAGGACTTCGATAGCGCCCCGACTTTCGGGCTGGGCATCGGCTATCAGTTCAACCACTGGCTGCGCGCCGACCTGACCGGCGAGTATCGGGGCAAGGCGACGTTCCACGGCTTCGACATCGTCCAGAGCGGCGGCGCGACGTTCAGCGACGAATAACGCGCCAGCAAGTCCGAGTGGCTGGTCCTCGCCAATATCTACGCGGATCTCGGCACCTGGTATTCGTTCACGCCCTTCGTCGGCGCGGGCATCGGCGGATCGCGGGTTACGATCAGCAACTTCATGGACATCAACACTCCGACCGGCGGCGTGGCCTACGCCGACGCGGCGTCGAAGTGGAACTTCGCCTGGGCGCTGCACGCCGGCGTGTCCTACAAGATCAATTCGCAGCTCTCGTTCGAATTCGCCTACCGCTACGCCAATCTCGGCGACGGCATCACCGGCGACATCATCACCTACACCGGCATCAGCACGGTCAACAATCCGATGGAGTTTCGGAACATCACCTCGCACGACCTGAAATTCGGTCTGTGCTGGCTGCTCGAGCCGCCGATGCAGACGCAGCGATGATGTTGCCGCCGCTCATGCGGCGCGGTTGAGCGGGACCGCGCATATGACCAGGGTTACGGCCCTCATCGCCGGCTGTCTCGGAGCACTCGCGTTCGTCGCGGGCGCTCAAGCCGCCGATCCGGGCCGGTCCTGGCCTCTGCCGGAAGTCCGCTACGAGAAACCGGAGCAGCCGCAGTACAAGGAATTGCTTTCCGGCTGGTACCTGCGCGGCGACCTCGGCTATCGCTTCAACAAGGTCGGTGGCTTCGAAGGCTCGAGCCCGGTGACCAGCCACGACTATCGCAACGCGATGGCTGTGACCTTCGGCTTTGGCTACAAGTACCAATGGTTTCGCGCCGATGTGACGCTCGATCGCGGCCTGCGGACAAACTACGGCGGCACCACCTCGACCGGCGGCGTGCTGCAGCCGCAATACTCCGCCAAGATCGACGCGCTGTCGCTGCTGGCGAATGCCTACATCGATTTCGGCACATGGGGCGGCTTCACACCGTATGTCGGCGGCGGCATCGGCGGCACGCGCCTGAAAAGCACGCGCTTCCATGACACCGGCGATCCGGCCGGCGCTCTGGCGCCCGGCGAAGTGAAGAATTTTTCCTGGGCCTTGATGGGAGGCGTGGCCTTCCAGGTGCTGCCGAACTGGATGATCGATGTAGGCTTCCGCCACCTCGATATGGGCGACGTGCCGAGCACCCTGAATACGGGGCTGGTCCCTCCCGCGAATTTCAAGAAGCTGACGGCGGACGAAGTCCGCATCGGCATCCGGTTCCTGTTCGACTGATTCTCAGGCACGCTTGACGGGTCTGCTCTTTGCCCGCCGGACGCGGCCTTTTTATTTGGCCGCTTGACGCGGGCGCGGCGCTTCCTTATCTCGGTCGGCGGGCCACCCCTCCCCACCGAGGGGCTTCTATCTGGAAGGATAGAGCCATGAGCAATCCGCCCGGCGTGCGGCCGGTCATCCCGCACTTTTCGTCCGGCCCCTGCGCCAAGCGCCCGGGCTGGAGTCTCCAAGCCCTCACCGACGCGGTTCTGGGACGCTCGCACCGGTCCAAGATCGGCAAGGCGAAACTCAAGCGCGCCATCGACCTGACCCGCGAGCTCTTGGAAGCGCCCGCGGATTACCGCATCGGCATCGTGCCGGCCTCCGACACCGGCGCCGTCGAGATGGCGCTGTGGTCGCTGCTGGGCCCCCGGCCCGTCACCATGCTGGCTTGGGAATCCTTCGGCGAAGGCTGGGTCAGCGACGTCCAGAAGGAGCTCAAGCTCAAGGACGTCACGGTGCTCAAGGCGCCCTATGGCAAGCTGCCCGACCTTACCAAGGTCGATCCGAATTCCGACGTGGTGTTCACCTGGAACGGCACGACCTCCGGCGCGCGCGTGCCCAATGCCGACTGGATCAAAGCCGATCGCCAAGGCCTCACCATCTGCGACGCCACGTCGGCTGCGTTCGCGCAGCGGCTCGATTGGTCCAAGCTCGATGTCGTGACCTTCTCCTGGCAGAAGGTGCTCGGCGGCGAGGCCGCGCACGGCATGATCATGCTGTCGCCGCGCGCGGTCGAGCGGCTCGAAAGCCATACGCCGGCCTGGCCGCTGCCGAAGATTTTCCGCATGACCAAGGGCGGCAAGCTCAACGAGGAAATCTTCGAGGGTGCCACCATCAACACGCCGTCGATGCTCTGCGTCGAGGACTATCTCGACACGCTCAACTGGGGCAAATCGATCGGCGGACTGAAGGCTTTGATGGCGCGCGCCGATGCGAATGCCCAGGCGCTTGCCGACTGGGTCGCGCGCACGCCGTGGATCGAGCATCTCGCGACCGATCCAGCGATCCGCTCCAACACCTCGGTCTGCCTCAAGGTGGTGGACCCGTCGGTGCAGAAGCTTCCGGCCGATGCGCAGGCGAAGTTCGTCAAGGGCATCGCCGCGGCGCTGGAGAAGGAGGGCGTCGCCTACGACATCGACGCCTATCGCGATGCGCCGTCGGGCCTACGCATCTGGTGCGGCGCGACGGTCGAGCGCGCCGACGTCGAGGCGCTCACGCAATGGCTCGACTGGGCCTATGCCGAGGCCAAGGCCGCGCTGCCGAAGGCGGCCTAGCAATACCTTGCCACGTCATGGCCGGGCTTGACCCGGCCATCCAGCGAAAAGATGGACCCGCGGGTCAAGCCCGCGGGTGACAGCCCAGAAACCGAAACACTTTCATTCATTGGATCACGTCATGCCCACCGTTCTCATCTCCGACGCTCTTTCGCCCGCCGCCGTGCAGATTTTCAAGGATCGCGGCATCGAGGTCGATTTCCAGCCCAACCTCGGCAAGGACAAGGAAAAGCTCGCCGAGATCATCGGCAACTACGACGGGCTGGCGATCCGCTCCGCCACCAAGGTGTCGGCGAAAATCCTCGAGAAGGCGAAGAACCTCAAGGTGATCGGCCGCGCCGGCATCGGCGTCGACAACGTCGATATTCCGGCCGCGACCGCGCGGGGCGTGATCGTCATGAACACCCCGTTCGGCAATTCGATCACCACCGCCGAGCACGCCATCTCGCTGATGCTGGCGCTGGCGCGGCAAATCCCCGAGGCCGATACGTCGACGCGCGCCGGCAAGTGGGAAAAAAACAAGTTCATGGGCGTGGAGATTTTCGGCAAGACGCTCGGCGTCATTGGCTGCGGCAACATCGGCTCGATCGTCGCCGACCGCGCCGTCGGCCTGAAGATGAAGGTCATCGCCTACGACCCGTTCCTGTCGCCGGAGCGTGCGATGGATCTGGGCGTCGAGAAGGTCGAGCTTGAGGATCTGTTCAAGCGCGCCGATTTCGTCACGCTGCACACCCCGCTCACCGAAAAGACCAAGAACATCGTCGACGCCGCGGCGCTGAAGAAAATGAAAAAGGGCGTCCGCATCGTCAACTGCGCGCGCGGCGGGCTGGTCGACGAGGCGGCCCTGTACGATGCGCTGAAAGGCGGCCACGTCGCCGGCGCCGCCTTCGATGTGTTCGTCGAGGAGCCTGCCACCAGCAATCCGCTGTTCAGCCTGCCCAACGTGGTCTGCACGCCGCATCTCGGAGCCGCCACCAGCGAGGCGCAGGAGAACGTAGCCCTGCAGGTCGCCGAGCAGATGTCGGATTATCTCCTGCGCGGCGCGATCTCGAATGCGGTCAACTTCCCCTCGATCACCGCCGAGGAAGCGCCTCGATTGAAGCCCTTCATCGCGCTGGCGGAAAAGCTTGGCTCGTTCGCCGGCCAGCTCACCGAGACCGGCATCGGCAAGGTGCAAATTTCCTACGAGGGCACCGTGGCGCAGATGAACACCAAGGCGCTGACCTCGGCCGCCATCGCCGGCCTGCTGCGGCCGATGCTGCAGGACGTCAACGTCGTCTCCGCGCCGATCGTCGCCAAGGAGCGCGGCATCGTGGTCGAGGAGATGACGCGGCAGGCCGAAGGCGACTACGAAAGTCTGATCACCGTGACGGTGACGACGCAGGGGCAGTCGCGTTCGGTGTCGGGAACGGTGTTCGCCGACGGCCGGCCGCGCATCGTCAACATAAAGGGCATCCGCATGGACGCCGAGTTCGGGCCGTCGATGATCTACATCACCAATCTCGACAAGCCGGGCTTCATCGGCCGCTTCTCCTCGACCTTGGGCGAGGCCAACATCAACATCGCCACCTTCCACGTCGGCCGCGAGGCGCCGGGCGGCAGCGCCATCGCGCTGATCGAGATCGACGGGGAACTCCCGGCGGACGTGCTGGCCAAGGTGCGGGCGCTGCCGCAGGTGCAGCAGGCCAAGCCGCTGAAGTTCTGATATAGTGCGCGATCATATTCGGGAGACCGCCATGGCGCGTCCGATCATTGTGACAGCGGACTGGGATCCGGAAGCCGGCGTCTGGGTTGCAACGACTGGCGATCTGCGAGGACTCGTGACCGAGGCCGCGACGATCGAAGCGTTGCGCGCCAAATTGCCCGGGATGATTCTCGACATGCTTGAGGAGGCGGGTGTTTCCGACATACCCGCTTCGATCGAGATCATTGCGCGAGCAAGCGACAGGCTTGCTGCGGCTGAATAGCCGCCGGTCGCGTCGAAACCAATGGCCGACTATTACAGAGACCTGATCGCCTATCTGAAGCAGGCGGGATACGAGTTCAAGCGGCAGGGGCGCGGCGACCACGAGATTTGGTGGAATCCACGCCTCAATGTGAGCGTTACTGTGGATCGAAAGCTTCGCTCGCGAAACACCGCAAATGGAATTTAAAGGAAGCGGGCCTGCCGAAGGCTTTCTGACATCGTTCACTTCTTGATGCACACCGCGTAGAGCCGGACCGTCGCGTCGCCGGCTCGCTTGTCGCCGCGGTTGGTCACGGCGACCGTCCAGCTTGCCGGCGAATCGGGAAAGCTTTCCTGCATCTCGATATTGGCGCTGCGCCCCTTCACAGTCCGCGAGCCGCCGGCGAGGACATAGGCGCCCTGGTCCTTGCAGGCCACCGATTGCCGCGCCACCCCCTGGTCCGCCTTCACCGTGACGTCGGCGCTGGCGAAATACACATTCTGGAAGTCGCGGATGTCGGCGCCCTCCTTGGTGCCGAGACAGACCGCGTAGGTGCGCCCATCGGCGGCCGGTCCCGATGCCGGCGCACCGTTGACCGCGCGGACGTTCCATCCGTTCGGATCGGGATAGCTCAGCTCCAGGCGCGGCGCCGACGGTCCCCGAAAGTCCGGGTCGATCCCGAACCCGCCGGAGATCACCCGTGAGCCTTGCGGGCAGGCCTGGCGTCCGGTGGTGCTGACAAATCCCGATGGCACCCCGAACCGGGTCGACACATGCAGCAGGCGCGTTTGCTGGCCCAGTAGGACGGAAGCCTTGCGGGCCGCGGGCAGCAGGCACAGCGCGAAACCCCGCACCTGCAGCGACTGCACCTGGTCCGGCTTCTGCCGGTTGACGACGCGCATCATCCAGGACTCGCCGTCCGGATAGCTCTCCAGGATCCGCAGCGACGCCTTGCCCTGCTGAATGCTCACGCCGCCGGTGATTGCGCGACCCTTCGGGCAGGTCGTCGACCCGGTGCGAACGAAATCCGCCTCGTCGTTCCAGAAGAACGTCGGGCTGAAAATCTCGATGAAGGGCAGCTTGGCGACCTCGATCGCCTCGGTCGACTGGGCGGTCTGCGCGCGGAGCGGACCGGCGGCGCCCGCCAGCGCAAGCACGGCGATCAACAGCAAGCCGGATGGTTTCATGACGCCCCCTCTTGGTTCTAGGGTGTTTTCTTGGTTCTGCGCCAGACCCTCTCGCGCCGGCGCGGCATCCGCAAGTGCCAGATTCGCCGCGGCGACAGTCTCGGCGCGCCACGAAGCCGGAGCGCGCAGGCCTGCGTCATCATGATGCCGCCTTAATACATTGAAATCGCTTTAAGAACAGCCTGGTGAAGACCCGGGGGGCAGGAAAGGCTGTCGCCTTGTCTGGCGCGGTGTCATCCTTTATCCGAGATGGAGCCCCATCGGCTCGAAACGGTTGCGGGCCTGGGGGAAGGGTACTCAATGGCGAATGTGGTGGTGGTCGGCTCGCAGTGGGGCGACGAAGGCAAGGGCAAGATCGTCGACTGGCTGTCGGAACAGGCCGACATCGTCGTTCGCTTCCAGGGCGGCCACAACGCCGGCCACACGCTGGTCATCGACGGCGTGACCTACAAGCTTTCGCTGCTTCCCTCCGGCGTGGTGCGTCCGAACAAGCTGTCGGTGATCGGCAACGGCGTCGTACTCGACCCGCGTGCGCTGATCGCCGAGATTGAGCGGCTGAAGGAGCAGGGCATCGCGGTCACCCCGGACAATCTGCGTGTCGCGGAAAACGCCACGCTGATCCTGCCGCTGCACCAGGAGCTCGACGTTGCGCGCGAGAAGGCGTCCGGCAAGGGGGCGATCGGCACCACCGGGCGCGGCATCGGCCCGGCCTACGAGGACAAGGTCGGCCGGCGCGCGATCCGCCTGATGGATCTCGCCGATCTGAAGAGTCTCAACGGCAAGATCGATCGGCTGCTGGCGCATCACAACGCGCTGCGCCGCGGCCTCGGCATGAACGAGATCGCGCCGAAAACGGTTTACGACGAGCTCGCTGCGGTGGCGCCGCAGGTTCTGCCCTACATGGATTCGGTGTGGCTCTTGCTCGACAACAAGCGCCGCGAGGGCCGGCGCATCCTGTTCGAAGGCGCGCAAGGCGCGCTGCTCGACATCGACCACGGCACCTACCCCTATGTGACCTCCTCCAACACCGTGGCCTCGCAGGCGGCGACCGGATCGGGCCTGGGCCCGAGCGCAATCGGCTATGTGCTCGGCATCTGCAAGGCCTACACCACGCGGGTCGGAGCGGGTCCGTTTCCGACCGAGCTGCCCGAGGGCGATCCGGTCGGCGATGGCATCGGCCAGCGTGGCCGCGAGTTCGGCACCGTGACCGGACGGCGGCGCCGCTGCGGCTGGTTCGACGCCGTGCTGGTGCGCCAGACCGTGCGGACCAGCGGTATCGACGGCATCGCGCTCACCAAGCTCGACATTCTCGATGCGGAGAAAGAGATCAAGATCTGCGTCGGTTACCGCCTTGACGGCAAGGAAATCGACTATCTTCCGGCCAGCGAGCACGCCCAGGCCCGGGTCGAGCCGATCTACGAGACCGCCGAGGGCTGGCACGCCGCCACGGCGGGCGCCCGCTCCTGGGCGCAGCTCCCCGGCGATGCCATCAAATACGTGCGCCGGATCGAGGAATTGATAGGCTGCCCGGTCGCTTTGCTGTCGACGAGCCCCGAGCGGGAGGACACAATCCTGATGCGCAACCCCTTCGAGACCTGACATAAAGATCGATGGCCGATTACCACCCGCTGATTGCCCGCGCCGTTGCCGGTCTTGAGAAGAACACCGGCGAGAATCGGCGCATGCTCTACGAGCGGGCGCGTGTCGCGCTGGTGGCGCAGCTTCGCGGCGTGGTTCCCGCGCTTGAGGAGTCCGAGATCACCCGCGAGCGGCTGGCGCTCGAAGAGGCGATCCGCAAGGTCGAGGCGGAGGCGGCGCGTCAGGCGCGCGAGGCGGCGCGGCCCAACATTATGAAGCGCGCTGAGCTGCCGCGGCGGGACGAGGTGCCGCGCCCGGCGCAGCCGCGCGCGCCGATCACGCCGAGCACGCTCAGTTCGCCGCGTCCCGTGAGTTCTCCGGCCGTGCCACCACCGGAGGAGGCTTCGCCACCCCCCGTGCCGCAAAGCGCGCCGCCGCAAAGCCCTGCCGCCGGCAGCCGGGGCACCCTGCAGGACGAGGCGCTGCGCAGCTTCCGCGACGTCTCCGCCAAGCCGGGCACGGCGGCCGGGATGCGCATGCCGGACCGGTTCGATTTCGCCGAGACGCCGGCGCCCAGTCCGCCGCCGCCGCCGCCCGCCCAGCCGGCGCCGCCGGAACCCCATCCGCTCCAGGAATACGGCCAGCTCGAGCCGCAGGTGCAATCGGAAAACCTGTGGGCGCTGCCGCTCGACGGCGCCCGTGCGGAGGCGCCGGTCGATCTCGATGCGCATCCGCCGCCGGCGCCGCGCCGCGACCACCATGACGAGCCGGACGAAGCGTTCGCGCGAACGCCGCGGTCCTACGGCAGGATCATCAGGGCCGGGCTGGTGCTGGTGCTGATCCTCGCGCTCGGCAGCGTGGTGTACTGGCAGCGCGACACCATCTTCGGCATCGCCGGCGGCGTCGTGGCTTTGTTCAAGCCCTCCGGCGCGCCGCCGCCCCGCGAAGCCGCGGCCCCGGCGCGTCCCAAGATCACCGACCGCATCGGCCAGCCTTCGGTCCAGCCATCGAGCGGACCGGCAGTGGCACAGCGCGTGGTGCTTTACGAAGAAGAGCCGGACGATCCGCAGGGCAAGCGCTTCGTCGGCACGGCGCTCTGGCGCACGGAACTGCGGCCGGCGACGCCCGGACGTCCGCCGGAGCTCACGGTGCGAGCCGACATCGAGGTGCCGGATCGCAAGATGACCGTGACCCTGTCGCTCCGCCGCAACACCGACCCGTCGCTGCCGGCGAGCCACACCATCGAGATCGTGTTCAGCCTGCCGGGGGATTCATCGTCGGGCGGCGTTCAGAAGGTGCCCGGCGTGCTGATGAAGCAGGCCGAGTCGACGCGCGGCGTGCCGCTCGCCGGCCTCGCGGTCCCGGTGACGCCCGGCTATTTCCTGATCGGGCTGTCGTCGCTTGAAACCGACATGCAGCGCAACCTGCAGTTCCTCAAGGAGCGATCGTGGTTCGATATCCCGATCATCTACAACAACAACCGCCGCGCCATCCTTGCGATGGAGAAGGGCACGCCCGGCGAGCAGGCGTTCAACCAGGCCTTCGCCGCGTGGAAGCAGTGACGCTCTGACTCCGCAGTTCAGGCGGACGCAGGCGGCTCGGGTTCGGTGGACACGGGCGGCTCGGATTCCGCGCCGTCGTCCGGATCGACCTCTTCATCGACGATCGGCAGGCTCTTGCGCAGCGAGCCGCTGGCCAGCGTGATGGTCTGCCGCGCGACGTATTGGGATGCGGCGGGCGCTGCCTAAGCGGTCTCGCGGGATCGCGCGTACAGCGCCGCGCCTGCTGTTCCGCCCCAGGTCGTCAGATCGTATTCATTGCAGGTCGATGCGATGGCGAGACCGATCCCTTTGAGGTGGCCTCGGCGGTAGCAATACAAGGCGAGCGCCGCCCTGACATCCGGGCTGACCGTCGCGATCAGCTCCGGCAGGCCATCCTTGCTCGAGCGGTAGAGCGCTCCCAGCATGTCGTCCGTGACGGGGCACGGGTCGCTGTGCGAATCGCTGTTGATGCTCATCCCCCACATTTGAACAAAATCGAGGCATTTGCCAACGAGTCTGCCGCCGGTCTTAAACAGGAGCGCGTGCTGTGTCGGGTTTTTCCAGGAGTGTAAAGCGGGGGACGCGGGAACTGTCCCAGCTATACATGGTCTTCCAGCACACCTGACAATTGGCGTAGCTGCGCTGCCGGAACGAGACGTGAGTCACGATCAGCTCATATCTCGCCTTGCAATGCGGGCATTTGAAGATCGTCATGGGCTTCCCTTGGACCCCGTATGCGCCTGTTCGCGCGCCAAATCAAACCGGCCCCAAACAAAAACGCCGCCTTACGGCGGCGTTTGTCGATCTTGGAACCGCGCGCGCGTCAGTGCGCGGTCACAGCGGCGGGCTGAGCCGACGGCGTTTCCATTGCGGCGACACGGTTCTTGACCGCCTTCTGCACCTTCTCGAAGGCGCGGACCTCGATCTGGCGCACGCGCTCGCGGGACACGCCGAACTCCGCGGCCAGCTCCTCGAGCGTGACCGGATCGTCGGCGAGGCGGCGCGCCTCGAAGATGCGCCGCTCGCGTTCGTTGAGCACGTCGAGCGCCGACGACAGCGCCTTGCGGCGGTTGTCGAGCTCCTCGTGCGCGGCCATCACGGTTTCCTGGCTCTCGCTGTCGTCGGCGAGCCAATCCTGCCATTCGCCGGAGTCGCCATCCTCGCGGATCGGCGCGTTGAGCGACGCGTCGCCGCCGAGACGGCGGTTCATGTCGATGACGTCCTGGGTGGTGACGCCGAGCCGCTTGGCGATGATATCCACCTGATCGGGGCGCAGGTCGCCTTCCTGCAGCGCCGAGATCTTGCTCTTGGCCTTGCGCAGGTTGAAGAACAGCTTCTTCTGGTTCGCGGTGGTGCCCATCTTCACGAGCGACCACGAGCGCAGGATGTATTCCTGGATCGACGCCTTGATCCACCACATCGCATAGGTGGCGAGGCGGAAGCCCTTGTCGGGCTCGAACCGCTTGACCGCCTGCATCAGGCCGACGTTGCCCTCCGAGATCACTTCGGAGATCGGCAGGCCGTAGCCGCGGTAGCCCATGGCAATCTTGGCCACGAGTCTTAGATGGCTGGTGACGAGCTGGTGCGCGGCGCCACGATCGCCGTGCTCCTTCCAGCGCTTGGCCAGCATGAATTCCTGCTGCGGTTCCAGCATCGGGAACCGGCGGATTTCTTCGAGATAACGGGTCAGACCGCCTTCAGCGGTCATGATCGGCAAAGCCGCAGTCCGGGCCATGACAGCGCCCTCCATTCGTTTGCCCCCGGATCATCCGGCGGGCGATGTGCACCGTCGCTCCCCGAGCCGACGGCACTTCATGCTCTACGGCCGCAATGTCCCCGACCGCAGTGCAGCATTATAACGAAGCGAATGGGGCAAAAGGAAGATAAACCGCCTTCACACCATCGTGACCCCCGGCGTCTGTTGTCGCACCTCATCAACTCCCTGGAATTTCAGGGATTTTTGAGCTGGTGTGGCGGGGTCAAACGGCGGCGAGGCTGTGATGTAAACGGACGAGGTCGGCCGGAAGTTCCGAGCGGAACTCCAGTCTTTCGTCTGACTTCGGATGTGCAATGACCAGCAGATAAGCATGGAGGGCCTGTCTGCCAAGAGACTCCAGGGCCTCCCGCGCCGGCGCGGGCAGCCGGCTGGCCTTGGTCTTGAAGCCGGGGCCATAGACCGTATCGCCCATCAGCGGGTGCCCGGCATGAGCCAGGTGGACGCGGATCTGGTGGGTGCGCCCGGTTTCCAGCCGGCATTCGATCAGGCTGGCGACGGGCTTCTCGCTTTTCTTGCCGTCAAACCGCTCCAGCACCTGCCAGTGGGTGACCGCGGCCCTTCCGCCCGCGCGCACCGCCAACCGGTCCCGGCGGTGGGGGTGGCGGTCGATCGGCTCGTCGATGGTGCCTTTCGGGCGGGCCGGCGCGCCCCAGGCAAACGCCAGATAGGCGCGCCGCAGCGGGCCGGTGCGGCCGTGGTCGGCGAACTGGGCTGCGAGCGACTGGTGCGCGCGGTCGGTCTTGGCGACCACCATGAGCCCGGTGGTGTCCTTGTCGAGCCGGTGCACGATGCCCGGCCGCTTGACCCCGCCGATGCCGGAGAGGCTCGCGCCGCAGTGCGCGATCAGCGCGTTGACCAAGGTGCCGGCGGCGTGGCCCGCGGCCGGATGCACCACGAGGCCCGCGGGCTTGTCGATGACGACGATCTCCTCATCCTCGAACACCACGTTGAGCGGGATGTTCTCGCCCTCGGGCTCGGCCGCCTCGGGCGGCGGCACCTCGACCGCGATGCTCTCGCCGGCGTTGACGCGATAGCCCGGATCGCGGATCGTGCGGGCGCCGATCGTCACCGCGCCTTCGAGGATCAGCGCCTTGAGGCGCGTGCGCGACAGCGCGCTGGCGGAGGCCAGCACGCGGTCGAGCCGTTCGCCGGCCTGATCGCTGGGGACGTTGATCGTTTCCCTGCTAGGGTGCGGCATTCTCTTCCTGGACAAGAGTCTTCGTGAATATGAGCACTTCGGACGACGACGAGAAGCCGCTTCCCCCCGAACAGCAAAGGATCGTCGCCAAGGTGCGATGGCTGATGCTGATCTCCGGCTTCGCGACCCTGCTCGGCATCGCCGTCGTCATCGGCGTCATCGGCTATCGCTTTTTCCGCTCCGATGGAAGCGTGGCACAGGCGGAGGTCACCGCGCTGCTGCCCAAGGGCGCCAAGGTGACCGCGACCGCGGTCGCCGGCGACCGGATCGCGGTGACGATCGAGCAGGGCGGCACGGTCGAGGTGCGGACATTTGACCTGAAAACGCTGCGGCCCACCGGGCGGCTGCGCTTTGCCAACGAGCCGTGAGGCTTTGGCAGGTTGCCGGAAGACTCTCCGCCGTCATTCCGGCCGAGCAACGCGAGTGCCGGAATCCATAACCCCTGTCTCAATAAATAAGGAAATGCAGGGGTTATAGATTCCGGGCTCGCGCCTTCGGCGCGCCCCGGAATGACGGCGATGCATTTTTCGGCATCTTCTGGCGGCCAAGTACCATCCCGCTTGCCTGCCCGCGGGATCGGGGCTATTTCAGACCCCGCGCTCGCTCCCTTCGTCTAGCGGTTAGGACGCGGCCCTCTCAAGGCTGAAACGGGGGTTCGATTCCCCCAGGGAGCGCCAGCGATTTCAAGAACTTGATAATTTTGAGAGATCGGCCGAAGGGCCGATGCCTACTTTTTGTCTATTATCGCGTGACGCAATCCGCAAAAATATTTCTAAATTGGGTTGGCGACACCGT
>CAMAWG010000028.1 GCA_945861855.1 Rhodoplanes serenus
TTGTTCTCCTTGGCGTGGCCGCGCACCCACTGGTCGGTCTGGATCAGGCCGACCAGCACGGCGTTGACCAGCACGTTGTGGACGGCGCCCTCGTTCGACAGCACCTTGGTCAGCGCCATGCCGGCCGCGCGCGTGACCGAGGTCGGCGCGCTGCCGTGGCGCGGCCATTTCGCGCCGCTGTTGAGCACGTTGACGATGCGGCCCCACTTGCGCGCCTTCATGCCGGGAAACGCCGCCCGCGCGAGGCGGATCGCCGAGAACAGCTTGAGGTCGAAGTCGGCCTGCCAGATCGCGTCGGTCGCGGCCTCGAACGGCCCGTTGGAATGGGTGCCGGCGTTGTTGAGCAGCACGTCGACGCGGCCGAGCGCCGCCTCGGCGGTGGCGAAGATGCGGGCGCAGTCCTCCGCCTTGCTGACGTCGGCGGCGATGGCGACAACCTTGCCCTTTCCCTCGCGGGCGAGGCTCGCGCGCGCCTCCTCCAGCACGGCGGGCCGGCGGGCGACGATCGCGACGCTCGCGCCCGCGCGCATGAAGTTCATGGCGGCGGCGAAGCCGATGCCCTGGCTGCCGCCGGTGATCAGCGCGCAGCGCCCGTCCATTCGCATGTCGATCATGCTGGGGATTCCCGTGTGTTCCGGCCTTCGGCGGCCCGCGTGTTTGCCGATGTGTCGTTCATTTCGCGCGCCCGCGCAACGCGCGCAATCGCAGGCGGCATCTGCCAAAGCGAGACGTTTGACCCGGTTCAGTCCGGAAAAATTCATAAGCAAATATAATAACTTAGGTAGTAGACGCCTACCGTTAACCATACCCGCTTCCCGGCTAACATCTCCCCACTGTGAGGCGGCCAACGGGGGGCTCGGCCCAAGGCTCCGAGCCAATTACCCAAACGCGGAATGGTCCGCGTCAAACCAAAGGAGCGTTGCCATGAAGTGCCTCACAGCGCCCCTGGGGACCTTGCTGGTCCTCGGGCTGGCCCTTGCCGCCACCCCGGCTTTCGCCGCGGACGGCCGCAGCTATCGAAGCGACTGCTACAAGTGCCCTGCCCCCAAAAAATACGACTCCCAGGAGGTGGTGAAGACAACCCGGGACGTCGACCACTCGCGGGTCATCGAGACCAGGTCGGTGGCGCCGTCGCGGCGGGTGATCGAGACCAACCACCTGATCGTCCACGAGCAGGAGACCCGCAACGTCGGCACCATCGAGCACAACCACACCGTGATCGAGAAGGAGTTGGTGCTGACCAAGCGCAACGTCGACACCAAGCGCGTCAACACCAACGTCAACCTGGTCGAGCACAAGTACAACACGCAGCGGCAGCGCGTGGTCGAGGAGCGCGAAATCCCCGGCACGGTGCGCGACCTGCGCGACTGCAATTGCGACGGCCCGCGCGCCGTCCGCGCCTACGGCATGGCGGCGAAATAGGACGCCGCCGGCCTATGAGACTGCGCGGGCCTCCCCCGCGCAGGACCAAGCGACCCGGCACTATGCGACCCTGTACGACTCATCCCTGGCCGCCCCACCGCGACACCGGCGGGGCGGTCTTGCTTTCCGGGCCTGCCACAATCCCGCCCGCCGATGTGCTACACTTGCCGCGCGGCATCGAGGTCGGGTGGGTTTTTCGTCATGTGTCTCCTTCGTCCCCTGTTGGCGGCGATCGCAGCCGTCGCGTTTTTCGCCCTGCCCGCCTCCGCGGCCCTCCTGATCGAGATCGACAAGTCGGCGCAGACGATGACCGTCTCGCAGGACGGCGCGCGGATTCACACCTGGCCGGTGTCCACGGGGCTGCGCGGCTACGACACGCCGGGCGGCGCGTTCAAGCCGTTCCGCATGGAGAAGGACCACTTCAGCCGCGAGTGGGACGACGCGCCGATGCCGCACTCGATCTTCTTCACCACCAGGGGCCACGCGATCCACGGCACCATGCACGGCAAGGCGATCGGCCGGCCGGCGTCGCACGGCTGCGTGCGGCTCGGGCTTGAGAACGCCCGCGTCCTGTTCGATCTGGTCCGGCAGGAGGGCATGGCCAACACCCGCGTGGTGCTGTTCGGCGACATCCCGAGCCGCAGTGCGCCGGCGGTGGCGCGGCAGGTGCCGCGATACGACCGGCCCGGCTATGGCGACGTCACCGGATCGGTGCCGGAGCGCCGGATCTATCGCGACGACCGCCCGATCTACTGGCAGCGCGACTCAGGCCCGCCGGTGTTCGAGGATCGCGACATGCGCATTCGCCGCCTGCCGCCGCCGCCCTTCTACATGGGCCGGCGCTACGGCTGGGACTGACGCCGCAACCTTTGCGCTAGATCAATGCTCCTGCGGTCTCGCGGCGCGAAGCTTTTCACGTTGGCTGAACCATTCGGCGCGGGCCCGGGAATGGGCCCGGGCAACGGAGGAATCGCATGTACCGGAATATCCTGATCGCGACCGACGGCTCGGTGCTGGCCGGCAAGGCCGTCGCGCATGGCCTGGGGCTGGCGAAATCGGTCGGCGCCAAGGTGACGGCGGTGATCGTCGAGGCGCCGTTCAATGTGTTCGACGTGCCGGAATCGCGCTCGCGCCAGATGTCGGAGGCCTTCGCGCAACACGGCGAAGCCATGAAGCGGCATGCCGGCAAGGTGCTGGGCGACGTGGCCGAGGCGGCAAGGAAGGCCGGCGTTCCCTGCGACACCGTGCAGGTGGAGCACGAGCATCCCTACGAGGCGATCATCCAGGCCGCCAACGACAAGGGCTGCGACGCCATCATCATGGCCTCGCACGGGCGCAGCGGCATTTCCGCCGTGCTGCTCGGCAGCGTCACCAACAAGGTGCTCACCCACACGGCCATTCCGGTTGTCGTCGTCCACTGAGCGAGAGCGGCGCCGGCTATTTTCCCGCAAGCCAGGCCGCGTAGCGCACCTTGAGCGCCTCGGTCTCCGGCCGGCCGTCGTAATGCACCGGCTCCGCCAGCGCGCGGCCCGAGGCGTGCACCCGGTAGGCCATGTAGCGATACGGCGCCGGGTATTTTCCGGCGTCGGATTTCGCCATCATCGCGGCAAATCTTTCCGACGGCTCGACCGGATCGAGACGGTCCTTCTCGTACAGCGCCGCGCGCTCGATCATGCGCCAGACGCCGTCGCGGCGCTCCAGCCGGTCGAGGAAGCGGCCATTGGAGGTGAGATCCACCTCCACACCCTCGATGGTCTGGCGCACCAGGATGGCCACGCTGGTTTCGGCAGTGGCGCGGGCGCCGTTCACGGCGACGCGCGCCGGCCACAGCAGATGCTTGGCCGCGCTGCCACGGCCGAAGTTGCGCTGGCAATGCGCGACGAACTCCGGATACGGCCCGCGAAACCACGACACCGCGATTTCGCCGCCGGGATGAAAGATCGCCGCAAGATCGTCCCAGCGCCCCTGGTCGCGCGCGAAGCCCCAGTTCTGGATAACTTCGGCGCAGGCGATCTTGTCGGCGATATCCATGCGGTGCCCTGTGGACCAGTGGAGGAAATGTCACGATCGCGACCGCATCAAGCGGTTCACAAGGCTGTCTATATCCTGTCGATAATTGCTGTGGAAGTTTCCCTTTGCCCCGTGCATAAACCGCTGTGACCAACGTCAGAAACAAATCCAGCACAAATGGCTCAACCTTCGTCGCGCGGCTGACCGCCGACGAGGCGTCGGCACGCCGCATCGCCAACTTCCTGGCCGAGAGCCTCGATCCGTCCGAGGTCGCCTGCGCAGCCTTCGAGCTTCCGGACAAGAGCTGGCAGGTCGACATCCATTTTCGGAAAGAACCGGTGAAAGCCGAACTGCGCGAGATGATCGCGCTCGCCGGCGACGAGAAGTCGGCAAGCACTGTGAAGGTGGAGCGCGTTGCAGCGCGCGACTGGGTCAAGGAAAGCCTTGAAGGCCTCAAGCCGGTCGCCGCCGGACGCTTCGTCGTGCACGGCGCGCACGACCGCACGCGCGTGCCCAGTCATCGCATCGGCATCGAAATCGAGGCCGCGACCGCCTTCGGCACCGGCCATCACGGCACGACGCGCGGCTGCCTGCTGGCGCTGGACGCGCTGGCGCGCCGAGGCCCGCGGCCGCGCCACATCCTCGACATCGGCACGGGCTCGGGCGTGCTGGCGATTGCCGCGGCGAAGCTCTACCGCGTGCCGGTGCTGGCGACCGACATCGACCCGCGCGCCGTGCAGAACGCGCGGGCCAACGCGCAAAGGAACGGCGTCGGCGCGCTGGTCACCGTGGTGCATGCGGGGGACCTGCGCGCGCCACAGGTGGTCGCGCGCGCGCCCTACGATCTGGTGACGGCGAACATCCTGCTGCATCCGCTGCAGCGGCTGGCCGCGCCGACGGCGCGGCAGCTCATGCCGAATGCGCGGATGGTGATCTCGGGAGTTCTGGCTTCGCAGGCCAACGCGGCGCTGGCCGCCTACCGGTCGCAGGGACTGGTGCTGGAACGCTCGTTCGCGCTGGACGGCTGGGTCACCCCGGTGATGGTGGCGCGGTCGGTCTGAGCGCGGCTGATGACGCTCAGCGAATGCCTCATCTGCCGCTCCGCAAGCGCATCCAGCCAGCGTAGCAGGGCACCGCGCCGGGGCGCCAGATCGGGTGACTTGCAGCCGCCGAATGCCAACGCAGCCATACGGTTGTCCTGATGCTGCGGTCGCTCCCAATGCCGATTCCAGGAACTACCGCGCTGCAGCATAATAGCGATTCCAGGCTCCATTAGCATTGGCGATGGAGCATAGGTCCATTGTCCCTGCTGCATCATCGCCTCAGGTTGGAGGCGATGATGCGGCTATTACGGGACCGAGGCCGAGGAGCCCCAAGCGGGGGCTTCAGCGCACGAATGGCAGCGAATCCTCGTTGCGCTCGTTGATCTTCCAGCCGGCCTCTTCCAGCTCGCGCGGCAGCCGCAGGCCATGACGCCGGATCTCGTCCATCGCCTGCCTCTCGCGGGCCTCGATCATGCGAGCCAGGATGCGGGCAAACAGGCCTGGACGCTTGCGAACCGGCGCGGCAACCGGCAATCCGGCCCGGGCGGTGGAGACGTCGTAGGCGACCGTGGACATGAGGGGGACTCCTTCTGTTCCGAAAGACCGCCGATGGCTCCCCTTCGCCACCCGTCTTTTCTGCAACGCAACATAGTCCGCCAGCGCGAAAGGAGTAGCGTCAAGATTGCATGTCTCACCTATTAAGTTCATATAATCTAACGACTAATTCAGATTTTTGATCGAATGGATCAAGTCCGGCGATGGTTGCATCGGAGACTTTATGTTGCATTGCACATAAATTGGATCGCCCCGATTGCAGCCAAACGGGCGCGTCAACCGGCCGCGCAATTGCCCGGCCCTGCCCCGACCCATAGATTGCGGCGATGTTCGAGGCCCGTTTCCAGTCGTTCGACGATCCGCAACCGGCGCAAACCGGGCCCCGCGTCCTAGCGCTGCGCGCCGAACTGGCCCGGGCCGGGCTTGCGGGCTTCATCCTGCCCCGCGCCGACCGCCACCAGAACGAATACGTCCCGCCCTCCGAGGAGCGGCTGCTCTGGCTGACCGGCTTCACCGGCTCCGCCGGCGTGACCCTGGTGCTTGCCGGCCGGGCCGCCCTGTTCGTCGATGGCCGCTACACGCTTCAGGCGCGCGACCAGGTGGACGCGGCCGTTTTCGAGATCGTGCCGATCGCCGAAACGCCGCCCGAGCGCTGGCTGGAGCAGAACCTGCCGGCCGGCGCCAAGCTCGGCTACGACCCGTGGCTGCACACCGCCGAAGGCGCGGAGCGGCTCGCGCGCGCCTGCGCCAATGCCGGTGCGACGCTTTCGCCCGCCGAGCCCAATCCGGTCGATGCGATCTGGATCGACCGGCCGGCGCCGCCGCTCGGCCCGGTGGCGCTGCACGATCTGAAATTCGCCGGCGAGGCGACAAGCTCGAAGCTCGAAAAAATCCGCGCCGAGATCGCGACCCTGCGCGCCGACGCGCTGGTGATCTCCGATCCGCACGCCGTGGCCTGGACCTTCAACGTCCGCGGGGCCGACGTCGCACACACGCCGCTGCCGCTCGCCTTCGCCATCGTGCCGAAGGAGGGACGCCCGGCGCTCTACATCGAAAGCGCGAAGCTCTCCAACGCGGTCCGCCACAAGCTCGAAGAGGCGACCGAGGTGCGCGAGCCCCCGGCCTTAATCGGCGATCTCAAGGCGCTCGGCGCTGCCGGCCGCACCGTGCGGCTCGATCAGGCGACCGGCGCCGATTCGCTGTCGCGCATCATCAATGACGCAGGCGGCAAGGCGACGCGCGGGCTCGACCCGATCGCCATGATGAAGGCTATCAAGAACCCGGTCGAGATCGAGGGTGCGCGCGCCGCGCATGCGCGCGACGGCGCGGCGGTGACGCGCTTCCTCGCCTGGTTCGACCGCGAGGCGCCGCAAGGCAAGCTCACCGAGATCGGCGCGGTCGAGGCGCTGGAGAGCTTCCGCCGCGACACGGGGCTGCTCAAGGACGTGTCGTTCCCGAGCATCTCCGGCGCCGGGCCGGACGGCGCCATCGTGCACTACCGCGTGACGCGCTCGACCAACCGCAGGATCGCGCCGGGCGAATTGTTTTTGATCGACTCCGGCGGACAGTACCAGGACGGCACCACCGACATCACCCGCACCGTCGCAGTCGGCACGCCCACGCCGGAGATGCGCGAGCGCTTCACGCTGGTGCTCAAGGGCCACATCGCCATCGCCCGCGCGGTGTTCCCCGACGGCACCGCGGGCGCGCAACTCGATCCGTTTGCGCGCCAGGCGCTGTGGGCGCATGGCCTCGACTTCGAGCACGGCACCGGCCACGGCGTCGGCAGCTATCTTTCGGTGCACGAGGGCCCGGCGCGCATCTCCAAGCTCGGCAACACGCCGCTCAAGCGCGGCATGATCCTGTCGAACGAGCCCGGCTATTACAAAGCCGGCGAATACGGCATCCGCATCGAGAACCTGGTGCTGGTGGTGGAGGGCGAGAAGGTCGCGGGCGCCGAGAAGACGCTCAACGCCTTCGAGACCCTGACGCTCGCGCCGATCGACCGGCGGCTGATCGAGCGAACGCTGCTCGACGCGGGAGAAGTGTCCTGGCTCGACACCTATCACGCGCGCGTGGCGCAGACGCTGGCGCCGCTGGTCGACGACGAGACGCGGGCCTGGCTCGGAGCCGCGACGCGGCCACTCGGGCAGGGCTGAAGGGCCCGCGTGGACAACGACGCCAAACGACTGCGCGACGAGCCACGCGCAACCGCGACGCCGTGGGGCCTGCTGCTCCTGCTGATGGCGATGACCGCCATCGGCCCGACCACGCTCAACATCGTGGTGCCGGCGCTGCCGGAAATGGCCAACCGGCTTGCCTCCGACGTCGCCACGATTCAGCTCACCGTTTCGGTCTATCTCCTGGCGCTGGCGGCGGGCCAGCTCGTGATGGGGCCGCTGTCCGACCGCTTCGGCCGCCGGCCGGTGATGCTGGCCGGCCTCGCGCTCACCGCCGCGGCGAGCGTACTGGCCATCGCCATGGCCAGTGCCGGCAGCCTGATCCTGGCGCGCGTGCTGCAGGCGTTCGGCGCATCCGCCGGCATCGTCGTCAGCCGCGCCATCATCCGCGATCTGTTCGACAGGAATCGCGCCGCGGCGGTGATCGGGCTCGTGGCCACCGTCATGGTGGTGGTGCCGACGCTCGGCCCGCTGATCGGCGGGTTGCTCGACACCGCGTTCGGCTGGGAATCGATCTTCCTGTTCACCGCCATCACCAGCGCCATGGTGGTGACCTGGGCCGCGTTCGCGCTGCCGGAGACGCGCGGGCTGAATGCGCCGCCCGGCGCGCCGCAGGGCTTCTTCCGCGACCTCGTTGCGCTGACCAAGAGCGCGAAATTCGCCGGCTATGTCTGCGCCGGCGCGTTCGGCTCGTCGACGTTCTTTGCATTCCTCGGCGGCGGGCCGCACGTCATCATCACATTGATGGAGCGCAGCTCCGCGGAATACGGCATCTGGTTCGCGATCTCGTCGGTCGGCTACATGGCCGGCAACTTCGGCGCCTCCCGCCTGTCCACCCGCTTCGGCATCGACAGGATGATCTGGTGGGGCATCGGCATGGAGGTGGTCGGCGTCATCCTCGCGCTGGCCCTCGCGGCCTACGCGATGCACTGGGGGCCGATCATCGTGTTTCTGCCGCAACTGATCATCTCGTTCGGCAACGGCCTGCTGCTGCCCGGCGCCATCGCCGGCGCGGTCAGCGTGCGCCCGCAGGCGGCGGGGACCGCCGCGGGCATCACCGGATTTTCGCAGATGGCGCTCGGCGCCGCGGTCACCCAATACGCCGGCACGCTGCTGGCGGATTCGCCCACGGCGGTGCCGCTGGCGATGCTGATGGTCGCATTGGTGGCGGCGCTGGCGGTCGGCTTCGCGCTCTTGGTGCGGCGGCCGTAGGAATGTTGCTGTCATCGTCCGCGAAAGCGGACGATCCAGTCATCGCAAACGTGCTCAATTCAGCCGAATGGCCGGGCGTACTGGATGCCCCGCATTCGCGGGCATGACACTCAGTGCCCTATCAGCTTGAACCAGTCGTCCTCGCTCAGCACCGCCACATCGTGCTTCTTGGCCTCGGCGAGTTTCGATCCCGCGCCCGGCCCCGCGACCAGGTAATCGGTCTTCTTCGACACCGAGCCCGCGACCTTGGCGCCGAGCCGCTCGGCCATCGCCTTGGCCTCGTCGCGGGTCATCTTCTCCAGCGCGCCGGTGAACACCACGGTCTTGCCGGCGACCGGAGAGTCCTGCCGCGGCCGCTCCAGCGCCGTGACGTCGATCTCCTTCAGCAGCCGGGCCAGCGCCTCGCGGTTGTGCTTTTCCTTGAAAAATTCGACCACCGCCAGGGCCACCACCTCGCCGATGCCTTCCGTGGCGTTCAACTCCTGCCAGGCGTCGTTGCCCTTATCGCCCTTCTCACCACCCGGCGGCTTGGCGGCAGTTGCGGCGTCTCGCAGCGCCTCGACGGTCGGGTAGTGCAGCGCCAAGAGCCGCGCATTGGTCTCGCCGATGTGGCGGATACCCAGCGCGTAGATCAGCCGGTTCAGCGGCACATTGCGCCGCGCATCGATGGCATCGAACAGGTTCTTGACCGAGGTCTCGCCATAGCCCTCACGGTCCATCAGCTTCTTGGCCGATCGGCGATCGCGCTCCGCCAGCGTAAAGATGTCCGCCGGCTCCATCACCAATCCGTCGGCGTGGAATGCCTGCACCTGCTTCTCACCGAAGCCTTCGATATCGAAGGCGTTGCGCGACACGAAATGGCGCAGCCGCTCGACCTGCTGCGCCGGGCAGATCAAACCGCCGGTGCAGCGGCGCACCGCCTCGTCCTCCTCGCGCACCGCATGGCTGCCGCAGGCCGGGCACTTGTCCGGGAACTGGTAGGGCCTGGCGCTCCTCGGCCGCAGCTCCAGCACCACATCGACGATCTGCGGGATGACGTCGCCGGCGCGCTGGATCGTCACCGTGTCGCCGATGCGGATGTCGGTGCCCCCGCGGATCGGATTGCCGTCGTTGCCGATCCCCTTGATGTAGTCTTCGTTGTGCAGCGAGGCGTTCTGCACCACCACGCCGCCGACGGTGACCGGTTCGAGCTTGGCCACGGGCGTCAGCGCGCCGGTGCGGCCGACCTGGATCTCGATGTCGCGCAGCACCGTGGTCGCGCGCTCGGCCGGAAACTTGTGCGCGATGGCCCAGCGGGGGCTCCGCGAGACAAAGCCCAGCCGCTCCTGCCAGTCGAGCCGGTCGAGCTTGTAGACGACGCCGTCGATGTCGTAGTCGAGCTTGGCGCGCTCAAGCCCGATGTCGCGGTGGAACGCCAGCATGTCGTCCACCGAGCGCGCGAGGCGCCACAGCGGGTTGGTCTGGAAGCCCGCGGCCTTGAGCCATTTCAGCATGCCGGACTGCGTCTGCGCCGGCATCTCGCCCATCTCACCCCAACCGTAGGCGAAGAAATGCAGCGTGCGCGACGCGGTGACGCTGGCGTCCTTCTGGCGCAGCGAGCCCGCCGCGGAGTTGCGCGGGTTGGCAAACACCGGCTCGCCGGCCTCGGCCTGCCGCTTGTTCAGCGCCAGAAAATCCGGCTTGGTCATGTAGACCTCGCCGCGCGCCTCGCAGACCGCCGGAATGTTTTTTCCTTTGAGCCTGTCGGGGATTTCCTTCAGCGTGCGGATGTTGGCGGTGACGTCCTCGCCCTCGAACCCGTCGCCGCGGGTGGCCGCCTTAACGAACGTGCCGTTCTCGTAGCGCAGCGACATCGACAATCCGTCGATCTTCGGCTCGGCGGTGAAAGCGAGCGCCTCGTCCTCCGGCAGATTGAGGAAGCGGCGGATGCGCCCGACGAAGTCCCCCACGTCCTCCTCGCTGAAGGCGTTCTGCAGGGACAGCATCGGCACCGCGTGGCGCACCTTGGCGAAGCCGCGCGAGGGCGCGGCGCCGACCTTGCGCGACAGGCTGTCCAGCGTGCGCAGGTCCGGGAATCGTTGCTCGATCGCCTCGTAGCGCCGCCGCAGCGCATCGTAGTCCGCGTCCGACACGGTCGGCGCATCCTTCTGATAGTAACGCTCGTCGTGACCCTTGATCTCGGCCTCCAGCCGCGCGTACTCGCGCCCCGCCTGGCGCTCCGTCATCTCCTCGACGGCAAGCCTGGAATCGCGGTGGGGTTTCGGCGTGGCCATAAGCCTCAATATATTCGCGCCGCGGCGCGTTCCATACCCGTTCCATTCGCATGTGGATGGTTGTAGGCTTGGCCACTGATGCGGCGGGCCTGAGTGAGGCCACAAGGGCCTGCGCCGGTAGGGCTCCCGAAAGGGAGCCCTACTTTTTTATGCCTATGGCTTCGCGCCCCATTTCGCGGTCCACGCCGACAGCACCGCCGGGTTGACGACATAGCGCGGGGGCTGGCCGGACAAGACAAGATCGAGGTTCTCGCGGGTCGCAACCTCCAGCGAATGATGGGCCTCGATGGTGTGGCCGATCATGTGCGGCGTCAGGATCGTGTTCGGCAGTCCGCGCAGCGGGCTCTCGGCCGGCAGCGGCTCGACCGCGAAAACATCGAGCGCCGCACCCGCGATCGCCTTGCTCTTCAGCGCCTCGGCCAGCGCCGCCTCGTCGACGATCGGGCCGCGCGCCATGTTGACCAGGATAGCGGTCTTCTTCATCAGCCGCAGCCGGTCCGCGCCGACCAGCCCCCGCGTCTCGGGGTTGAGGCTTGCCAGAACCACGACCACGTCGCTGGTTCGCATCAAGGTGTCGAGATCGACGCGCGGCATCGGCGGCAGGCCCGTGAGATCGGCGTCGCGGCGCGCGCTGTATTGCAAACTGGCGCCCCACGGCGCCAAGAGGCGCGCGGTTTCCCGCCCGATGCGCCCGAGCCCAACCAGACCGACAGTCTTGCCGCGCAACTGGCTCGCCTTGAGCTGCGGCGGACGCCACAGGCCCTGCCGGATGCGCTCCTGCGCGCCGTCGAGATCGTAGAGCGCGGCGAGGATCATCAACACCGTCGCCTCTGCCATGCCGACGATGTTCTCGTCGGTCTGCGCATTGGCGACGACCACGGTGCGTTCGGTGGCCGCCGCCAGATCGACGCCGTCGATGCCGGTCACGGCGGACACGATGGCGCGCAGCCGCGGCGCCACGGAAAACATCGCGCGGGTCAGCGGGAAAACCGCGACGCACAGCAAAACGTCGATGCCGGCCAACGGGCCGGCCGCGGCCTCAAATGCGGCGCGATCCGCATGCCGCACGATCCGATGCCCGGCCTTGCGGAGATCGGCGCCGATCGCATCGAACATCTCGTCGTGGGAATGCCACCCGACGACGGCGATATCGAGCGGAGCTGCGGGCTTCATGGCGGCGCGCTACGCCGTCAGTCCGGCGAGCGCGACATAGCGGCGGCGCTGCGCCGCCGCATTCCCGAACAGCGACGACAGCAGCATCGCCCGCTTGAGGTAGAGGCCGATCTCGTGCTCGTCGGTGAATCCGATCCCGCCGTGAAGCTGGATGCAGGCCTGGGTCACCGTCAAGGCATCTTCCGACGCCTTGGCTTTCGCCGCGGCGGTGAGCGCGGGATTGATGCGATAGGGGTCGTTGTTGGCCGCGATCTGGAACACCAGCGACCGCAGCGCCTCGGTCTTGATGTAGATGTCGACCGCCTTGTGCTGCAGCGCCTGGAAGCTGCCGATCGGCTTGCCGAACTGCTTGCGGATGCGCAGGTAATCGAACGTGATCTCCTGCGCCTTTTCCATCACGCCGAGCAATTCGGCGGACAGGGCGAACAATGCAAGATTGTGCAGCGCGTCCACCGCGCTCCGCGATGACTGGCGCGACGGGACGGGATCGGCCGGAGCATCCTTGAGGCTGAGCGTCGAAAGCCTGCGGCCGTCCACCGTCTGCGTCGCCGCCAGCGTACAGCCGGAAGCGCTCCGGGCCACATAGCAGAGCTCCGGCCCATCGCGGCCGCTGGCGCTGACGAGAAAGCCGTCGGCGCCGTCGGCGCACACGAAGGCCTTGGTCCCGGTCACCCGGAGCGCGCCGCCCTCTCCCGCGACTTGCGTACGCGGCGCAAGCGGGTCGTCGCCGAACGCGCCTTCCTGCAGCGCCGGCACGACCAGCACCGCGCCGGTCGTCACCCGCTCCAGCATCGGATGCGGCGCGCGCGCCTGGGCGAGCGCGGCGGCCGAGATCGCGGCAAGCCCGATCGGCTCGCAGACGAGCCCTCGCCCCGCCTGCTCAAGCACCAGGGCAAGCTCGGTGAGGCCGAGACCGAGGCCGTTGGCGGAATCCGGGACGAGCATGCCAAGCCAGCCGAGCTCTCCCGCCTCCCGCAGCCGCGCCGGCGCGAAGCTCAATTCCTGCCCGCGAAACCCGCGCGCCACCTTCGCACCCGCCGCGCCAATGAATTTGGCGGCGCTGTCGCGCAACAAGGTCTGCTCAGAGGTCAGATGCAGGTCCATGAAACGCGGCGCCCGTCAGTTCGGCAGGTTCAGAACGCGGCGGGCGACGACGTTGCGCTGGATTTCCGACGAGCCGCCGTAGATCGTCACGCGCCGCGCCTGAAGGAACGCCGTTGCCACATCAACCTCGCCGAAGTCCGTGGCGATCGGCCCGTCCGCCGGCGCGTGTCCGCCGGCCGCTTCGACCGCGAGCTCGCCGAGCGCCTGAAGAAGCTCGGACGCGAAGATCTTGATGATCGACGATTCCGGCCCCGGGCTTTGCGCGCTGTTGGTCAATTCCACCGCATGGCTGAACAGCGCTGTCAGCACGGTGACGTTTATGGCGGCCGCCGCGAGCCGGTCCTGGAACGCCGGGTCGGCCATGATGCCGGACGCGCGCGCCATCGTCCTGATGCGCTCCAGCGCCATCAGAGCGAATTGCGGGTTCGAGGTGCCGAGGCGCTCGTGCCCTAAGAGCGCGTTGGCGATGCGCCAGCCGTCATGCAGCTTGCCGATCAGGTTTCCAGCCGGCACGATGACGTCGTCGAAGAACACCTCGCTGAACTCATCGTCGCCGGCGATCGTCTTGATCGGCCTGACAGTGATTCCCGGGCTGTGCATGTCGATCAGCAGGAAGCTGATGCCGGCGTGCCGCGGCTGGGCCTGCGGATCGGTGCGCACCAGCGCGAACATCCAGTCCGAATGGTGGGCCCAGGTGGTCCAGATCTTGTGACCCTTGATCACGAAATGGTCGCCTTCGAGCGTCGCCCGGGTCGAAAGGCTGGCGAGGTCGGAGCCCGCGCCCGGCTCGGAATAACCCTGGCACCAGATCACCGAGCCCTCAACGATGGGCGGCAGATGCTGCGCCTTCTGCGCGTCGCTGGCGAACTCCATGAGGATCGGGCCGATGTGATTGAGACCCTGCACCGGCAGATGCGGCGCGCCGACGCGCGCCAGCTCCTCCGTCATGACGATCTGTTCGTTGAGCGTGGCGCCCATTCCGCCGTACTGCCTGGGCCAATGCGGCGCGATCCAGCCCTTGCGCGACAGCGTGTGATACCAGGGCATCAGCTCCGACGGCGGCGGGCGCGTCGTGCGCCCGCGCAGCGCGGCCGGAAGATTGGCCTCGAGCCACGTCCGCACTTCCATGCGGAATTCAGCTTCGGCAGGCGTGTCACGACGGAACATGACGATGGGATTTCGAATCCGATGCGAGTGGGCATTTTGTCGTTCTGAAAATCATATCTGGACGTGGCGGTGATGCAAGCCAGCCGAGAATCAGCGAAGTGGCGAATATCTTCAATTTTTCGTCGCCAGCGCGTCCTCAATGAGCCTTGCCAGGCGGTCGGTGGCGAAAGGCTTTCGAATGAAAGCGCCGGGGCTCACCTTTTCGGCTTCCGCAAGCGTTCGTGGATCGGAATTGCCAGAAACGAAAACAATCCGGGCTTTGATTTTTTCCACGATCGCCTTGCCGGCCGAAATCCCGTTGCCTTCGCGCAGCGTGACGTCCATGACAACAACGTCAGGCTGAAGCCGTTCAGCCGCGGCCACCGCATCGGCTTCGGTGTCCACGATGCCCATGACCTTGAACCCCGCCTCGGTCAAAGCGCTCTCGATGTTCATCGCGACCAGACCCTCGTCCTCGACAATGAGCACGCGCAAGGGCGGCGCGGCATCGGGAGCGGGTCCGGAAGAACCGTGAGTCTCGTCCCCGCCGTCGCCGGGTATCGCCGCCATCAAGAAGAAAGGCGAATGGAACGAACGTTGTGAATGGATCATCTTCACTCCTGGATCGGCATTCGCAAGATGAACGATTTGCTTCCGGAATCTTGCGCCACTTGCAGCGTGGCGCGGAGTTGCTTGGACAACGCGCCTATCATTTTCATCCCGAGGCCCCGGCTTTTCGCAGGCTCGAAGTCTTCTGGCAGTTTAATGCCATCGTCCGAAACGGAAAGCACCAGGGTCTTGAATTCCAGATGGCAATCGACACGGATTGTGCCGCCGCCGTCGCCGGGGTAGCTGTATTTGAATGCGTTAGTGATCAGCTCGTTGACGATCAGGGCAACCGGAATGATCTGATCCGTAGGCAGGTGACACGGCGAGGCCTCGCAAACGAGATCGACCTTTCCGTTTCCGTCCATCACGCTGCTCAGCTCACCGCAGAGTTCATGCAAAAACCGGTCGACGGCAACGCGATCGACGTTCTCATCCTGATACAAACGCTGATGGATCTGGGCGACGGTGTTGATGCGGCGGCCGGCCTCGTCGAACTGGCGACGAGCTTCCGGGTCCTTGATATGGGCGCGTTGCAGCCCAAACAGGCTTGCGACCAGTTGGAGACTGTTCTTCACGCGATGGTTGACCTCCTGCAGCAAAATTTCCTTCTGCTGCAGCGCCTCGCGCAACTGGGTTTGGCGCTGATGGAGTGCGCGGCCCATGGTCTCGAAGTGATCCGCGAGGGAACGAAGTTCCCTGGTGGCTATGGGATTTGACTGCGCGGGGTGGACGTCTCCGCGAGCCAGCTCGTCCACGGCAGTGTGAAGCTGCCGAAGCGGCCGTCCCACCATAAAATGCGCGCCGACAATCGCAGCCAATGCCGCCAGGACGAAAATCAGGATCGTCCATCCAAGTTCCCACCAGAAAATCAAATCCGCTTCGTGCAAAGAAGCGGCCAGCGGCAGTCCCACCAGGACAGTGAGATTGGCGGGCGGCTGCATAGGGGCAAAGGCAAACGCATACTCGCCGGGTCCCGCCCATTCAGCGCGCCCTCGCATCACACCCCGTTTGTCATTCACGGCACGGCGCACCGGGTCGGACGAAATCAGGTTCTGCCCGATCCACCGGTCGGGATCGGGCCAGCGCGCCGCGACCGTGCCGGTTCGATCCACGAGCATCACCGTTGCGCCGGGCGGAAGCGGAGGCTCGTTAAGCATCTGCGAGAGCACGCTGGTCTTGTACGCCAGGAACAACACCGATTCGATGGTCCCCGTCGGTCCGAGGACCGGATAGGTAAACGCGATACTGCCCAATCCGGTCTGTCGACCGACGATGTAGTCGCTGGACTGCATCACCCCGGAACCGACGGCAGCCTGGAAATAGTTCCGGTCGGCGAGATTCATCGGGCCGGCGCCCGTAAGGCTGACACACCATCGGTCTCCGGCAGGCGTCAGCACGGCCATCGCGGTCAGTTCAGGAACTTGCGTGCCGATTTGCTGAAGCACGCGATTGCAGGCTTCGCCGTTCTTGTCGCGTACCGATTGAAATTGCGAAGCACCCAAAAGCAAGAAACGAGCGCCTTCGACCAAACGGTCCTGTCGAGCGGAAATTAGGCCGGCCAGCGTCTCGGAGGTGTTGATAAGCCTGACCGCGCGGACCTCACGAAGCTCGAATTCGTGAACGATCTGAATCAGAAATACCGGCACGGCGGCCAGCAAAATGAGAGCGACGAGCCTTGCCCCAAGCCCCACCGCGCAACCCCCCGTTCACACGAAGGAATCGATCAGTAGGCTGACCGTTCCGAATTGCGAGACTAGTTGGGAGCCTCCGGCGTGACAATGGCGATGGGATTCCGACGCGGTTCCAATGTCCGGTCCACGTCACACACCGTCACTGCCACCGAACGCACTGCGATGCGCAGCGCACAAGTGCACTGCAGCAACGCATCCCTATTCGATTACCTTGCCGGAGGTCCGAGCGCGCCAACAGGACCGCTCGCCCGGCGCTGACTTATTTCGATACCGGCGATGAACCGCGCGGGAACTCAATCGACCAATCACTATCGGGCCGACAATGGCCGCTCATCCCCCAATGGAGACTACCATGCGCCCATTCTCCCATAAGCTTCTGGCTTCAGCCGCGATCGCCGCGGCGGTTGTCACCACGTTCGGCTTGCCCACCGTGGCAAGTGCTGCTGCCCCGAAGCCTGTCGTCAGCACGTCCTACCGTCTGAACCCTGTGCTGCCTGCGGGTCATCGCCTGAACCCCGTGATGCCTGCGGCCTATCGCCTGAACACCGTGATGCCGTCGGGCTATCGTCTGAACCCGGTGATCAAGCGCTGATGACGAAGGAGCTTCTCTGGCGCAATGCCAGAGAAGCTTCTCGCTCTATCCCGCCGCCGCGCGAATGAGCTTCTCGGCGGCGGCGCGCGCCTCCTCGGTGATTTCGGCTCCGGCCAGCATCCGCGCGATCTCCTCGCGGCGTCGCGGCGCAGCCAACTCAGTGACGCGGGTCGCGACCCGCTTGCCCTTCTCCAGCGCATCCTTGGTGATGAGGTAGTGCCGCTCGGCGCGCGCGGCGACCTGCGGCGCATGCGTCACGGTGACCACCTGGACGCGGGTGCCCAGCCGCGCGAGCCGCACGCCGATGGCGTCGGCGACAGCGCCGCCCACGCCGGTGTCGATCTCGTCGAATACGAGCGTCGGCGCGGAGCCGCGATCCGCCAGCACGACCTTGAGCGCGAGAAGAAACCGCGCGAGTTCGCCGCCGGAGGCGACCTTCATCAAGGGGCCGGGGCGCGTGCCCGGATTGGTCTGCACCCAGAACTCGACGCGGTCGATGCCGTTCGGGCCCGCCGCCGCGGGATCGCTTTCGACCTGCGTTGAGAATTTCGCGCGCTCGAGCTTGAGCGGCTTCAACTCGCCGTTGACCGCCTTGTCGAGCTTTTCCGCCGATTTCTTCCGCGCCGCCGACAGCTTCGCCGCGTCCGCGGCAAAGCGGGTGCCTGCCTCCTTCGCCGCCTTCTCCAATGCCGCCAGCCGCTCGGCCCCGGCATCGATCAATGCAAGGTCGGCGACATACTTCTCGGCGAGCGCATTGAGCGCATCGACCGGCGAATTGTACTTGCGCCCGGCGGCGCGCAGCGCGAACAGCCGCTCCTCGATCCGCTCCAGCTCCTGCGGGTCGTGGTCGGCCACCCGCAGCGCGTGCTCAAGATGGCCCCTCGCCTCGTCGAGCGAGTTGAGGGCTGCGTCGAGCGACTTCACCGCAGGCTCGACCAGCGCCGGCGCCTGGGTGCCCCGGCGCTCCAGCCGCCGCACCGCCGCGGCAAGCGCGGGGACGGGGGAGGCGCTGCCCGCCACCGCGTCATGGGCGTCGCGAAGGTCGCCGGCGATCTTCTCGGCCTGCATCATGGAAGCGCGGCGGTCCGCCAGCGCGGTTTCCTCGCCGGGTTGCGGCGCGAGCCTGGTCAGTTCCTCGACCGCGTGGCGCAGCCATTCCGCCTCGCGCGCCGCGCGCTCGACATCGGCGCGATGGCGGGCGACCGCCTCCTCGGCCTCGCGCCGCGCGGTCCAGAGCTTTTCGATCGCCGAGGCATCAGCTTCGAGCCGGCCATAGGCGTCGAGCAGCCCGCGATGCGTCCCCGCATCGACCAGCGCGCGCGCGTCGTGCTGGCCGTGGATCTCCACGAGCGCCGCGCCCAGCGCCTGCAGCGCCTGCACGCTCACCGGCTGGTCGTTGACGAAGGCGCGGGTGCGGCCGTCGGAAAACTGCACGCGCCGCAGGATCACCGGCTCATCGGCGGCAATGTCGGAGAGTTGCGCGCGCGCCGGATGCCTGGCCGGCAGTTCGAACATCGCGGTGACCTGGCCCTGCTCCATGCCCTGGCGCACCAGCGTGGCGTCGCCGCGAGCGCCGAGCGCCAGCGCAAAGGCATCGAGCAGGATCGACTTGCCGGCTCCGGTCTCGCCGGTCAGCACCGACAGGCCCGACACGAAATCGATGTCGAGCCGGTCGATCAGCACGATGTCTCGGATCGAGAGCCGGGCCAGCATGGTTTCCTCAACTACGACGGTATCATCCGTCTCCGCCTGCGCGGGGACAAGCTTCAGCGGATGATCCAGTAAACACAGTCGTGTGCGATTCTAACAAGCCGACTGAGAATACTGGATGCCCCGCATTCGCGGGGCATGACGGCGCGCGCGGCTGTGGACGGCGCCTAGCTCTTGCTGCTGGCGAAGGGCGATTTGATGTTGGCAAAGGCCCGGCTGATCCAGGAGCCCTTGTTCTCGGTCGGCTCGAAGCCGCCCGCCTTCACCAGCCGGTAGGCGTCGGAATACCAGCGGCTGTCGGGGAAATTGTGCCCGAGCACGGCGGCCGCGGTCTGCGCCTCGGTTGCCACGCCGAGCGCCATGTAAGCCTCGGTCAGGCGCATCAGCGCCTCCTCGACGTGACGCGTAGTCTGGAACTGGGTGACCACGATCTTGAACCGGTTGATCGCGCCGGTGAAATCCTTCCGGTTGAGGTAGTAGCGGCCGGTTTCCATCTCCTTGCCGGCGAGCTGGTCGCGCGCGATTTCGATCTTCCGCTTGGCGTTCTGCGCATATTCCGAATCCGGATATTTGCGCGACACCTCGTCCAGAGCGGCGATCGCTTTCTCGGTCCGCCCTTGATCGCGGGTGATGTCGGGGATCTGATCGAAATACGCCGAGCCGATCAGGAACTGCGCATAGGCCGCATCGGGGCTGCCCGGATGCAAGGTCACGAATCGCCGCGCCGCCGAAATCGAATCTTCGTATTCGCGCGCCTCGTATTTCGCATAGGCCACCATGATGAGCGACTTGCGCGCCCATTCCGAATACGGGTGCTGGCGCTCGACCTCTTCGAACTTCTTGGCCGCGTCCTTGAAGTCCTTCCGCTTGTCGAGCAGAAAGATGCCCTCGTTGTAGAGCTTCTCCGGCGGCTCGTCGGGGGCGACCGGATCGTCCTTGTTGAACAGGCTGCACGCGCCGAGCGGGACGGACAGCGCGGCCAAAAGCAGCAGCCGCGCGAGCGGCGCACGCGCCAGAAGGCCGGCTGATGAAATTCGACGCGTCTGCATGCGAAGCGTGGAGCCCCTGCGCGGTCCGACCCGCGACCCCTATCTATTTGAAAAATAAAGGTTGACCGACCGTTTATGCGGACATTCGGCCCGGAATGTGGCGGTCGAATTCAGGAGACGTCCGGGCCATAGGCCGGCGCCACCAGGCCGGTGGCCAGGTCGGTGGCCAGGTCGGCATGGCCGCGGATGGCGCGGCGGGGCGCCTCCTGCCGGATTTCCGGGCGGATTTCCGGGCCCTCGACCAGCACCCATGCCGAGGGATCGGCCATCAGCGCCGACAGCACCGCATGGTTGAGCTTGTGGCCGCCGCGCACCGAACGATAGGCGCCGAGCAACGGCGAGCCGGCGAGCGCGAGATCGCCGATGGCGTCGAGCGCCTTGTGGCGGGCGAACTCGTCGGCGAAGCGCAAGCCTTCGGGATTGAGCAGCCGCTGTTCGTTGACGACCAGGGTGTTCTCGAACGAGGCGCCAAGCGCGTAGCCCGCGCTCCAGAGCTTCGCCACGTCGCGCATGAAGCCGAAGGTGCGAGCCCGCGCCAGTTCACGGCGGAAGGTGCCGGGCTCGATGTCGAGCTCAATCCCTTGCCGACCGATCAGCGGGTGGTCGAAGTCGATTTCCAGCTCGACCCGGAAGCCCTGCGGATGCGGGCGAAGTTCGCCGTAGCAATCGCCCTTGGCGACGCGGACCGGCTTCAAGACCCGGATGTAGCGCCGCGGCACCGGTAGCGTGACCAAGCCAACCTGATCGATCGCGTCGACGAACGGCGCAGCGCTGCCGTCCATGATCGGCACTTCCGGCCCATCGATCTCGATGACGGCGTTGTCGACGCCAAGGCCCGACAGCGCCGCGAGCACATGCTCGGCGGTCGAGCAGAGCGGCCCGGCGGCGTCGCCGAGGACGGTGGCAAATTCGGTGGCGGTGACGGCGCGGACATTGGCGCAGATTTCACGGTCCGGCTGACCGTCGATACCGCAGCGCACGAACACGATTCCGGTGTCGGCTTCCGCCGGCAGCATGGTCAGCGTGGCAGGAGAGCCGGAATGGACTCCGATGCCGCTGACTGCGGTCTGTTGGCGTAAGGTGGTCTGCCGGCCCGATTTCATGCCTAGAATTGTATGCTCTTCCAATCCCATGCACGCGAAGCGTGCAGCCCTTGAGAACCCGGAAGGTTCTCACTTTCGCCAAATATGCCGGAGGTTAGATTTGCAGCTTGCGCCGCGGCCCCCCGCCACACTCAGCAGAAATCCCCCTTGTCGGAGAGCAATTTAGCCCGAGTACGAATCAGCGCCAACTCACGGTTTCTTACCGACTGTTACCGCCAAACCGCCGCAAAGCTGCCTCAAACGCGGCCTGCGGACCATGCGCATAACGATTGTGGCAAGCGGCCGGACAGGGCTCTCCAGAATAACCGGGAGCCGGCACTTACGTCTTGCGGCCAAAAACAACAAGCAACATCATCAGCTTACGTTAACAGCCCGGGCATTTTCGGGCTGAGGGCCGATCCCGGCGTTGCCGCCGGGATCGGAAACGGTTTCAGCCGCGGCCGTTCAATTGGCCTGGCGGCGGAGGAAGGCCGGGATTTCGAGTTGGTCATCGTCCACAGGCTTGTGCACAGGAAGAGCCTGCCGGCCGTGGATATCGAGCCCCTGGGGCGCCGGCGCGGGTGGCCGTTTGGCGTATTCCGACACCGGGTCCGGCATCCGGACCGGCTGACGCTTGGGCAAAGGCGGCATGGGTGTCCGTTCGACCGGCGCCGCCTGCTGCGGTTCCTTCGCCTCGCTGTCATCGCGGCGGCCAAGCCCGACCTGAGCCAGCCGCTGCAACAGCGTCATGCGCTGCTTTTCCGGGCCGGCCTCCTCGATCTCGCCCCGCTGGGCGCGGATCTCGTTCTGGGCCGGCATCGGCAGTTCGTCGATCCGGGGCATGCGCGGGCCGCGGCCTGCCCGTTCGGGCAGCGGAGGTATGAAAGCCTTGGGCATGTCCTGCGGAGCCGGCTCGGCCATGACCGGCTCAACGAACAGCGAAGGCTTCGGTGTGATCGGGCGAATCGTCACGTCGTCGGTAGAGGCCAGAGCCGCGGCCACCGCCGCGGTGGCGGCCTGCTCGACCGAGGGGCGCAAGGCCGCAGGCGCCTGTGCCGGGCGCGGCTCGATGCGCTCGGCAGAGATGCGCTGGGTGTCGACGCGGAGCTTCTGGGTCAGTTCGGCGATGCGGGTCTCGCCCTGCGGGCGCACCGCGGTTGCGATATGATCGATGCCGGTCGCCACCACCGAGACACGGATGATGCCTTCAAGCCCTTCGTCGAAGGTCGCGCCGACGATGATGTTGGCTTCCTGATCGACCTCTTCGCGGATGCGGGTGGCAGCTTCGTCGACCTCATACAGCGTGAGGTCCTTGCCGCCGGTGATCGAGATCAGGAGACCGCGGGCGCCCTTCATCGACACGTCGTCGATCAGCGGGTTGGCGATCGCGGCTTCGGCCGCGCGCAGCGCGCGCTTCTCGCCCGAGGCCTCGCCGGTGCCCATCATCGCCTTGCCCATTTCGCGCATGATGGCGCGCACGTCGGCGAAGTCGAGGTTGATCAGGCCTTCCTTCACCATCAGGTCGGTGATGCAGGCAACGCCGGAGTAGAGCACCTGGTCCGCCATGGCGAAGGCGTCGGCGAAGGTCGTCTTCTCGTTCGCCACCCGGAACAGATTCTGGTTCGGGATGATGATCTGGGTGTCGACGCACTTCTGCAGCTCGGCGATGCCCGCTTCCGCGAACCTCATGCGGCGCTGGCCCTCGAAGTGGAACGGCTTGGTCACCACGCCGACGGTGAGGATGCCGAGCTCCTTGGCGCAGCGGGCGATGACCGGAGCCGCTCCGGTGCCGGTGCCGCCGCCCATGCCGGCGGTGACGAACACCATATGCGCGCCCGTCAGATGATCGCGGATCTCGTCGATCACCTCCTCGGCCGCGGCGCGCCCCACGTCGGGCTGGGAGCCTGCGCCGAGACCCTCGGTCACCTGCACGCCCATCTGGATGATGCGCTCGGCCTTGGACATGGTCAGCGCCTGGGCATCGGTGTTGGCGACCACGAAGTCGACCCCCTGAAGCCCGGCCGTGATCATGTTGTTGACGGCGTTTCCGCCGGCTCCGCCAACGCCAAACACGGTCAGCCTCGGCTTCAGCTCGCGGATATCGGGGATCTTCAGGTTGATGCTCATATTTGCCTCTTGATTGGGCGCGCGTCATGCGACGCCGCCAGGTCGAGCCGGGCAGCCTCCGGCCGATGGATGAAACTCGGGGTGAAACTCGAAGTGAATCTCGTGCGGGTCATCAGAAGCTCTCCCGGAGCCATCGTCCGACCCGGGCGATGTAGCCCGTTCCTGTCATCAGGTGCCGCGTTCGCCGCGGTTCGAAATGTTCCAGATGCGCCGCCTGCGGATAGACCAGAAGGCCGGTTGCAACGGCGAATGCCGGGCCCTTGGCCGCCTCGGGCAGCCCGGAGATGCCGAGCGGGCGGCCGATGCGGACCGGCCGGTTGAGGATGCGCGCGGCAAGCTCTGGCAATCCGGTCAACTGGCTTCCGCCACCGGTGAAGATCGCGCGGGCGCGCGGCTCCGACGCGAACGGCGAAGCCGCCAGGCGGTCTCGGACCATTTCGAGAATCTCCTCGACTCTCGGCTTGATGATGCGCACCAAACTCGCGCGCGACACGAACTGGGGGGGCTCTCGGTCGTCGTCGCTGACCGCAGGCACCGAAATCATGTCGCGCTCGTCCGAACCTCCCGCGAGCACGCTTCCGTAGAACGTCTTGATTCGTTCCGCATCAGAGATACGAGCGTTCAGCCCGCGTGCCAAGTCCATCGTGATGTTGTTGCCGCCCAGGCCGAAGCCGTCGGCGCAGGTGAAGCGGCCGCCGGAGAACACCGCCATGGAGGTGGTGCCGGCGCCCATGTCGATCAGCGCCGCGCCGACATCGGCCTCGTCGTCGGCGATCGCGGAAAGGCCGGCGACATAGGGCGAGGCCACCAGGGTCTCGACTTCGAGGTGGCAGCGTTCGACCACCAGCATCAGATTGCGGGCCGCCGCGAAATCGGCGGTCACCATGTGCATGTCGACGCCGAACTCACGGGCCAGCATGCCGCGCGGCTCGCCCACACCGCGCACACCGTCGAGCGCATAGCCGATGGGCATCGAATGCAGCACGATGCGGCCGTCGCGGACGGAATGATTGCAGCCGGCCGACAGCGCCCGGGCGATGTCGCCCTCGGTGACGTTAGAGCCCGCGACGTTGACATTGACCGAGAAGAATTCGCTGGAGGGGCGGCTCGACGACAGCGACAGCACAACCGATTCAAGCTGTACCGACGCATCGCGCTCGGCGAGATCGACGGCATGACGCACCGCCTCCTCGGCCTCCGCCAGATTGATTACGGCGCCAGCCTTCATGCCGCGCGCCTCGGTATGGCCGAGCCCGAGAATTTCGATCCTGTGGCTGCGCCGCCGCAGCACGTCCTGGGGGCCCTGCGGCTTGAGCCGCGCGATCAGGCAGACGATCTTGCTGGTGCCGATGTCGAGAGCGGCGACGACCGCCGACCGGCGCGGCGAAACGGGCCGCATCTTCGGAGTGAAGCCGTCCTGGAGGCTCATGCGGCGCCTCCCTTCTTCTTCGGCTTCTTGTCCTTGTTGAGCGCGTCCTGGCGGGCCGCGGCGGCCTCCACGGACAGCCGCACCGTCACGCGGTCCGGCAGACGCAGATCGATCGCAGCGATGTCGCGGCTCAGAATCTTGTTGTCGCGGTCGAGCTTCACCAGCGTGTCGAGCGCCTGCGCCGCGTCGGCTTCCGGGAGCCGCACATCGATGCCGTTCTTGAGCAAGACATTCCAGCGCCGCTCGGCGACGAGCACGGCGGCGTGGAGCCGGTCGCGGATCAGCGGGTATTGGTCGAGCAGCGCAAGGAACTCCTTGGCCCGGGTCTCGGCACCCACGCCCACCACCAGCGGCAGCTTGGCGAAGCGCTGGTCCACATAGGATTCGACCACCGTGCCGTCCTCGGCGATCACCTCGACCTTGCCGTTCCGCTGCCAGAGCGCGAAGGCATCGCGCTCGGTCACCGCGATGTGCAGCCGGCCCGGATAGAGCTTGAGCACCGTGGCTTCAGCGATCCAGGGGTTGGCCTTGAGCTGCGCCCGCGCCTCGGCGGCGTCGAGGAACAGAAGCGACGACCGGCCGCTGATTCCGGCGGTGGCGAGAATTTCATCGCGCGTCAGCCTTCGCTGGCCGGCGAGCGCGACCGACTCGATACGGAAGCCCGCCGCATTGGCGACGGCGTCGCGGAAATCGCGCAGCTCGCTCACGATCGCCGGCAGATGCCCGCCGCGCACCGTGCCATAGGCGACGCTCGCCAAGATGAATGCCAGCGCCGCCGCGATGCCCGCGCCGCGCGGCAGATGCCAGGTGTCGATCGGCCCGAGCCAGCGGCGCAGCGTGCGCGCCAGTCGATTGCGGCCGAAGCCGAAGCTCGAACGGGCGCGCATGCGTCGCGACCCCGGCGCCGTGCCGGCCGCCGCGCGCGCGTGAGCGCCGTCGGTCACCGGTTCAGCGAGGCGTCTTCGACCATCCATCGCACCAGCTCATCGAACGTCATGCCCGCGTGGATCGCGAGCTCAGGCACGAGCGAGGTTTCGGTCATGCCGGGTTGAGTATTGACCTCAAGACAGACGAGCCCCTCCGTCCCCACGGCTTGGTCGTCGTAGCGGAAGTCGGCACGGCTCACGCCTCGACAGCCGAGGGCGTGATGCGCCTTGAGGGCTAGTCTTCGGACCTCTTGGTAAACAAAAGGTAAAATTGGCGCCGGCAGCAGATGTTTAGAGCCGCCGGGGGCGTATTTCGCCTCGTAGTCGTAGAATTGCGTGGCTGCGACGATCTCGATGACGTCCGTGGCCTTGTCCGCCACCACCGCACAGGTCAGTTCCTTGCCCGGGATATAGCGCTCGACCAGGATTTGCTCGCCGAACGCCCAGTCGTCGCGTGTCAGTTCCTGCGGCGGATGTTCGTGCTGCTCGGTGACAATGAAGACTCCGACGCTCGAGCCTTCGGCGATCGGCTTGATGACATAGGGCCGCTGCATCGGATGGCCGGCGGCAGCCTCCTGCCGCGACACCACCCTGCCCTCCGGCACGGCCACGCCGGCAGCGGCCATGACCACCTTGGCGACGTCCTTCTGCATGGCGAGCGCCGACGCAAGGACGCCGGAATGGCTGTAGGGAATGCCGAGAATCTCCAGGATGCCCTGCAGCGTGCCATCCTCCCCCGGACGGCCATGCAGCACGTTCAGCGCCGCATCGGGCCTGAGCGCAGCGAGGACCGCGGCGATGTCGCGCCCGACGTCGACGCGGGTGACGCGGAAGCCCGCGCGCTCGGCGGCGTCGGCGCAGGCCCGGCCCGAGCGCAGGCTGATCTCGCGCTCGGCCGACCAGCCGCCCATCAGGATCGCGACGTGCTTGCTCATGCCGCGGCTCCCTTACGCTGCGGCAGACGGATGCCGTCATACAGCCAGCCCAGGCACTCGAGCACGTCCCCGTCGCCGCGTGTGGACCAGGCGTTGCGCATCACCTCGCGCTCGATTCCGCCAAGGTGATAGAAATTGTCCCAGAGGTAGCGGGATTCGTATTGCACCCGCGCGGTGCGTAGATATCGCGCGTTTTCGTAGGCGCGGAACGCCTGCGCAATGTCGCCGTCCGCAAGCTCAATGCACTCGGCGAGGCAGACCGCATCCTCGATCGCAATGCAGGCGCCTTGCGCCAGCGATTGTAAGGTCGGATGCGCGGCGTCGCCCACGAGCGTCACTCGCCCCTTGCTCCAGTGCCGGATCGGATCGCGGTCGGAGATCACCCAGCGCCGCTCCAGGTCCATCATCGCCAGCAGCGATTTCATCGCCGGATGCGAGTTCCGATAGGTGTGATCGAGATCGGCGCGGTAGCTCGCGATGTCGCCTCGCTCCAGGTAGGTCGAGGTCTTGAACACCGCAACAATGTTGAACAACGTGCCGGCGCGCAGCGGATAGTGCACGATGTGGAAGCCCGGCCCGGACCAGAGCACCACCTCGTCGCGATGCACGTCGGCCTTCACGTCGGCCATCGGCACGATGGTGCGATGCGCGACGAAGCCGACCATCCTCGGCTCGCCTTCGTCGAGCATCTGCTGGCGGACGGTGGAGCGCAGGCCGTCGGCGCCGACCACGGCCGCGCCCTCGATGGTGCGGTTGTCGGTGGTCCGCAGCCGCACATGATCGCCCTGGTCTTCGAAATATTCGGCGCCGGTGAGCGGCATCAGCTCGATGTTGGGCTCCGCCTCGCAGGCGTCGAGCAGGATGCGGTGCAGGTCGACACGATGAATGACGATGTAGGGATGCTTGAACCGCTCGCGGAACGACGCCGCCCCGGTCGGCACGCGGGCGATGACGCCGGCGTCGACCGAGTCGATCATCAGCACGGCCTTGGGGACGATCGATTTCGCCAGCACAGCATCGGTGACGCCGAGGCGATCGAACATCGGGAAGACGTTGGGGCCAAGCTGGATGCCGTAGCCGATGACGCCGAACTCCGGCGCCTGTTCGAGCAGGCGCACGCGGAAGCCCTTGCGCGCCAGCGCAAGCGAAACAGAAGCGCCGCCGAGTCCACCCCCGACGACCAAGATCGGATCATTGTTGCGCGTCACTGCCGCTCCGCGAATCAGATTTCACGCTAACCCGCTGGCAGCCAAAGGTGAATCCCGCGCGGCGAGGCGCACGAGGCGAAGCTTCCGGGCCGTGACAAAAATGACTCAGGCTGCGCGTCCGGAATCGAAATCTTCGGACCTTCGAGTAACCGACTCAGGCGGCTGTGGAATCCAGCAATTGCAAGCTCGCTTCGGTGGCATTGCCCTCAGGCGGCGACGCCGATGCGCTTGATTTCCCATTCCAGCTCGACGCCGGAACTCGCTCTCACGCGCCGCCGCACGGTCTCGCCCAGCGTCTCGATGTCGGCGGCGGTGGCGGTGCCGAGATTGATCAGGAAATTGCAGTGCAACTCCGAGACCTGCGCGCCGCCGACCGTCAGCCCGCGGCAGCCGGCGGCGTCGATCAGTTGCCAGGCCTTTGCGCCGGGCGGGTTCTTGAAGGTCGAGCCGCCGGTGCGGCTCTTGATCGGCTGCGTCGCCTCCCGCGACTCGGTGATCTTGTCCATCTCGGCAGCGATGGCAGCGCGGTCGCCGGGCGTGCCTTCGAAGGTCGCCTCGGTGAAGATGAAATCCTCCGGCGCGCCGCAGTGCCGATACGTGTAGTGCATGTCGGCATTGCTCAGTTCGTGGATACGGCCGGCCCGGTCAACCGCGCGCGCCGCGACCAGCGCATCCTTGGTCTCGCGGCCGTAGGCGCCGCCGTTCATCCGCAGCGCGCCGCCGATGGCGCCCGGGATGCCGCGCAGGAATGCGAGGCCGGCAAGGCCCGCCTCCTGCGCCGCGCGCGCAACCTTGACGTCCGGCACGGCCGTGCCGGCCTTGATGCGGGTGCCTTCGACCGCGACCTCGTTGAAGCCCCGGCCGAGCCGCACCACGACGCCCGGGATACCGCCGTCGCGCACGATCAGGTTCGAGCCTAGGCCCACCACTATCACCGGAATCTCGGCAGACAGCGCGCCGAGGAAATACGCGAGATCGGATTCGTCCTCCGGCATGAACAGCGCTTGCGCCGGACCGCCGACGCGGAACCAGGTCAGCTCGGCGAGCGACTGGTTCGACAGCAACCGGCCGCGCAGCTTCGGCGCTTTGGATTTCAATTCCGGAGCGATATCCGGGAAGCTCATCAGCCGAGCGCCTTCAACTCGCCTTCCAGCGAATAGGCCCATTGCGTAATGTTGCCGGCGCCCAGGCAGACCACATAATCGCCGGGCTTGGCGAGACCCTTCACGATGCCGGCGAGCTGCGGCTGGCCGGGCAGCGCGATGACCTGCCGGTGGCCACGCGCACGCACGGCGGTGACCAGATGATCGCGGTCGACTCCCTCGATAGGCGCCTCGCCCGCCGGGTAGACATCGGCGACCACCACGGCGTCGGCGTCGTTGAAGCAGGTCGAGAACGGCTCGAACAGCGACTGCAGCCTGGTGTAGCGATGCGGCTGCACCACAGCGATCACCTGGCCGTTGGTCGATTCGCGCGCGGCCTTGAGCACGGCGGCGATCTCGACCGGATGGTGGCCGTAGTCGTCGATAATGGTGACGCCGTTCCACTCGCCCGCGCGGGTGAAGCGCCGCCGCACGCCGCCGAAACCAGCCAACGCCTTGCGGATCGCCTCGTCGGACATCTTCAGTTCATGCGCCACCGCAACCGCCGAGGTTGCGTTAAGCGCGTTGTGGCGGCCGGGCATCGGCAACGTCAGATCCCTGATGGCGTGTACGGTCTGGCCGTTGCGGTCGCGGAACAGCACCGTGAAGGTCTGCCGGCCGCCGTCGTTGCGGAGATCGGTGAGCCGCACGTCAGCCTGCGGATTCTCGCCGTAGGTGACGATGCGGCGGTCCTCGATCCGGCCCACCAGCCGCTGCACGATCGGGTGATCGGTGCACATCACGGCGAATCCGTAGAACGGCACGTTCTCGATGAAGGCCCGGAACGCGTCCTGCACCGCGGCGAAGGTCTTGAAGTGGTCGAGGTGCTCGGCGTCGATGTTAGTGACGATCGCGATATCGGCCGGCAGTTTCAGGAACGTGCCGTCGGATTCGTCGGCCTCCACGATCATCCAGTCGCCGGCGCCGAGCCGCGCGTTAGTGCCGTAGGCATTGATGATGCCGCCGTTGATCACGGTCGGATCGAGGTTTGCAGCGTCAAACAAGGCCGCGACCAGCGACGTGGTCGTGGTCTTGCCGTGGGTGCCGGCGACGGCGACGCAGCTTTTCAACCGCATCAGCTCAGCCAGCATCTCAGCGCGGCGCACCACCGGCAGGCGCTTGTCGCGGGCGGCAACGAGTTCAGGATTGTCGCGCTTGATCGCCGACGACACCACCAGCACCTCGGCACCGTCGAGATTTTCCGCCCTGTGGCCGATGGAAACCTTGGCGCCCTTGTCGCGCAGGCGCTTGACGTTGGCGCTGTCGCTCGCGTCGGAGCCCTGCACCGTGTAGCCGAGGTTCATCAGCACCTCGGCGATGCCGCTCATGCCGATGCCGCCGATACCCACAAAATGGATCGGACCGATTTCGCGCGGCAGTTTCATCGAACAATATCCTCGGCTGTCATCGTCCGCGAAAGCGGACGATCCAGTAGTCGGTGATACAGGTCTATGGCAAGGCCATTCAAAAATGAACCCTGGTGGTACTGGATGCCTGCTTTCGCGGGCATGACAGCTAATGCGTGGCGATTCCCGCCACCCGCAGCACCAAATCGGCGAGCCGATCGGCGGCGTCGATCGAGCCGGCCGCCTTGGCCGCCGCCGCCATCCCGGCGAGTTTTTGCGGAGCCGCGGCCAGCGCCGCGATCTCGGCCGCGAGCCGCTCGGGGGTGAAATCGGCCTGATCGAGGCGGATCGCGCCGCCTGCGTCCATCATGACGCCGGCATTGGCGCGCTGATCCTGGTCGAGCGCATGCGGCAGCGGGATCAGGATGCCCGGGCGGCCGATCGCCGAAAGCTCGGCAACGGTGGATGCGCCCGAACGCGACACCACGAGATGGCTCGCCGCCATGCGCGCGGGCAAGTCCTTGAAGAACGGCGCCACGTCGCAGGCGACCTGGAGCCTCGTGTAAGTATCGCGGACGCGCGGAAGGTCCTCCTCGCGTGCCTGCTGCGTGATCTTCAGCCGGGCCCGCAGACGCGGCTCGAGCCTTTCGATGGCCGGGGGAACGATGTCCGCCATCACACGCGCACCCTGGCTGCCGCCGAACACGAGAAGCTGCAGCGTCCCGGAAGCCTCAACCGGCGGATAAGGCGTCGCCGCCGCGGCGATCACCGCCGGGCGCACCGGATTACCGGTGTGCGTGGCCTTCGCGCCGAGCGCCGGATCGCGGCTGAGAATGCCGGGAAAGCCTGTGGCGATGGCGCGCACGCGCGGCGCCATTATCCGGTTGGCGCGGCCCATCACCGCGTTCTGCTCGTGGATCAGCGTCGGGATGCCGCGCAGGGCCGCCGCAAGCAGCGGCGGAATGGTGGGATAGCCGCCGAAACCGACGACGATCGCCGGCTTCAGCCGCGGCAGCATGAGCCAGGCCTTGAGCACGCCGTAACCCAGCACGCTGGCAGTCTTGGCCAGCGACACCGGATTGCGGCCGCGAATGGTGGCGCTCGGGATGACGTGAACGGCCTCAGGCGGAAAGGCGCCGGCATGGCGCGCCGCGCGGGAGTCGGTGACGAGCTCGACGGCAACATTCCGCCTGGCCAGCGCCGCGGCCAGCGCCTCGGCGGGAAACAGATGGCCGCCCGTGCCGCCGGCGGCGACAAGGACGCCGCCCGAATTTTTTCTTCCCTCCCCTGCAAGGGGAGGGTCGGATCGCCGAAGGCGATCCGGGGTGGGGTCATCTTTCATCGTCATTGTTTGAGTTTGACCCCCACCCGATTGCTTCGCAATCGACCTCCCCCTTTCAGGGGGAGGTAAGGACAAGGGGTCAGGCCGGACTCCCGGCGAGACCCAGGTCGCGCTTCACCAGATATTCGGAGCGCGGGCGCTCCCGCGTCAGCGCGAGCAGCATGCCCATGCCAAAGGCCAGCGAGATCATCGACGATCCGCCGTAAGAGACGAACGGCAGGGTCATGCCCTTGGCGGGCATGAGGTGAAGGTTCACCGCCATGTTGATCGCCGATTGCAGCCCGAACAGAATCGCCAGGCCCGAGGCGGCAAAGCGGTTGAACGGATCCTCGCTGCGCTGCGCGTGCCGCAGCGAGCGGATCACGATGAAGGCGAACAGCCCCAGCAGCATCAGGCAAAGCACGATGCCAAACTCTTCCGCGCCCACGGCGTAGACGAAGTCGGTGTGGCTCTCTGGCAGGATGCGCTTGACCGTGCCCTCGCCCGGGCCGCGGCCGAACCAGCCGCCGCGCGCGAAGCTCTCCAGCGCCAGATCGATGTTGAAGCTGTCGCCCGAGCCGCGATCCATGAAGCGCTGGATGCGCTGCGCCACATGCGGCACCGAGAAATAGGCGCCTACCAGGCCTATGCCAGCGATACCGGCGAGTCCGCCGACCCAGATGAGCCGCATGCCCGCCATGAAGAACAGCGCGCCCCAAACCAGCGCGACCAGCATGGTCTGGCCGAAGTCGGGCTGCATCACCAGCAACGTGGCGACCACCAGCAGCAGCACCAGCGCCGCCGTGTTGGCCGGCATCTCCGGCCGCCGGGTCGATTCGGCGAACAGCCCGGCGATCAGGATGACGAAGGCGGGTTTCAGGAACTCCGAGGGCTGCACATTGACGCCGAGGATCACCAGCCAGCGCCGCGCGCCCTTGATCTCGGCGCCGAAGAACGGCGTCACGGCGACCAGTAACAGGCTGATCAGGAATACCGCAAGCGCGACGCGCCGGATCTGTCGCGGCGAGAGAAACGACGTCGTCAGCAGTACGATGATCGTCGGCGCCAGGAACAGGATGTGGCGATTGACGAAGTGGAAGGGGTCGAGATTGAGCCGCGCCGCAACCGGCGGGCTCGCGGCCAGCGACAGGATGATGCCGCCGAGCATGAGCCCGAACAGCCCCGCCAGAATCGCGCGGTCCACCGTCCACCACCAATCGCCGAAGGGTGTGCGTACCGTGCGCGAAACCATGACCGCTCCTCGTCCGGCTCTAGTCGTGACGCGGCATGGTTTCCAAGATGTTAATGCGCCTCAATCTGGCAAAATTTTCCGCCATTTAAGTTCGTCATGGCCGGGCTTGTCCCGGCCATCCACGCTTTGCTTCATCGCAAAGCAAGACGTGGATGCCCGGCACAAGCCGGGCATGACGTTGATAGGACAGGACGTCACTTGATGGTCTCGACGCCCGGCAGCGCCAGCACCAGCTCGCGGAAGCGGTCGCCGCGCACCTCGAAATTCCGGTACTGGTCGAACGACGCGCAGGCCGGCGACAGCAGCACCACCGGCTCGTTGAGCCCCGACGCTCCGGAGTCGCGGGCCGCGAGAGCGACCGCCCGCTCCAGCGTGCCGGCCATCTCGTACGCGACCTTGCCATCAAGCGTGCGGGCGAAATCCTCCGCCGCCTCGCCGATCAGGTATGCCTTGCGAATGCGCGGAAAGAAGCCCGCCAGCGATGCGATGCCGCCGGTCTTGGGCTTGCCCCCGGCGATCCAGAACATGTCGTTGAAGCAGGCCAGCGCCTGGGCCGATGAATCCGCGTTGGTCGCCTTGGAATCGTTGACGAACAGCACCGGTCCCTTGCGGCCGACCTGCTCCATGCGGTGCGCCAGGCCGGGGAACGAGCGCAGCCCCTTCTGGATCGTCGCCGCATCGAGGCCGAGCGCAAGCGTCGCCGCGACCGCGCAAGCCGCGTTCTGCGCGTTGTGCAGGCCGCGCAGCGAGCCGATGTTGTCGAGCCTGGCGATCGACTGCGTGTTGGCGCCGGAAGCGTGGAAGATTTCGCCGTTCTGCGCATAGATGCCTTCGGGCAGGCGCTTGCGAACCGAAATGCGTATGACCGCCCGGCCCTTGGCGGCGATGCGCTCGGCCGCGGCCGCGCACCATTCGTCGTCCACGCCGACCACCGCCGCACCGTCCTCCTGCGCGCCCGCGACCAGCCTCTCCTTGATCGACGCATAGTACGCAAGCGTGCCGTGGCGGTCGAGATGATCCTCGCTCACGTTGATCAGCACGCCGACGCGCGGATCGAGCGTCGGGGCAAGATCGATCTGATAGGACGAGCATTCGACCACATGGGCGTGGTCCGCGCGGGGCGGCTTCAAGGTCAGCACCGCGGTGCCGATGTTGCCGCCGAGATCCGCGGAACGGCCGGCTGACACCAGCAGATGATGGATGAGCGCCGTGGTCGTGGACTTGCCGTTAGTGCCGGTGATGGCGACGAACGGCGAGTTCGGCGCGAGCCGCCGCCGCTCGCGGCAGAACAGCTCGACGTCGCCGATCACCTCGGCGCCGGCCCTGCGCGCAAGCTCCACCGACCAGTGCGGCGCGGGATGGGTGAGCGGCACGCCGGGCGCCAGCAGCAGCGCGGCGATATCCGACCAGTCGATCCGGCGCAGATCGGCGGTCGCGATGCCAGCCGCGCGCGCCTTATCGATGCTCGCCGCGCTGTCGTCGAAGGCGATGACATCGGCGCCGCCCGCGGCCAAAGCCTGCGCGCTCGCGAGCCCCGAGCCGCCGAGCCCGAACAGCGCGACCTTCTTTCCGGCGAAGCCAGTGACGGGGATCATCGCAGCTTGAGCGTGGCCAGACCTGCAAGCGCCAGCACGATCGAGATGATCCAGAACCGGATCACGATCTGCGATTCGGTCCAGCCGAGCTGCTCGAAGTGGTGGTGGATCGGCGCCATCCGGAACACACGCTTGCCGGTGAGCTTGAAGGACACCACCTGCACGATCACCGACACCGCTTCGAGCACGAACAGCCCGCCGATGATCGCCAGCGCGATCTCGTGCTTGGTGGCGACCGCGACCGAGCCGATCAGGCCGCCTAGCGCGAGCGAGCCCGTATCGCCCATGAAGATCGAGGCCGGCGGCGCGTTGAACCAGAGAAAGCCCAGCCCCGCGCCGATCACCGCCCCGCACAGCACCGCAAGCTCGCCGGAGTCGGGGACGAAATGGATTTGCAGATATTCGGCAAACACCGCGTTGCCGGAGAGATAGGCGATCCCGACGAAGCTCGCCGCCGCGATCATCACCGGGCCGATGGCGAGGCCATCGAGCCCATCGGTCAGGTTCACGGCATTGCCGGCGCCGACGATGATGAAGGCGGCGAAGATCGGGAAGAACCAGCCAAGATTGATGACGGCTTCCTTGAACACCGGAAAAACCAGCGAGGTGGCGAAGGCCGGCCGGCCGAGGCTCGCGATCGCAATGCAGGCGGCGAGCGCGATCGCGGCCTCGATCGCGAGGCGGGCAATGCCGGCGAAGCCCGAATGGCTCTGCCGCGTCACCTTGAGATAGTCGTCGTAGAATCCGACCAGACCGAAGCCGAGGGTAACCGCGAGCACGATCCAGACGTAGGGGTTGCGCGGGTTGGCCCAAAGCAGGGT